>DATLGD010000064.1:0-30534 GCA_035540755.1 Mycobacteriales bacterium | reverse complement strand
TTCGTCTTCTCCGCCCGGGTCGTGGCCGCGCACCACTCGGCCGAGGACACCGCCCGCGAGCTCCGCCGGCTGCTCGACTCCTACCTGCGTCCGGAGGTCCCGTGACCGCCCCGCACCTGACCGCCTCGCACCTGACCGCCGAGCGCCGGGTCCGCGACCTCGAGCAACTCGCCGAGACGACGGTCGACCTGCTGGTCGTCGGCGGCGGTGTCACCGGCTGCGGCATCGCGCTCGACGCCGCCTCCCGCGGCCTGTCGGTGGCGCTGGTCGAGAAGAGCGACCTGGCCCACGGCACCAGCCGCTGGTCGTCCAAGCTCGTGCACGGCGGCCTGCGCTACCTGGCCACCGGCGACGTCGGCCTGGCGCTCGAGAGCGCCAGGGAGCGCGGCATCCTGCTCACCCGCACGGCGCCGCACCTGGTCCGGGCGCTGCCCATGGTCGCGCCGCTGTCCGACGACATCGGTCGCCGCGACGGCGCCCTGTTCGCCGCCGGTCAGCGAGCCGGCGACCTGCTCCGCGTCGCCGCCGGCACGCGGGCCTCTGCCCTGCCCCGGCCCCGCCGCCTCACCGTGGCCGAGGCCACCCGCCTGCTCCCGGCCGTGCGCCGTGCCGGCCTGCGCGGGGGCCTGCTCGGGTGGGACGGCCAGCTCGAGGACGACGCCCGCCTCGTCGTCGCCCTGGCCCGCACCGCCGCCTCACTCGGCGCCCGCGTCGTCACCTACTGCCGGGCCACCTCCCTGTCCGGGGACGGCGGCGTCGTCGTCGACGAGCGCACCGGCCAGTCGCTGCGGCTGCGCGCGGGCGCCGTCGTCAACGCCACGGGGGCCTGGGTCGGCACGCTGTCGGCCGAGGTCGAGCTGCGCCCGAGCAAGGGCGTGCACGTCGTCCTGCCGGCGTCGGCGCTCGGCCACCCGGCGGCGGCCATGACGGTCCCGGTGCCGGGCCAGCGCAACCGCTTCGTCTTCGCCCTGCCGCACCCGGACGGGATCGTGCACGTCGGCCTCACCGACGACCCCATGGACGGGCCGCTGCCCGACGTGCCGCAGGTCGAGGCCCGCGAGGAGGCGTTCCTGCTCGACGTGCTGTCCCGCGGTCTCGAGCGACCGCTGTCGCGGGCCGACGTCGTCGGCCGGTTCGCCGGCGTGCGACCGCTGCTGGCCGGGGTGGAGGGGCGCACGGCGGACCTGTCGCGCCGGCACTCGGTGGTCCGCGGCGACGACGGCGTGCTCACCGTGCTCGGCGGCAAGCTCACCACCTACCGGCAGATGGCCGAGGACGCCGTCGACGCGGTGGCGCCCGAGCGGCCCTGCCGCACCGCCGACCTGCCGCTGGTCGGAGCGGTCGGCGCCGCGCCGCAGGGCGTGCCGCCCCGGCTGGTGCGCCGCTACGGCAGCGAGGCCGGGGAGGTGGCGGCGCTCGCGGACGGCGACGCCCGCCTGCTGGAGCCGGTGGCCGAGGGGGTGCCGGTGCTCGGCGTCGAGCTGCTCTGGGGGCTGCGCGCCGAGGGGGCGCGCACCCCGGCCGACCTGCTCGAGCGCCGCACCCGGCTGTCCCTGGTCGACGCCTGGCACGAGGCCGCGCGGCCGGCCGCCGAGGCGGCGCTGGCGGCCGTCGCTGCGCCGTGAGTGCCGTTCTACGGCAGCTGGCTTGACTGCTCCAGCCGCACCGAACCGCCGGGCCTGTGAACCCGGGGCGGTTCAAAGCAGGAAGAGCCCTTATATCCCGGGAAGCTCTGCCGAGGGTGATATACGCCACCATTAACCACCGCGACACAGTCCTTTGAGCGACAGAGAAGCAACTGCGGGATTATGGCGAGCGCCACTATGATACCCGCATCGATAAGTGAGGATCCAATCAGCGCTGCTCCGACCAGAGACGCTGCAGCCACTGATACGAAGGGCCGCACACCACGACGGAACGCCGCGCGGCGCGTGACAATCTCGATGGCGGCAAGGGCCCCGAACAACCAGGTGCAACACGAAGCGAAGACATAGAAGGGAATAGTGGCCGGTTCAGCGACCATCTCCGCGGCGAGTGGCAGCGGCAACGGCGCTCCGCCCACTTCGAGAAGCAACGCGAGCAAGCCGGCCACAGCCGCGCCCAGAAGATATGCGACTTGGAGTCCGCGCCCGGTGCACCTCAACCCGACCACTGGCTCAGCGCCTCCCACCAAGTCGACGCCGAACTGTACGGTCGCCCGATGTTAAGAGAGTAATCTCTGTTGGGCAGCGGGGGGCAGTGTTCGCAGCGACGAGCCTTGTCTGCGGTCAGCAACAACAGCGCCGTTGTCGCCCGAGCGGTACTGGATGAGCTCGACACTGGGGTAGCCATCACCGCTCAGAGCGAATCCGATTGAACCATCCCTGTTAACTTGTAGAACGCCTTGTTGGTCAACTTTGGCGTAACGAATAAGACTGTTGAGGACGGACACCTCGACCTCGGCCGTCGCCTCGTTGAGCTGACGGACAGAGATTTGATTGACGGCATCCTCCCCTAGCGGATGGGCTGGAGCGCACAGCGATTTGACCACAGAGACGCATGACTCTGTGACGGTTACGGAATATTTGCCGGTCCGTGCGTTGATAGCAATTGCTAGCCGATAGGGTGCTGATGGGTCGGAACTTGGCGACCTGTCGTCCCCCGCGAGGGCAGACAAGGCGGCATAGTAGTTGTCAATATAGAAGCGCAGGAGGACGTAGTCCGCATTGTCTGCTGCCGCTGCCGGGAGATCCAGTTCTCCAAAAGTGCGCGTACTGCCGTTCGGCGCTGGCCCAAAGTATTGGTCTTCAACGGGGTGCGGCCTAGCACGATTGGCGAAAGCTGCGTCCCTTCGTGCATCCCTCCTTCGAGCGTCAGCCGCAAAGGCGTGCGAACCGTCCTCGCGACGTGTCTCCTCTCCAGGAGAGGGCACCCGATACACGCAGATGTTGGCGCACGGGCGCACATTCGGGTGGTAGGCACCGGGCTCATGGCCGGTGGGGTCGATGAGGTTGACGGGGTCGCCGTTGACGTAGGTGTAGCGGTTGGTGGTGAGGGGGTCGGTGCCGAGGGCGAGGTCGGCGATGGGGTGGCGGTCGCGATGTGAACCGCTCCACGGCCTGACCGCGCTGCTGGGCATGCCGCAAGGCGCCCGCAGCATCCGGCGCCGTCAACGCCTCAGCCACCTGCGACGGCGCCGTCCCGCTCGATTCTGCAGCCGAGGCGAGCACCGGAGAGGCCACCGCGGCAGCGGCAGCCAACACGAGCCACAAAACCCGCCGAACGCGCCGCGGACAGACAGCTCGACCGTCTGCGGTAAGGTCGCCATCGGTGCGCTCGACCACCACGGCACGTCCTCTTGACTCGACAACCAGCTGACCGGACAGGCGTGGTGACGACCTTGGCCTTCCAGCTTCCAGGACGCGCCGGGACATGGTCCCTTCTGACCATCTTTCCGAACTGTCAGGAGGCCGCGAGCGCCGGCACTCTCAGGCGGAGGAACGGGACCCGCTCGAGCAGCGCGGTACCGGCCCGGTGCACCGCGACGGCGTCGCGCGTCACCAGCCAGTCCCAGACGTCGTCCGGCCCGCGCCGTCGGGCCAGGAAGGCGATCCGGCGGTGCGGGCCGCAGGCCACGACCGCCCACTCCTGCTCGAGGGAGTCGTCGGCGCGCAGCGGGACCGACAGCGGGCGGGCCCGGTCGGTGACCAGGCGGGGGAGGTCCGGCCCGAGGGCCACCACGGTGCTGCCGGACCGGCTCAGCAGCTCGCAGCTGCGAGCGGTCTCGTCGGGGAGCCGCCGCGACACCGGGCTGACGAACAGGGCCAGCGTCGTTCCGGGGAGCAGCGCGCTCGTCTCGACGGCGCGCAGCCGTGCGGCGAGCACGTCCGACGGCGCCGCCTGGCGCACGTCACCGGGGACGGCCGCGGCCGCCCGGCCGTAGACCGACGAGCAGGGGGCGGGAGCGCGCTTGGCGGCCTTGGGGGCCTTGAGGGCGAGGACGGCAGCGCGCAGCTCGGAGCCGCTGTCGGCTGCGCTGCCGGTACCACCGGTGGGACCGCTCATGACAGACCCCTTCCCGTTCCCGCTGAGGTCTTCGACAGGTGCGGGCCGCGCCTTGACCGGGCACGCTCGACCGGGTGACGACCCCGCGTGAGCTCGTGCCTCCCGGCTGGCCGCAGGAGGTGCTGCCGCCGCAGGCGCCGGACTGGGAGCGCAGCGCTGTCGGCTGGCTGCTGGACCTGTGCCCGCCGGACTACCGGGCGCACGAGGTCCTGCGCCGGTACCCGCTGCTGCTGGCCCGGTTCGCCGGACAGCACGTCGGCGCCGGCGTGGCCGCCGCCCGCGAGGGGCTGCGCACCCTGCGGGCCGAGATGGCGGGCCTCGTGCCGCCGGAGGCCCTCGACGCCGCCCTCGGCGCCTACGAGCGCGAGGGCAGGCGGCTGCTCCAGGCCGGGCGGCAGGTCGAGCTGGTCACCGCCGCGCTGCGGGGCGAGCGGTGGGTGCCCCGGCTGTGAGCCGGGCGAACCGCGCGGCGCCGGTGTGCGGATGTCGTGCAGAGCACGTGCGGACCCCGCTGCACCGACGGGCGGGAACGGTGCCCGCCCGTAGACTCGGGCGGCGCCCTGACCCTGAGGAGACTGCGTGACAGACCGCCAGCACGCCGCTGGTCCCCGGTGCGCGGGGGTGCACCGGTGACGCTCCTCGAGACCGTCCGCGGCCCGGAGGACCTCAAGCGGCTCGACGCCGGGCAGCTGCCGGTGCTGGCCGCCGAGATCCGCGACGTCCTCGTCGAGACGGTGTCGCGCACCGGCGGCCACCTCGGGCCGAGCCTCGGGGTGGTCGAGATCGCGCTCGCGATCCACCGCGTCTTCGACAGCCCTGCCGACCGGGTGCTGTGGGACACCGGGCACCAGAGCTACCCGCACAAGCTGCTCACCGGCCGGCTGCAGGAGTTCGGGACGCTGCGCAAGAAGGGCGGCCTGTCGGGCTACCCGAGCCGGGCGGAGTCCGAGCACGACGTCATCGAGAACAGCCACGCCAGCACCGCGCTGTCCTACGCCGACGGGCTGGCCAAGGCCTACCGGCTGCGGGGGGAGAAGCGGCACGTCGTCGCCGTCGTCGGCGACGGCGCGCTCACCGGCGGCATGTGCTGGGAGGCGCTCAACAACATCGCGGCGAGCAACCTGCCGGTCGTCATCGTCGTCAACGACAACGGCCGGTCGTACTCGCCGACGATCGGCGGCCTGGCCGACCACCTGGCCACGCTGCGCATGAGCCCGGGCTACGAGCGCGCGCTCGAGGTCATCAAGACCACGCTGTCGCAGACGCCGCTGGTGGGCCCCCCGCTCTACGAGGCCCTGCACGGGCTCAAGCGCGGGCTCAAGGACTTCCTGCAGCCGCAGGTGCTCTTCGAGGATCTCGGGCTGAAGTACTACGGGCCCATCGACGGGCACGACGAGGCCGCCATGGAGTCCGCGCTGCGCCGCGCGAAGGAGTTCGGCGGCCCGGTTCTCGTGCACGCCACGACGATCAAGGGCTACGGCTACCAGCCGGCGGTCGACGACGAGGCCGACTGCCTGCACAGCGTCGGCGTCATCGACCCGGTCACCGGAAAGCCCATCAGCACCGCGGCCGCCGGCTGGACCGGCGTCTTCTCCGACGAGATGGTGAAGATCGGCACGGAGCGCCCCGACGTCGTCGCGATCACCGCGGCGATGCTGCAGCCGGTCGGCCTGCACGCCTTCTCCTGCCGCTTCCCGGAGCGCACGTTCGACGTCGGCATCGCCGAGCAGCACGCCGTGACGTCGGCGGCGGGCCTGGCCATGGGTGGCATGCACCCGGTCGTCGCCATCTACGCGACGTTCCTCAACCGGGCCTTCGACCAGACGCTCCTGGACGTCGCGCTGCACCGCCAGCCGGTCACCTTCGTGCTCGACCGCGCCGGTGTCACCGGCGACGACGGCGCGAGCCACAACGGCATGTGGGACATGAGCCTGCTGCAGATCGTGCCGGGCCTGCGGCTCGCCGCGCCCCGCGACGGCGCCCGCCTGCGCGAGCTGCTGCGCGAGGCGGTCGCGGTGTCCGACGGCCCGACCGCAGTGCGCTTCCCGAAGGGCGCCGTCGGCGACGACATCGAGGCGGTCGACCGCGTCGGCCCGCTGGACGTGCTCCGCCGCGGCCCGTCCGACGACGTCCTGCTCGTCGCTGTCGGCGGCATGGCGGCGCTGGCCCTCGAGGTGGCCGAGCGGGCTGGCGCGCAGGGCATCGGCGTCACCGTCGTCGACCCGCGGTGGGTGGCCCCGGTGCCGGCCGAGCTGGTCGAGCTGGCCAGGGGCTACCGCCTCGTGGTCACCGTCGAGGACAACGGGCGCACCGGCGGCATCGGCTCGTCGGTCTCGCAGGCGCTGCGCGACGCCGACGTCGACGTGCCGACGCGCGACCTCGGCGTTCCGCAGCGCTTCCTCGACCACGCCAGCCGGGCGCAGGTCCTGGCCGAGATCGGGCTGACCGCGCAGGAGGTGGCCCGCCGGGTCGTCGAGACGGTGGCGCGGCTCGACGGGGCGCTCGAGCACCGCCAGGACGACGGGGCGCGGGACCTGTCGGTGGACGACTCCCGATCCTCCGACCGCCCCTGACCCGGCCGGCCCTGTCGTGGGCGGGCTCAGGCGGTCGGTCCGCCGCCGCCCTGCACGACCTCGTACACGGCGCGCAGCAGCACGCCGGCCTGCAGCTCGCCGAGCAGCACCAGCGGGAGCAGCGCCCGGCGACGTCGCGCGTCGGCGCGGGCGTCCCACCAGGGCACGTCGTCCTCGCCGTCCTCGTCGAGGGCCGCCTCGGCGCTGTCGCCGACGTCGTCCTCGCCGACCGCGGGCTCGACCGGCGCGGTGAGCGCGGCCCAGACCGCCGCGAGCGGCCACTCCGGATGGGTGGCGGTGCCGTCGACCCGGGGCGTGCACCCGCAGGTGCACACCTCGACGACCACCGGCGGTGCGGCAGGGCCGATGACCTGACCGCCGCCCAGTCCGTCGTCCTCGCCGGGCTGCCGGCTGCTGCGTCGCACGGCTCGACGCTAGAGCATCGCGCGGCCCGGCACGACCGATCGGCGCGCCGCGACGGGGGCTACCGGTAGAGCACGTCGCGCTGCCACGGCGCGTCGGCTGCCGGGTCCCGCAGCGGGATCGCCTCGGGACGGCCGCCCTCGGGCACGACCGTCAGCTCGTCGGCGGTCAGCAGCAGCGGCCGGGGGAAGCCGCGGTCGGCGGCGGACGTCGCGGCGGCAGCGGCCGCCCCGAAGGCCGGGTCGATGAGGGCGAGCCTCGTCCAGCCCCGCCGCCGCATGGGCACCACCACCGCGGCCATGCCGCCCGCAGCGTCGGCCAGGGCGGCCCGCAGGCTGCGGGAGCCGAGCAGCGTGACGACGTCGCAGTCGCCCAGCGGTCGCAGCTGGCCCCGCGGGTCCTGCCGCAGCCGCTCGGCGGCCAGGGTGCCGAGCCGCTCCAGCTCCCTCGCCGCCGGCACCCAGACGGCGGCGGGATCGATGCCGGCGGCGTCGAGGGCAGGGACCGGCAGCAGCACGACGCGGTCGGGATCGGCCGGGTCGAGACCGGCGGCGCCCAGGCCGAGGTCGAGGGCGTCGCCCATGACGCGGACGCGGACCCAGTCGAGCCCGGGGTGCAGCGCGTGGTCGACCGGCAGGCCCACCGGCCGCAGCGCCAGCGCGAGGTGCTCCCGGCCGGCGTCGGCGGCCCAGCGCCGGGCGAGCAGCCAGCCGGCGAGGCGCTCGCGGCCGACCTCGCTCTCGGGATCGGTTCCGGCCAGCGCGCGGCGGCACTCGGTCCAGCTGATGCTGACGCACGGAGTGCCCGGGAGGCGCACGCCGTGCTGGCCGAGGTCCACGTCGACGTCGTGCAGCACGGACACGGCCAGGACGCCGCGGCGCAGCTCGACGAACGTGGGGGCCTGCATGACGAGACGGTACCCAGCACCTCCGGCAGCAGGCGGAGGCATTCGGGTGATGTCCGACCTCACACCGGCCTCACCCCGGCTCCACTAGCGTCCGCGTCGTGCGCGTGCTGGTGGTCGAGGACGAGGTGCCGCTGGCCGACGCCGTCGCTCGCGGGCTGCGGCGCGAGGGCATGGCGGTCGACGTCGCCCACGACGGCGACACCGGCCTGGAGAAGGCGATGACGACCCGGTACGACGTCCTGGTGCTCGACCGCGACCTGCCGGTGCGCTCGGGGGACGACGTCCTGCGCCACCTGGCCGCCGAGGGGCAGCTGACCCGGGTGCTGATGCTGACGGCGGCTGCGTCGCTCTGCGACCGCGTCGAGGGTCTCGAGCTCGGCGCCGACGACTACCTCGGCAAGCCGTTCGCGTTCGCCGAGCTCGTCGCACGGGTGCGTGCGCTGGGCCGCCGGACCACGCCCGCGGCACCGCCGGTGCTGCACGGGCCGGGCGGCCTGCACCTCGACCCAGCCCGTCGTTCCGCCGGCCGCGGCGGCCGGACGCTCGCGCTGACCCGCAAGGAGCTCGGCGTGCTCGAGGTGCTGCTGCGCGCCGAGGGCGCGGTCGTCAGCAGCGAGGAGCTGCTCGAGCGGGTCTGGGACGAGCACGCCGACCCGGCCACCACGACGGTGCGGGTGACCGTCATGACCCTGCGCCGGAAGCTGGGCGACCCGCCGGTGCTGCACACCGTCGTCGGCGCCGGCTACCGGGTCGGCGATGCCTGACGCCGCCGCGACCGCGCGGCAGCGCCCCACACCGCAGCGCACCACGCTGCGGTGGCGGCTCACTCTGGTCCCCGCCGCCGTCGCCGCCGTGGTCGGGCTGCTGCTCCTGCTGCTGTCGGTGGCCCTGGTCGACCGCGCGCTGTCGACCGGCGCCCTGGACCTGCCACGCGGGCTCGGCGTCGTCCTGCCGGACGGGCGGGTGCTCACGCTGGAGGAGCTGCAGCGGTCCCTGCGCGACGAGGCGATCGCTCGCCTGGTGCGCCAGGGCCTGTGGGCTCTGCTGCTGCTCGGCGCCCTGGGCACTGCTGTCTCGTACCTGCTCGCCGGCCGGGTGCTGCGCCCGCTGCAGGACATCACGGCCACGGCGCGCCGGCTGTCGGCCGAGCGGCTCGACGCGCGGATCGCCCTTGCCGGCCCGCAGGACGAGCTGCGGGAGCTCGCGGACGTCTTCGACGCCATGCTCGACCGGCTGCAGGGCTCCTTCGAGGCGCAGCGCCGCTTCGTGGCAGACGCCAGCCACGAGCTGCGCACGCCGCTCGCGGTCATGCGCACCGAGGTCGACGTCGCCCTCGCCGACCCCGACGCCTCGACCGAGGACCTGCGGGCCGCCGCGCTGGTCGTGCGGGAGGCCACCGAGCGGGCCGACCGCCTGGTCGACAGCCTGCTGCTGCTGGCCCGCGGTGACCGCCTCCAGGTCGACGGGCTGCCGTACCGGGAGCGGGTCGAGCTGCCGGACCTCGCGGCGGCGGCCCTCTCGGAGGTGGAGCCGGAGGTCGCGGCACGGGGGCTGCAGGTCGCCTCGGCGCGGGCGCCGGCCGGAGTGCTCGGCCACCGCGTCCTGCTCGAGCGGCTGGCCGGCAACCTGGTCGAGAACGCCGTGCGGCACAACGTCGACGGGGGCTGGCTGCGCGTCGACACCGGAACGGTCGAGGGTCGGGCCCGGCTGCAGGTGGCCTCCTCCGGGCCGGTGGTGCCGCCGGCGGAGGTCGAGCAGCTGTTCGAGCCCTTCCGCCGCCACGGCACGGCGCGCACGGCGCGCCGCGGCGCCGGTCTCGGGCTGGCCATCGTGCGCGCGGTGGCGGCCGGCCACGGTGGAACGGTCCGGGCCGCGGCCCCGCCCGAGGGAGGGCTGGTCGTCACGGTCGACCTGCCGCGCAGTCCGTGACGCCGTGCGGGCGACGCCGGCCGGTGCGCGGGTGGTCCGTTCGGACCAGCTCGGCCGGTCCGTCCGGGGCGTTGTCGCCGAACGGCTGCGGAAGCCGGCGCGGCGACGCCACAATCGTCGCAGGGCACGCCGCGGACGCGCAGCGCCCGCGGACCCAGCAGGAGGAGCAGCAGTGGCGCCGACGACCGTGACCGACGACGTGGCGGTGCTCGCCGTGGTGCTGGGCCTGGCGGCCCTCGCCTACCTCGTCGCGCACCTCACCGGCCAGGCGGTGCGGGCGCTGCAGCCCGTGCGGCCCCTCCTGCCGGAGGACGACTGCGCCCCCGCCGGGCTGGGGCGGCTCGTCCCGGTCGGTCCCCAGGTCGAGCAGGAGTGCCGCCGCGGCCTGGTCACCCTCGAGCTGTGGCTGGTCGCTGTCACCCGACGCCGCCCGCCGCACGAGGCGGGCTGACCGCCTCCTCCCCGGACCCAGCGGGTGGCGAGGACCCGAGGGGGGTCCCCGCCACCCGCTGCCGGGCTGTGCCGGGGCACCGCGCGGACCCCGGCGGACGGTCAGGCGGGCACCCCGTCTGCCGCGCGGCGCAGCGCGGCGAGATCGAGCTTGCCCATGCCGAGCATCGCCTGCATCGCGCGCTCGACCCGGCGCGGGTCAGGGTCGGCGAACAGCTCGGCCGTGCCGGCCGGGACGACCTGCCAGCTCAGCCCGTACCGGTCCTGGAGCCACCCGCAGGGGCCGGGCCGGCCGCCCTCGGACAGGCGCTCCCAGTAGTGGTCGACCTCGTCCTGGTCGGCGCACTCGATCTCGAAGGAGACCGCCTCGGTGAACGGGAACTGCGGCCCGCCGTTGATGCCGACGAGACGGGAGCCGCTCAGCTCGAACTCGACGGTCATGACCGAGCCGGCCGGGCCGGGCCCCCCTTCGGGGTACCGGGTCAGGCCGACGACCCGGGAATCGGGGAACACCGAGCAGTAGAACTCCGCGGCCTGCTCCGCCTCGGTGTCGAACCACAGGTTGGGGGTGATCTTCGCGCGCACCACGTCCGCCTCCTCCGTCCGCGGGAGCCGCCCTCCCGTGCCTGAGGGTTGACGCTGCGGCCTCGCCCGGCTCATCGGGGTGGCCGCACGAGTGCCTGCGCAACTGCTCGGACATCCCGGTGCAGTTGCCGAGCCGCTGGTGGAGCGACGGCGATCCGGCGCATAGGAAACTGCCCCGGGACGGCGGGGCAGTTGCCTACGCCGACCCGGGATGCAGGGCTCCGGCCGGCGGAAACCGGTTACGGCAAGCTGGCGATGCCCTTGGGCAGGAAGCGCTTCCCGGTGACCCGCTCCGAGGTGCCGGTGCGGTCGAGCAGCGGGGTGATGCCGCCGTTGGCGAAGGCCCACCCGCCGCCGAGCAGCAGCGCGAGGTCGACGTCCTGCGGCTCGGCGACCACGCCCTCGTCGAGGATGCGGCGGGCCTCGTCGGCGATGGCGTCGAGGGCGTTCTGCCGCACCTGCTCGGCGGTGTGCTCGGTCGAGCCGGTCTGGAACAGCTCGGCCGCCTCCGGCGCGATGCCGCCGTCGCGCCCGAACAGCGACGTCACGCCGTTCTCGACCAGCCGGCCGAGGTTGGGGGAGACGTAGAAGCGGTCCGGGAACGCGTCGTGCAGCGTCTCGGCCACGTGCTGGCTGACGGCGAGGCCGGTGAACGACAGCAGCTGCAGCGGCGACATCGGCAGGCCGAGCGGGTCGAGGGCCTGATCGGCCACCTCGAAGGGCGTGCCCTCGTCGATCGCCCTGGTGACCTCGCCGAAGAAGCGCATGAACAGCCGGTTGGTGACGAACGCCGGAGCGTCCTTGACCAGGATGCAGCTCTTCTTGAGCGCCCTGCCGGTGGCGAAGGCGGTGGCGAGCACGGTGTCGTCGGTCTTGTCCGCGCGGACGATCTCGAGCAGCGGCAGGATCGCGACCGGATTGAAGAAGTGGAAGCCCACGACCCGCTCGGGGTGCGCGAGCTTCGACGCCATCTCGGTCACCGACAGCGAGGAGGTGTTGGTGGCGAGGACGCACTCGGGCGAGACGTGCTCCTCGAGCTCGGCCAGGACTTTCTGCTTGACCCCCATCTCCTCGAACACGGCCTCGATCACGAAGTCGACGTCGGCGAACGCGTCTTTGGTCAGCGAGCCGGAGATGAGGCCCTTGAGCCGGTTGGCCTTGTCGGCGTCGACACGGCCGCGCTGCTGCAGCTTGTCGACCTCGCCGTGGCAGTACTCGACGCCCTTGTCCAGGCGCGCCTGGTCGAGGTCGGTCATGACCACGGGGACCTCGAGCCGCTGCGCGAACAGCATCGCCAGCTGCGAGGCCATCAGGCCGGCACCGACGACGCCCACCTTGGTGACCTTGCGGGCCAGGCTCTTGTCCGGCGCGCCGGCCGGCCGCTTGGCCCGGCGCTGCACGAGGTCGAAGGCGTAGAGGCCGGCGCGCAGCTCCTCGCTGAAGATGAGGTCGGCGAGCGCCTCGTCCTCGGCGGCGGTGCCCTCCTCGAAGGACGCCGTCTCGGCGAGCGCGAGCAGGTCGAGGGCGCGGTAGGGCGCCGGAGCGGAGCCCTTGACCTTCGCGTCGACGAACTCGCGGGCACCGGCGACGGCGTCCTGCCAGGGCTTGCCCTTCTCGACCGCGGGTCGCTCGACGGTGACCTCGCCGGTCAGCACGGCAGCCGCCCACGCGAGCGACTTCTCCAGGAAGTCGGCGGGCTCGAACCCGACGTCGGCGATGCCGAGCTCGAGCGCCTGGGGGCCCTTGAGCATCTTGTTGTTGGACAGGGCGTTCTCGAGCACGACCTTCGCGGCCTTCTCCGGACCGATCAGGTTCGGCAGCAGCTGGGTGCCGCCCCAGCCGGGCACGAGGCCGAGGAAGCACTCGGGCAGCGCGACGGCCGGCACGCCGGTCGAGATCGTGCGGTAGTCGCAGTGCAGCGCGATCTCGAGACCGCCGCCCATCGCCGCGCCGTTGACGAACGCGAACGTCGGGACGCCGGCGTCCCTGAGCCGCCTGAACACCCGGTGGCCCAGGCGCCCGATCTCGAGTGCCTCCTCGCGGGTCTGCACGGCGCCGACGCCCTTGAGGTCGGCGCCGACGGCGAAGATAAAGGGCTTGCCGGTGACGGCGATCGCGCGGACCTGCGGCTCGTGCGCCTCGATCTCCGAGAGAGCGGCGTCGAGGTTGCCGAGGCCCTTCGGGCCGAACGTCGTCGGCTTGGTGTGGTCGAAGCCGTTGTCGAGGGTGAGCAGGGCGATCTCGCCCGGCAGCCCGGGGACCTCGACGTAGCGGACGGCCGCCGAGGTGACGACCTCGCTGTACTGCTCGCTGGCCGTCTCGCTCACTTGCCCTCCCACGCCGTGTTCTCCCAGAGAACCGTTCCGCCCATGCCGAAGCCGACGCACATGGCCGCGAGGCCGTAGCGCACGTCGGGGCGCTCGCGGAAGTGCGACGCCAGCTGCGTCATCAGCCGGACGCCGGAGCTGGCCAGCGGGTGGCCGAGCGCAATGGCGCCGCCGTAGGGGTTGACCCGCTCGTCGTCGTCGGCCACACCGAAGTGGTCGAGGAAGGCGAGCACCTGCACGGCGAAGGCCTCGTTGAGCTCGAACAGCCCGATGTCCTCGATCGACAGCCCGGCCTGCCGCAGCGCGCGCTCGGTGGAGGGGATCGGCCCGACCCCCATCGTCTCTGGCTCGACGCCCGCGAAGCCGTACCCGACCAGGCGCATCTTGGCCGTCAGGCCCAGCTCGGCGGCGACGTCCTCGGCGGCGAGCAGGCACGCGGTGGCGCCGTCGTTGAGGCCCGCGGCGTTGCCGGCGGTGACGTTGCCGTGCGGCCGGAACGGCGTCTTGAGCGCGGCCAGCCCCTCGACGGTGGTGCCGGGGCGGGGCGGCTCGTCCTGGGTCGCGAGACCCCAGCCCTGCTCGGCGCTGCGGACCGCGACCGTCGTGAGATCGGGCTGGATCTTGCCCTCGGCGTAGGCCTTGGCGACCTTCTCCTGGCTGGCGACGGCGAACTCGTCGCACCGCTGCTTGCTGATGTGCGGGAACCGGTCGTGCAGGTTCTCCGCGGTCGAGCCCATGACGAGCGCGCTGGTGTCGACCAGCTTCTCGGACAGGAACCGGGGGTTCGGGTCGACGCCCTCGCCCATCGGGTGCCGGCCCATGTGCTCGACGCCGCCGGCGATGGCGACGTCGTAGGCGCCGAAGGCGATGCCGCTCGCCACGTTCGTGGTGGCGGTCATCGCGCCGGCGCACATCCGGTCCACCGAGTAGCCGGGAACGCTCTTGGGCAGGCCGGCGAGCAGCGCGGCCGTGCGGCCCAGCGTCAGCCCCTGGTCGCCGATCTGCGTCGTCGCGGCGATGGCGACCTCGTCGATGCGCTCCTTGGGCAGCGCGGGGTTGCGCTCGAGCAGCGCGCGGATGCAGCGGACGACGAGGTCGTCGGCCCGGGTCTCGGCGTACATGCCCTTCGGGCCTGCCTTGCCGAACGGGGTGCGGACGCCGTCGACGAAGACGACGTCGCGGAGCGGACGCGGCACAGAGGCTCCTCGGGATCGGGTGGTCCTGAGCGTAGCCCGTTTGCTACCGACCGGTAACAAGTGCCCCGTGCCGACTGCCGCCACCGGGGTAGGGCTCGATCGTGAGCACCTCCTCCCCGTCGACGGGCGCTGGTGCCCTGTCCACCTCGGAGCGCGTGATCCGCAGCGGCCGGGTGGCGTGGGCGCTGATCGGTCTGCTGCTGCTGCTCCTCGCGCTCTCGGTGGTGGTGCAGAGCATCAGCCTGGTGGTGACGGCGTTCGTCCTCGGCCTGTTCCCGGCCGCCCTGCTCGCGCCGGCGGCGGAGTTCCTCAAGCGGCGCCGGGTGCCGGGCGCGCTGGCCGCCGTCCTCGTGATCGTGAGCTTCCTCGGCTCCATCGTGCTGGCTGCCCGGCTGCTCTACCCGCGGGTCGCCGCCGAGGTCCCGACGCTCGTCGAGGAGGCTTCCGAGGGCCTCGCCTCGATCGAGCAGTTCCTCAGCGACGGTCCGCTCCCGGTCGACATCGACGGCGTGCAGGAGCAGGCCCGCAGCGCCGTCGAGGACTTCGCCGCCGACGGCGGCCTGCAGCAGGGGCTCGGCGCCGCCGTGCTGGTCGTCGACTTCCTCACCGCGGTCGTGCTCATGCTGGTCGTCGTCTTCTTCGTCCTCAAGGACGGGGGCCGCCTGTGGCGCGGCGTCGCCGACCTGCTGCCCGGGCGGTACCGCGGCCCGGTCGACAAGGCCGCCGGTCGGGTCTGGTGGACGCTCGGGGCCTACTTCCGCGGGCAGCTGTTCGTCGCCCTCGTCGACGCCGTGCTCATCGGCCTGGGGCTGTGGCTGCTCGGCGTGCCGCTGGCCCTGCCGCTGGCCGTCCTGGTGTTCGTCGGCGGGCTGTTCCCGATCGTCGGGGCGTTCGTCACGGGCCTGCTGGCCGTGCTCGTCGCCCTGGCATCGGAGGGTCTGACCACGGCGCTGCTGGTGCTCGGCCTGGTCGTGCTGGTGCAGCAGGCCGAGAGCAACCTGCTCGAGCCGCTCATCCTGTCGAAGGTGATCGCCCTGCACCCGCTGGTGATCATCCTGGCCATCACGGCCGGGGTGCTGTCCTTCGGGATCCTCGGGGCCTTCCTCGCGGTGCCGCTGGCGGCGAGCGTCGCGCGCATCGTCGACATGGTCCGCGGGCGCACCCCGGCCGCCGGGCCCGGCTCGGAGCAGGCCGACGGCGGCGAGGGCGAGGACGAGGACGAGGACAGCAGGGCGACGGCGTGACCCGGTCGCAGGAGCGCTCGCTGGTCGACTGCGAGGAGGACGACGTCCCGCTGCTGCGGGCGCGCCGCGCGAAGGCGATGGACCCGGACGCCCGCGAGCGCTGGGCCGACGTCGTGGCCACCCGGCTCGACGGGCCGATGAGCGCGCTCGGCATGATCTTCCTGCTGGTGGTCCTCGGTCAGACCGTCGCCACGTCCGCCGCCGTGCAGCGGCCGCTCGCCTGGCTGGGCTGGGCGCTCTGGGCCGTGTTCGTCGGGGAGTTCCTGCTGCGGCTGTGGGTCGCGCCGTCTCGGCGGCGGTTCCTGGGCCGCAACTGGTGGCAGGTGATCTTCCTGGCGATCCCCATGCTGCGCTTCGTGCGGCTCGTGCTCGTCCTGCGGGCGGCGCGCGCAGGACGGGTGGTGTCGTCGGCGGTGCGCTCGTCGCGCTCGGCCGGCCGGGTGCTGTCCGACCGGCTGGCCTGGCTGGTGGCCGTGTCGGTGATCGTGGTGCTCTCGGCCAGTCAGCTGCTGTTCGCCTTCGGCGTCTACGACGTCTACGGCGACGCGCTGCACGCCGCCGCCCTCGCCACCATCAGCGGCCAGCCGATGGGCCAGGACGCGGGGCTGGCCAAGGTGCTCGACGTCGTGCTGTCGATCTGGTCGGTGGGGGTCTTCGCCGCCCTCGCCGGCACGCTCGGCGCCTACTTCCTGGAGGGCCGCCGACCCGCAGGCGGGCTGGATCCCGGGCCTGGGGCGGTGCCGGGGCACGGCTGACGGCGGCCGCCGGCGGCAGGTCAGCAGACGTGCCGGCCGCGGATCCGCGGCTCGCCGCGCTCGGCGCGGACCTGCCGGCCGTCGACGGGCTGCTCGACGAAGCCGAGCCGGCGCAGCAGGCGCCGCGACGGCTCGTTGCCGACGAGGACGTCGGCGGCCAGTCGGCGGACACCGGGCTGGCGCTCGCTCCAGGCCACGACGAGCGCGACGGCCTCGGTGCCGAGCCCCCTGCCCCGGGCCGGGGCGGCCAGGCCGTAGGTCAGCTCGACGGTGCCGTCCGGGTCGGGCCGGTGCTTCCAGCCGCACTCGCCGAGGACCTCGCCGCCGGCGGTGACCAGCCAGCAGCGGAGGTCCTCGGCCGCCACGGGTACCCCGGAGCCCGCCCCGGCGAGCGCGCCCGCGCTGTCGGCGTGCGGCCAGCCGGTGCCCGGCCGCAGCCCGGACTGCTGCAGCAGCGGCTCGAGATCGTCGGTCCGACCGTCGACCACGGCGTCGGCGACCGCGGCGGCCACGGGCACGAGCGCGACCTGCGGCCCGACCAGGCGAGGTGCGGTCACGCTCCGGGAGCGGAGGCCGCCGGGCCGGACTGGGCGCGGGTGGCCCGGCGGGGGCCGCGCCGGCCGGGCGCCCGGACCGGCGGGGCGGCGACCGGCTCGCCGGCCGCTGGTCCCGCCGACGCCACGACCTCGGCGAGCACGACCTCGGCGACCGGACCCTCGGCGACCGGACCCTCGGCGACCGGGCCCTCGGCGAGCGGGCCCTTCGCTCTCAGGGCCTCGGCGAGGGGGCCGGCGACCAGGCCGACCTGCCAGGACCGGGCTCCGCAGCGCCGCAGCGCGTCGGCGACGCTGCCGGCGTCGACCTCGGCCGGCGGCTGCCAGGCCAGGCGGCGGACGGCGTCGGGCTGCACGAGGTTCTCCACCGGCATCGACAGCGTCTCGGCGAGCGAGGTGACGGCCCGGCGGGCGCGGGTCAGGCGCGCGGCCGCCACCGGGTCGCGCTCGGCCCAGCGGTTGGCCGGCGGCGGTCCGTCGCCGGGTGGCACCGGCTGCGGCAGCCGGTCCTCGGGCAGCGCCGCGGCGGCCTGCAGGGCGCCGTACCAGGTCTCGACGTGGCGGCGCGTCGCGCGACCGCCGAAGACCGGCACCTCGAGCAGCGCCTCCGGCGACGACGGCGCCGCGGCGACGGCGGCGACGATGGCGGCGTCCGGCAGGATGCGGCCGGGGGCGATGTCGCGGCGCCGCGCCATGGCGTCGCGCGCCTCCCACAGCGCCCGGACGGCGGCCAGCTGCCGCCGGGACCGCAGGCGGTGCATGCCGGAGGTGCGGCGCCAGGGGTCGGTGCGGGGTGCCGGCGGCGGCGCCAGCCGCACCGCCTCGAACTCCTCGTGCGCCCAGGCCAGCTTGCCCTGCGCCCGCAGCTCGGCTTCGAGGGCGTTGCGCAGCTCGACGAGCACCTCGACGTCGAGGGCGGCGTACACCAGCCAGGCCTCCGGCAGCGGCCGGGTCGACCAGTCGGCCGCCGAGTGCCCCTTCTCCAGGTGCAGGCCGAGGACGTTCTCGACCATGGCCCCGAGGCCCACCCGCTCGAAGCCGGCCAGCCGGCCGGCCAGCTCGGTGTCGAAGACCGCCGAGGGCACCATGCCGACCTCGGCGAGGCAGGCGAGGTCCTGGCTCGCGGCGTGCAGCACCCACTCGACGTCGGCCAGGGCGTCGGACAGGCCGGACAGGTCCGGGCAGGCGATGGGGTCGACCAGCGCGGTGCCGGCGCCCTTCCGCCGCAGCTGCACCAGGTAGGCGCGCTGGGAGTAGCGGTAGCCCGAGGCCCGTTCGGCGTCGACGGCGACCGGGCCGGTGCCGGCGGCGAACCGGGCGACCACCTCTGCCAGCGCGGCGGCCGAGGCGGTGACCGGCGGCACGCCCTCGCGGGGGGCCAGCAGCGGCTCCACGGCCGGGGCCGCGTCGGGGGAGGAGCCGGTCACGTCCCCCTCATGACCCGGCAGGGTCGTCGTCACGGGGGACGAGGTTACGTGGATCCGGCGGCTCGTGCCGATCTTCGCCGTGTTGCCGGTCGTGTCCGGGCGTGTCGCCGGACCGGGCGGGCGTCGCCGAGGGGCTCAGCGGATGACGCCCGCGCGCATCGCCAGGGCCACCATCTCGGCGCGGTCACCCGTGCCGAGCTTGCGGGCGATGCGGGCCAGGTGGCTCTTCACGGTGAGGGCCGACAGGCCGAGCGTGTCGCCGATCTGCTTGTTGCTCTGCCCATCGGCGACCAGGCGCAGCACCTCGATCTCGCGTCCCGACAGGTCGCTCACGCCGGTGTCGACGGGGCTCCCGCGCAGCCCTGCGGCCAGCAGCGAGGCGACCGACGGGTCGGCGTAGACGCCGCCGTCCAGCACCCGGCGGACGCCGTCGGCGACGACGACGGGTGAGGCGGACTTGAGCAGGTAGCCCTGGGCTCCCGCGACGAAGGCCGCCCGCACGCTGTACGGGTCGTCCGCGGCCGAGAGCACCACGAGGCGCTGCCAGCCGGCGGCCCGCAGGTCGGTGAGCAGGTCGAGACCGGAGCCGTCGGGCAGGCCGAGGTCGAGCAGGCACAGCTCGCGCGGTCCGGACAGGTTCGCCCGGGCCCGCGCCTCGCCGATGGTGGCCGCCTCGGCGACCTCGGTGGCGCCCATGGCACGCAGCCGGGACACCATCGCCTCCCGCACCAGGGGGTGGTCGTCGACCACCATCGCGGTGAACGCCTTCGCGTCGGGGCGAAGCTGCTGCGCCGGGATGGCATTGATGGCGCTGTCGACTCCGGCCGTCACGACGTCCTCCATAGGGATCTCCTCGCCGGCCTCGAGGGCCGCTCAGCGCTGTGTCGGTCCGCCGACGGTCGTCCTGTAGCCCGAGCGGGTGAGCAAACCTCTCGGACAGCCCTACGGACCTGCCGTACGGTCCGCAGAGTACGCCGAACGGGGGAATGCGGCACCATCTTCTGCAGTCTCGCGTGCTGTGCGCCGATCATGGCGACACACCGGCGCGGGCATGGAGAATGGCGCCTGCCCGCCCGCCGCCCGTCCGAGGAGGTGCCGTGAGCTCTCAGACCGACGTCCGCAGCGCCCTGCCGGCGGCTCCGCCCCGGCGCCGCGGAGGTCGCCCGGCTCCTGCCTCGCGGGTGCGCGCGGTCGCCGCGGCCGCGCTGACGGCGGCGTCCGTCGTCGCCGTGCTGCAGGGCTGGGGCTCGCCGGCCTGGTGGGCCCTTCCCCTGCTGGCCGGCGTCGTGGCCATCGCCGAGGTCGCGGTCGTGCACCTGCAGTTCGGCCGGCAGCGCTGGACGTTCTCGCTCACCGAGGGCGCGCTGGGGGCGGCGTGGGTGGCCTCGACCGGGGCGTGGACGGTCGTCGCGGTCGTGCTGGGCGTGCTGGCCGCGCAGGTCCTGCGCCGGCAGCCCAGGCTCAAGCTCACCTACAACGTGGCGCAGTTCGCCGCCGCCACCTCGGTGGGCAGCGCGGCGGCCGCCGCCACCGGGGGCGGCGTGGCCGGGGCGGCCGTCGGCGTGCTCGGCTTCTTCGTCGTCAACCACTGCCTCGTCGGACTCGCCGTCTCGATGACGACGCGGCGGCGGCTGGTCCCGCTGCTGGCCAGCAGCGCGCCGCTGTCGGCCGTGCACACCGCCGGGAACAGCAGCATCAGCCTGCTGGCGGCGTTCCTCGCCGTCACGGCGCCGCTGGGGCTGCTCGGGCTGGTGATGCCGATGGCGCTGCTGTGGATCTCCTACGACCAGCAGACCCGCCGCAGCGCGGAAGCGCGGCTGTTCGCCGAGCTGGCCCGCGGGCAGGAGCGCGCCAGCGGGCGGTCAGGGGACGTCTCGGCGCAGGTCGTGCTCGCCGCCGCGGCCCGCCTGCTCGGCGGGGCGGATGTGGAGATGGTGCTGCTCGCCGCCGACGGGCCGGTGCGCTACGCCGGCGACGAGACCGGCGTCCTGGAGCGGCGCCGGGTCGACCCGGACAGCCTCGACCAGCCGTGGGTCGTCCGGGCGCTGCAGGGCGGCGCGGTCTCGACCGGCATCGAGGCGGGCCGGCCGTGGGTGTCGGCCGTTGTCGGCGAGCCGGATCGTCCGCTGGCCGTGCTCCTCGCCCGGCGGTCGCCGGGGGCGGCCGGCTTCGGCCGCCGCGAGGTGCGCCTGGTGCAGGTGCTCGTCGGCCAGGCCGAGTCGTGGCTGCAGGTCGCCGAGCTCTCGCAGCAGACGGCGGCCGCGCAGGCGCAGGCGGCCGCGGCCGAGGACGCCGCCGGCCAGACCGCACGCGCCCTCGGCGAGCTCGGCGCGGCGGCCGCGCCGTCACTGCGGGTGCTGCGCGAGTCCGCCGACCGGCTGGCGAGGCTCGCCCGCACCGCTGACCCGGCAGGCGGCGTCGACGACATCGTCGAGGAGCTGCACATGGTCGAGCGGGCGGTGGCCTCGATGGTCGGGGCGCTGGCGCTGGCCGCCGAGCCCGACCTGCGGCGCCCGGCCGACGGCGTCGGATCCGGAGCGGCGCCCGTGCGCCTGGCGCGTCCGGCCGCCACCGACTGGACGACCACGGGGGTGCTGCGGTGAGCGGCGCCGGCGGGCGGCGTCCCGGCCTGCCACTGGCGGTCTGGGCAGGGGTGCTTCCCGCCGCCGCCGTGGCCGCCGGGTTCGGGATCACCGGCCTCGTCCTGGCCGCGGACGGGCCGCTGTCGCCGCTCGCGGTGGAGGCGCTCGCGGCCGGCGCCTGCGCCGGGCTCCTGCTCGCGCTGGTCGCCACCGTCGCTGCGCGGCGGGTGTCGAAGGCGCTGCGCTTCCTGCACGCGGACGCGCTGCACCGCCTGCACGACCCCTCGGCGCCGGTCACCCGTCGGGAACGACGGCCGGTGGCGGCCCGTGCCGCGAGCGAGCTCGCCGAGCTCAGCCGCACCCTGGACGCGCTGCACCTGCGCGCGCGGGTGGCGGACGAGATGGGGGAGCGGCACCGGCGCGACGCCGAGACGGTCGGCGCCGGTGTCTTCGAGCTGCTGAGCGGGCTGGTCGCCGCTGAGGAGGGCGCGCGCGGGCAGCTGGCCGCCGACCTGCACGACACCGTCGCCCAGTCGCTGATGATCGCCCGCGGCATGCTCGCGGCGGGGCCGCGGACCGACGCGGAGATGGCCCGGCTCGCCGATCACATCGAGGACGCCGAGGAGCAGGTCCGCGCGGTCATGGCCCGCACCCGCCCCCCGGCGCTGCACGACGGCGACCTGGCCTCCGCCGTCGCCGGGCTGCAGGCCGACTTCGCCGCGAGGTACGGCCTGGTCGTGCGCCTGTCCTGGCCCGAGCAGGCCTACCCCCTGCCGCTGGCGTCGGCGATCACGGTCTACCGCTTCTTCCAGGAGGCCCTGCTCAACGTGGTCAAGCACGCCGACGTCGACGAGGCCCGGGCGGCGCTCGAGGTGACCGAGAACAGCGTCGTCGCGACGGTCTGCGACGACGGACCCGGGTTCGACCTCGCCGCCGTGCGGCCCGACCGGGGACGGCACGTCGGCCTCGGGCTGCTGCGTGAGCGGGCTCGGCTGGCCGGCGGCTCGCTCGAGGTGACCGGCGGTGCGGGCACCGGCACCACGGTGCGGCTCCGGCTGCCGCGGGTGGCGCACGTCCCCGCCGCGGCACCGGGCGAGCGACGGGTGGCGGCGCCGGTCGGCGACCCCGTCTGAGCGACGCGGCCCGGTCCCTGCGGGAGCGTGCGCTCAGCGCGGCGGCAGCGCCGCGACTCCCGGCGGCGGCAGGCCGGCGGTGGCGCCGAGCAGGTCGCAGAAGGCCAGCAGGTGCCGGGCGAGGTCGACCCCGCCGGTCTCGTCCGCAACCGGCGTCCAGGACGCCCGCACCTCGACCTCGCTGGCTTCGTCGGCCTCGGCGATCTGGCCGAAGCGCACCGACACCGTGCGGGTGACGGTGCCGCCGGCGGCAGTGTGGGCGGCGCCGCGGTCGCGCAGGGCGTCGCTCAGCCAGCTCCAGCCGACCTCGGCGAGCGCGGGGTCGGCGGCCATCTCGGCCTCGACCTCCGCGGACACGAAGCTGATGACGCGGGTGTCACCGCGCCAGCCCTCCTGGCCGGCGGGGTCGTGCAGCACGACGAAGCGCCCGCTCGCGACCTCCTCGCCGTCGCGCTCGACCTCAGCGGCCACGGCCAGCGCGTGCGGCGCGAGCCGCCGGGGCGCCGGGACCTCGTGCAGGGTCACGCCGGTGCGGCCGTGGGTGCTGATGGCGGCGCGGACGCCGACTGCGGCATCGCGGAAGCTCTCCGGTGCCATCGGCTGCTCCAGGGGCAGGGTCACCAGCGGAGTATGCGCCGGAGCACGGCTTCCCGGCCCGATCCCGCCAGGGACGCGCCGGGTGCTCCGGGTGCTCGGCGGGCTCGCCGGGCTCGGCGTCAGGCGGCGGAGCGGGCGACGGCCGGGGCGACGGTGTCGGCCTCGACCACGACGTCGACCGACACGCCCCCGAGGACGATCGCGCTGCCGCACTCCACGCAGGCGAGGTCGGGGCAGTCGTCGCCGTGCCCGTCCTCGCACGGCGGCAGCTCGAACATCTGCTCGGCGCGGCATCCGGCGCACCAGCGGACTGCGAGGACGTGGAACACGTCGGCCTCTCCCTCCGGCTCGGCTCGCCGGACCCCTGCGGCCCGACGCCCGTCACGGTGCCACCGGCCTCCGACAAAGCGGTGGAGGCGCGCCGTCGCCCCGCCCGCAGGTAGGCGCGCCGACCGCGTGGGAGGCTGGTGGCGATGAGCTCCTCGGCCCCCTCGTCCCCGCCCGCCACGACCGCAGCCGGTCCCGCAGCGGACTCGGCGTTCCTGCGCGCGTGCCGCCGGGAGCCCGTGCCGCACACCCCGGTGTGGTTCATGCGCCAGGCCGGCCGAGCCCTTCCGGAGTACCGGGCGCTGCGCGAGGGCGTGGCGATGCTCGACTCGTGCATGCGGCCAGACCTGGTCACCGAGATCACGCTGCAGCCGGTGCGCCGCTTCGGCGTCGACGCCGCGATCTTCTTCTCCGACATCGTGGTGCCGCTCAAGGCCGTGGGCGTCGACCTCGACATCGTGCCGGGCGTCGGGCCCGTCGTCGCCGAGCCGTTCCGCACCGCGGCCGACCTCGACCGGCTGCCGGCGCTGACGCCCGACCACGTCCCGTACGTCACCGAGGCCGTCGGCTCCCTGGTCGGCGAGCTCGGGGCCACACCGCTGATCGGATTCGCGGGCGCGCCCTTCACCCTCGCCAGCTACCTGGTCGAGGGCGGACCGAGCAAGAACCACCTGCGCACCAAGGCGCTCATGCTCGCCGAGCCGGACCTGTGGCACGCGCTGCTCGACCGGCTGGCCGACATCACCCTGGCCTTCCTGCAGGTGCAGGTCGAGGCCGGGGCGTCGGCCGTGCAGCTGTTCGACTCCTGGGTCGGCGCCCTGTCGGCGTCCCGCTACCGCGAGAGCGTGCAGCCGCACAGCGCACGCATCCTCGGCGAGCTCGCGCGACGGCACCCGGACGTGCCCCGGATCCACTTCGGCGTCGGCACCGGCGAGCTGCTCCGCGACCTGGGCGACGCCGGTGCGGACGTCGTCGGCGTCGACTGGCGGGTGCCGCTCGACGAGGCCGCGCGCCGCATCGGCCCCGGACGTGCGGTGCAGGGCAACCTCGACCCGGCGGCGCTGTTCGCCGGCGACGACGTGCTGCGGCGCGAGGTCCGGGCGGTGCTCGAGGCCGGGCGGGCGGCCGAGGGGCACGTCTTCAACCTGGGCCACGGGGTGCTTCCCGAGACCGACCCGGACAGCCTGGCGCGGGTGGTCGAGCTGGTGCACGCCGGTCTCTGAGCCGCGCGGCCGCCGGCCCCTCTCGAGCGGCCGTCCGGCCTCAGCGGGCCGGCTCGAGCGGTGCGCGGCGCAGCGTCCGGCCGCACACCACCGCCGCCGCGGCCAGCACCAGCGCCGCCCCGAGCAGGGCCAGGCGCACCGAGGCGACGTAGGAGGCCTCGGCCGAGCCGCGCAGCAGCAGCAGCGCCTCGAAGGGCACGTCGCCCCCGGCGAGCTCGAGCACCTCGCCAGGGGTGGCGCCCCGCAGCAGCGCGTCGACGAGGTCCTCGACCCGGGCGCCGGGGACGCCGGCAGCCACCAGCCGGCCCGCCAGGTCGGCGCCCAGCCGGGCCACCACGACGGCGCCGAGACCGGCCACCGCCACGACCCCGCCCAGCTCGCGCGCGACGTTGACGCTCGCCGCGGCGAGCCCGGACCGGGTGCGGGCGACGGCGTCCAGCGACGCGGTGACCACCGGCGCGGTGGCCAGGCCCAGGCCGATGCCGGCCACGGTCAGCACGAGCGCGAGCGACCGGTCGCCGAGCCCGGGCGACAGCAGCCCGGCGAGGACGGCGAGGGAGGCGGCGGACAGGGCCAGCCCGACCGCCGCCGGGATCCGTGGGCCGCGCGCGGCGGCCCAGCGCCCGGCCAGCGGGGCCACGAGCACCAGGCCGGCGGTCAGCGGGAGCAGCCGCAGGGCCGTGGGGAGCGGCTCGCGCTGCTGCACCAGCTGCAGGAACAGGGACAGGAAGACCAGCAGGACGAAGACCGCCAGGCTCGCGGCGAACGCCCCGGACAGCGCTCCGACGAACGGCCGGTCGCGCAGCAGCGGCAGGGGCAGCAGCGGGTCGGCCGAGCGCCGCTCGACCGCGGCGAAGCCGGCGAGGGCGGTCAGCGCGACGGCGCCGGCGACAGCGACCGGGACGCCGATCCCGTCCCGCCCGGCGAGCACGACCGCGTAGGTGCCGGTGGCCAGGCCGAGCGCGACGAGCAGCTGACCCGGCAGGTCGAGCCGCCGCCCGCCCGCGGGCCGCTCGCCCGCCGGCGCCACCAGCAGGACGAGCAGGACCAGCGCGCACAGCGGGAGGTTCACCCAGAAGACGGCGGGCCAGCTGTACCGGGCGACCAGCAGGCCGCCGACCACCGGCCCGAGCACGAGTGCCGCCGCGCCGGTGGCGGCCCACAGGCCGACGGCCCTGGCCCGCTCGGCCGGCTCGGGGAAGGCGGCGGCGAGCACCGCCAGCCCGCCCGGCAGCACGAGAGCGGCGCCCGCGCCCTGCACGGCGCGCGCGGCGACCAGGGCCCCGGCGGTCGTCGACAGCGCGCAGGCCGCCGACGCCGCAGCGAACACGACCAGTCCGACGGCGAAGACCCGCCGCCGCCCTGCCACGTCGGCCAGCGTGCCGCCGGTGAGCAGCAGCGCGGCGAGGGCGACGGTGTAGGCGGTGACGACGCCCTGCAGCTCCGACACCCCGACCTGCAGGTCGCGCTGGAGGTCGACGACGGCGACCGCGACCACGGTGTTGTCCAGGGTGGCGGTGAAGCCCGCGAGCGAGGTGGCGAGGAGGACGAGCACACGTACCGGCCGGCCCGTCACAGAGCCGAGGCTAGGGCCGCGGGACGCGGAGCGCGCTCTGGCGTGCTCGGTCGCTCAGGCGGCGGCCGCAGGGGGGCCGGCCGGTGCAGGAGCGGAGGCCCCGGCCCGGCGCCGCAGCCGGGAGACGCCGAGCGCGAGCAGCAGGAGCAGCGGCAGGAACGGCAGCAGCGCCCCGGCGGTGGCGGCCAGCACGCTGGCGGCGGCGGTGAGAGCCGCCCAGCCTCCGGCCAGGCCGTCCAGGAACCCGGGCAGGCCGGCGTCCCCAGCCGTCTCACCCTCGGTGTCGAGGCGGAGCGAGATCGTGCTGAGCTGCACGCTGTCCTGGAGCGCCGCGAGCCGGGCCTGCAACGACTCGAGGTCGGCCGTGCGGCGGGTCAGCTCGGCCTCGACCTGCACCACCTGGCCGAGGTCGGTGGCCTCGGCCAGCAGCGCCCGGACCCGGTCGACGCTGGCCCGCTGCGTCGCGAGGCGGCTCTCGAGGTCGACCAGCTCGTCACCCACCTCGGTGGTGCTCACACCGCGGCCGCGCTCCTCACCGAGCGCCGCGAGCCGGCCCAGCACCTCGTCGAACCGCTCCGGCGGGACGCGCAGCACGAGCTCAGCGGCCGCGTGTCCCTCGCCCCGCGCCGAGCCCTCGGAGCGCTCGGAGGCGACCACCCCGCCGGCGTCGCGGGTGAGCCGGGCGGCCTGGTCGGCGGCAGCACGCAGGTCGTCGACGCGCACCGACAGGTCGCCGGTGCGCACCACGGCGGTGCCGGCGACGGTTCCCCGGGCGAGCGCGGCCGGGTCGTCGCCGACGGTCAGCGGCTCGCCGACGGCGCCGCCGCCACCTCCACCGGACGCGTTCCCGCCATCGGCGTCCCCGGCGAGTGCGGGCGCCTGCGCGCGGTCGGCGGCCGGCGCCGCACCGCCGATCGAGGACTGCGAGTCGCCGCCGCTGCTGCACCCGGTGAGCACCAGGCCGGCGACGAGCAGCACGGGAAGCAGGGGTCGGACGCGTCGCTCCACGGTTCCTCCGAGGGTCGGTGCACGGGGTCGGTTCGTGCCGCTGTGACGCAGCGGCCGGCGTCCGGGATCCAGCCGCCGGCGGCCTACGCTGAACCGTGACCTTCGCGCGCCCGTCGTCGTGACCTCTCCGGCTCCCAGCTCGTGACCCCTGTCGGCACGCGCGGTCCGCGGCCGCCCCGGGTCGCCGTCGTCGGCGGCGGCATCGCGGGGCTCGCTGCCGCGTTCGAGCTGCGGTCCCTCCGACCCGACGCCGACGTCGTCGTGCTCGAGGCCTCCGGCCAGGTCGGCGGGAAGCTGCGCGGCAGCGAGGTCGGGGGCGTCGTCGTCGACGAGGGCGCCGACTCGCTGCTCGCCCGGGTGCCGGACGCCGTCCGGCTCGCGCAGGACGTCGGGCTGGGCGACGCCCTCGCACCGCCGCAGACCAGCTCGGCCGGGCTCTGGACGCGCGGCCGGATGCGGCCGCTGCCGACGGGCACGGTGCTCGGCGTGCCGGCCGATCTCGGCGCGCTGCGCCGCAGCGGCGTCCTGTCGGCGTCGGGGCTGGCGCGGGTCCTGCTCGACCCGCTGCTGCCCGGCGGCCCGGTCGAGGACGACGTCGCGGTCGGGGCGCTCGTCGCGCGGCGGCTGGGCCGCGAGGTCGTCGACCGGCTGGTCGACCCGCTGCTCGGCGGCGTCTACGCCGGGCGGGCCGACCGGCTGTCGCTGCACGCCACGCTCCCGCAGCTGGCGCGCACGACGTCCACGCGCCGGAGCCTGCTCGCCGCCACCCGGGCCGCCCGCGCGCCGGCGCCCTCGTCCGCACCGGTGTTCGTCGGCCTGCCGGGCGGGCTCGGCACCCTGCCGCCCGCCGTGGCCGCGGCCGCCCGGGCGGACGTGCGCCTGCGCGCGACCGTGCGCCGGCTCTCCCGCACGCCGTCGGGCTGGCGGCTCGTCGTGGGCTCGGCCGCCGCGCCGGAGGCCCTCGACGTCGACGGCGTCGTCCTCGCCGTGCCGGCCGCGCCGGCATCCAAGCTGCTCACCGAGGTCGCACCGGCCGCCGCCGAGCAGGTCGGGGTGCTCGAGTACGCCAGCGTCGCGCTCGTGACCCTGGTCCTCGACGGGCCGGCGCCGGGGTCCGGGAGCGGCTACCTGGTGCCGGCGGTCGACGGCCGGACGACCAAGGCGGTCACCTTCACCAGCCGCAAGTGGGCGCACCTGGCCGGCGGTCCGGCGGTCGTCCGGGCCAGCATCGGGCGCTACGGCGAGACCGCCGTGCTGCAGCGCGACGACGCCGACCTGGTCGACGTCGTGCACCGGGAGCTCGTCGCCGCGCTCGGTCCGGTGCCGGCACTGCTCGACAGCCGGGTCACCCGCTGGGGCGGCGGGCTGCCGCAGTACGCCGTCGGACACCTCGAGCGGGTGCGGAGCGTGCGCACGCAGCTCGACGGCCTGCCGGGCCTCGCCGTCGCCGGCGCGGCGTTCGACGGCGTCGGGGTCCCGGCCTGCATCGGCAGCGGACGGCGGGCGGCCGAGCAGGTGCTCGCCGCGCTGCCGGCGGCGCCCGGGCGTCCGGCTGGGCGCCGGACGTCCGCTGGCGCAGAATGGACGGCATGACCGCGCCCGCGTCCGACAATGCGCCCGCCCAGCCGTCCCCGCCGGAGGGCCGCCCCGAGGCCGCCAAGGCCCGCGAGCTCAACGAGCAGCTGCTCTACACGATGTACGCGGTGTTCCGCGTCGGGCAGCCGCTGCCCGAGGACCGGACGGCGCTGGCCGCCGAGGCGCAGGACTTCCTCGATGCCGCCCTGCAGAAGGACGTCTACACCCGCGGCACCTACGACCTGTCCGGCTTCAAGGCCGAGGCCGAGGTGCTCGTGTGGTGGACCTGCCCGGACGTGCAGGTGCTGCAGGACACCTACGCCCGCTTCCGCCAGACCGGGCTGGGTCGTCACCTGGTGCCGGTCTGGTCGTCCATCGGCCTGCACCGGCCGGCAGAGTTCAACCGCAACCACATCCCGGCCTACGTGCGCCGCGAGGACCCGAAGACGTTCGTCTGCGTCTACCCGTTCAACCGCTCGCTCGAGTGGTACCTGCTGCCCGACTACGAGCGCCGCGGGATGCTCAGCGAGCACGGGATCATGGGCCGCGAGTACGAGGACGTCCGGGCCAACACGGTCGCCGCGTTCGGCCTCGGCGACTACGAGTGGCTGCTGGCCTTCGAGGCCGACGAGATGCACCGGATCGTCGACTGCCTGCGCTCCCTGCGGGCGTCACGGGCCCGGCTGCACACCAAGCTCGAGACGCCGTTCTGGTCGGGCGTGCGCAAGCCGCTGGCCGACCTGGTGGCCGGCCTGCCGTAGCGGCTACTCGGCCGGCTGCAGGCGCAGGCTGACGCTGTTCATGCAGAACCGCTCGCCCGTCGGCGTCTGCGGCGCGTCGTCGAAGACGTGCCCGAGGTGCGACCCGCAGCGCGCGCAGCGCACCTCGGTGCGCACCATGCCGAGGCTGCGGTCCTCGATCAGCTCGACGGCGTCGTCGGCGGACGGGGCGTAGAAGCTCGGCCAGCCGCAGTGCGAGTCGAACTTGGTCTCGCTGCGGAACAGCTCGTTCCCGCAGGCCCGGCACGAGTACACGCCGACGTCCTGAGTCGAGTTGTACTCGCCGGTCCAGGGCCGCTCGGTGCCGGCCTGGCGCAGCACGGCGTACTCCTCGGGCGACAGCTCCTGCCGCCACTGCTCCTCGGTCTTGCTCACCGGGTACTCGCGGGTGGTCACGCTGCCGTCCTTCCGTCGAGGTGCCGTGCCGGGCGCTGTCCAGGGCCATCTCACCCCGCCATCTCACCCTGTCTGCAGCGCTCCGGCACGCCGGAGGCTTCCCGCGCCGGCTCGCCGTACGCTCCGCGCGTGGCCAGCCCGTTCGTCGAGATCGACGTCGACACCCCCTCAGGCGAGCGCACGGTCAAGGTGACCAACCCCGACAAGACCTACTTCTCCGGCCTGCCGCAAGGGCGCGGGCGCAAGCTCGACCTGGTCGAGTACTACCTGGCGGTCGCCGACGGCGTCGTGCGCGGGCTGCGCGAGCGCCCGACCGTGCTCAAGCGGCACCCGGGCGGCGCGGACACCGAGGCGATCTACCAGAAGCGGGTGCCCGACAGCCGGCCGCCGTGGATGGAGACGGTGACCGTCACCTTCCCGAGCGGGCGGTCGGCCACCGAGATGTGCCCGGTCGACGTCGCGCACGTGGCCTGGGCGGCGAACTACGGGTGCCTGGACTTCCACCCGTGGCCGACCCGGCGCGACCACGTCGAGAACCCGGACGAGCTGCGCATCGACCTCGACCCGATGCCCGGCACCGGCTGGCCGCAGGTGCAGGAGACCGCGCTCGAGGTCCGGGCGTTCTTCGACGAGCTCGGCTGGGCGTCGTACCCGAAGACCAGCGGCAGCAAGGGCATCCACGTCTACGTGCGGATCGCGCCGGAGTGGACCTTCACCCAGGTCCGGCACGCCGCCGTGGCCGTCGCCCGGGAAGTCGAGCGGCGACGGCCCGACCTCGCCACGGCGCGCTGGTGGAAGGAGGAGCGCGGCGAGCGGGTCTTCCTCGACTTCAACCGGATGGCCCGGGACCAGACCATCGCCAGCGCCTACAGCGTCCGGGCCCGGCCCCACGCGACGGTGAGCGCCCCGGTCACCTGGGACGAG
>DATLGD010000063.1:0-34507 GCA_035540755.1 Mycobacteriales bacterium | reverse complement strand
CCGCCGGCCCCGAGCGCGACGCCGAGCAACCAGGCGGCTGCGGCGACCTCGGCGACCCGGCCCTGGGACTGCGCGAGCACGACGGCCTGCTCGAGGGCACCCACCGCCGTGGTCGTGGGGGGTCCGGGGTGGAGGGGCGCGACGCTTCCCGACCGGGTGACGCTGGCCTCCGACCTGGCGCACGCCGTCGAGCTGGCCGAGCAGGCCGCCGGGACCGGGGCTCCGGTCGCCGCACAGCCCGCCTCGTAGAGTGCGCGCCGTGACGGCGCCCGCGGACCTCGCCAGCCTCCTGGCCAGCGGCGAGCACGCCGCCTTCCACGGCAAGCCGGCCGCGGCGGTGGGTGCCCTCGAGCAGGCCGTCGTGCTCGCGCAGTCCCAGGGCCGGGTCGCCGAGGTCGCCGCAGCCGCCTGGTTGCTCGGCGTCGCGCTCGGGGCCGGCGGTCGCTACGGCGGTGCGCTCACCGTGCTCAGCCCGCTCGTCGACGCCGGCCGCGACGACGGCGCCGGACCCGAGCACCGGCTGTTCGGCGCGCTCGCGTCGTCGACCATCGCGAGCGTGCACCGCCAGCTCGGCCGGCACGCCGTCGCCCGCGAGGCCGACCTGAGCGCCCGGGTCCTGGCCGGTGACGCCGCGGAGGCCGTGTTCGACGCCGAGCTCGGCCTCGCGTCGGACGCGGTGGGGATGGAGGACGGCGACGAGGCGCTCGCGCGGCTCGAGGCGGCCCGCGCCCAGGTGCCGGCCCGGTCCGACGAGTGGTGGCGCCAGCGGGTGCGGCTCGGCTGGGTCGAGGCAGAGATCGCCCTGCTCGAGGGCCGCACGGACGACGCCGCGTCCGCGGCGCTCGCCGCCGTCGAGCGGGCCGAGCAGGCCCGCGCGCCCCGGCACGTGGCCAAGGGGCTGCTCATCCTGGGCATCGCGCGGGTCAGCGGTGCCGACGAGGACGCCGCCGGCACCCTGCGCCGGGCAGCCACGCTGGCCGAGTCCCTCGGCGCCGTGCCGCTGGTCTGGCCCTCACGGGCGCTGCTCGGCGCCCTGCTCGCCGACAGCGACCCTGCCGAGGGCGCGCGCAGCCTGTCGGCGGCCCGCACCGCCGTGCTGTCCGTCGCCGCCGACCTGCCGCCCGGCGTGCGCGCCGAGTGGCTCGCCCGGCCGGACGTGGCCGCCCTGCTCCAGGGCTGAGCCGCGCGGACGGCGTCCCCCTGCCGGGGAAGCCCTGTCGCCCCCGGAGTGACCTGCCCGGGTAGTCCGTCGTGACCAACTCCGGCCGTCGCCCTCACGTCCGGGGCCCAGGCTGCCGATGGTGGTCTCGGAGCAGCATCTCCGCTGCCCCGCGACCGGTCCGGGAGGTGAGCCGTGCGCACGTCCGGCACGACGCCGACGTCTCGGCCTGGCGCGGTCGATGACTGCGCCGTGCTCGCGGCGGCCGCCTCCGAGCTGGCCGCGGGCGGGCCGGACGCGGTGCACCGCGCGCTCGCCGCGGTCGTCCGCGCGCTGTCGCTGCGCAGCGCAGCCCTGCGCGACCTGACCTCCGGCGGAGCCCTGCGGGCGGTGGCCGGCGAGGTCGTGCACGCCGTGCCGCACAGCCGTGGCGCGTCCGCCGGCGAGCCGGTGGTCGAGCTGCCGGTGCACGCCGCCGGCGAGCCCGTCGCGGTGCTGACCGTCGTCGGCGCGCTCCCGGTGCACCTGCCGCTCCTGCGGGCGTTCGGGGCCGTCCTCGCGCTCGCGCTCGGGCGGCCCGCGGGCCTTCCCCGCGACCTGCTGGCCGCCGCCGACGCCGACGCCGACGCGGCTGCCGACGCGCTCCACGACGGGCCGGTGCAGGAGCTCGTCTTCGCCCGGCTCGCCGCCGACGCCGCCGTGCGCGGCGGTGACGTCGGGACCGCCCGCGACGCCGTCCAGGCCGCGCTGCAGTCGTTGCGCCGGACGCTGTGGATGCTCCGGCCGCGCGGCGCGGCCGACGGCGGGCTCGGCCCGGCGCTCACCCAGCTGGCCGACCGGCTGGTCGAGAGCGGCCGGCCGCGGCCGTCGCTCCAGCTCGACGACGAGGCCTGTCGGGCGCTGCCACCGGAGGCGGCCTCGGTCGCCTACCGGCTCGTGCAGGCCCTCGTCCGGTCCGAGGACGTCCCGGTCCCGGTGCGCGTCGGACGCTCCGCCGACGTCGTCACCGTCGTCGTCGAGGCCGCACCGCCCACGCCGCCCGAGCGGTGGGCCGCCCGCGCCGCCGCCCTCGGCGCCACCCTCGACACCTCTGCGGCCGGGCGCACGACGCTCTCGGTCCCCGTCGCTCCCCGCACTGCGCCCTGCACCCCCCCTGATCCCGACATCGAGGCGAGCCCGTGACCACCGTGCTGATCTGCGACGACCACCGCATCGTCCGGGAGGGCCTGCGCCAGTTCGTGGCGGGCGTCCCCGGCGTCGACCGGGTCGAGACCGCGGCGAGCGGCGAGGAGGTCCTCGCGCGGTACCCGCACGAGCACCCCGACCTGGTGCTCATGGACGTGCGCATGCCCGGCCTCGGCGGGCTCGAGGCCACCCGACGGCTCGTCGCCCAGTACCCGGGCGCCAAGGTGATCATGCTGACGGCGGCCGACGACCGCGACCAGATCGCGGCCGCCGTCTCGAACGGCGCGCGCGGCTACCTGCTCAAGGACGTGTCGCACGAGGAGCTGTGCGCCGCCGTCGCCCACGCCCTGGACGGCGCCGACCTCGTGGAGCCCTCGCTGCGGCGGGCGCTCGCGGGCCGGGACGCCAGCCGCAGCACGCCGTCCGGCGCGCAGCTCACCGAGCGCGAGCTGCAGGTGCTCACCGGCATGAGCCAGGGCAAGAGCAACGCCCAGATCGGGCGCGACCTCTACCTGTCCGAGGACACCATCAAGACGCACGCGCGGCGGCTGTTCCGCAAGCTCGATGTCAACGACCGGGCGCAGGCGGTGGCCCTCGGCTTCCGTCGCGGCCTGGTCTGCTGACCGCGCCCTGAGCCCGGTCAGCCGTCCAGCGCGGCGTCGGTGAAGCCGCGGGCGTACTCCCAGGTGACGTAGTCGGCCGGGTCGGGAGCGAACGCCGGCTCGTGCACCCGGTGCGTGCCGGCGTCGAGCAGGTGCCGCAGGTTGCCGCGCAGCAGGTCCCACGCGAAGTAGTGCGCCTCGTCGCACTCGCCGCACTGCACGACCAGCCCGCGCACCCCGCGCGGCTCGAGCAGCGCCTCGAAGACCTCGAGGTCGGCGAGGTCCTCGAGCACGTCCTCGCGCTCCTGCGGCGTCAGCGGCGGGTCGCCCGCGACGTCGGACTCCTCGTCGAGGGCGGCCAGCTCGCGCACCGGGTCGTCGGGGTCGCCGGAGAACGGGTCGATCGGCTCGGGCACAGCGGTCATCGCCGACCAGGGTAGGCGGCGCGGCCGCCGACGCGGAGACGCTCGGCGGGTCCGGCCGCCGGGCGGGCGCGGCTAGAGTGAGGAGCCCGTCCCCGCCCCGCGCCACCGGCGCCGGAAGGTGCGTTGATGACCGACGACGAGGCCAGCACCGACGACGCCTTCGCCGCGAAGTTCCCGCTGCTCGGGCTGACCTTCGACGACGTGCTGCTCCTGCCGGACGAGAGCAGCTTCAACCCCAGCGACGCCGACACCACCGCGCGGCTGTCCCGCCGCATCACCCTGCGCACCCCGCTGCTGTCGTCGGCCATGGACACCGTCACCGAGGCCCGGATGGCGATCGCCATGGCCCGGCAGGGCGGCATCGGGGTGCTGCACCGCAACCTCGCGATCGAGGACCAGGCGGCGCAGGTCGACCTCGTGAAGCGGTCCGAGGCCGGCATGGTCAGCAACCCGGTCACCTGCTCGCCGGACGACACCCTCGAGGACGTCGACCGGATGTGCGGGCACTACCGGATCTCCGGCGCCCCGGTGGTCGACGCCGGCGGCGTGCTGCTCGGCATCGTCACCAACCGCGACATGCGCTTCGAGAGCGACCGCCACCGCCCGGTCCGCGAGATCATGACGCCGATGCCGCTCGTCACCGCCCGCGAGGGCGTCGACGGCGACGAGGCGCTGCGCCTGCTGCGCGAGAACAAGATCGAGAAGCTGCCGCTGGTCGACGACGCCGGCCGGCTCACCGGACTCATCACGGTGAAGGACTACGTCAAGCGCGACCAGTACCCGCTCGCCACCAAGGACGCCGACGGGCGGCTCATGGTGGCGGCCGCGGTCGGCGTCGGCGAGGACGCCTTCAAGCGCGCGATGGCGCTGGTCGAGTGCGGTGTCGACGCCGTCGTCGTCGACACCGCGCACGGCCACAACCGGATGGTCGGGGACATGGTGGCGCGGGTGAAGAAGGCCGCGCCGTCCGTCGACGTCATCGGCGGCAACGTCGCCACCCGCGGCGGCGCCCAGTCGCTCGTCGACGCCGGCGCCGACGCCGTCAAGGTCGGCGTCGGACCGGGCTGCTTCGCAGCTGGCACGCGCGTGCTCATGGCCGACGCGACGTACAAGAACATCGAGGATGTCGTCGAGGGCGACCGCGTCATCACCATGCACGGCAAGCCGGCCACGGTCCTCAAGGCCTGGTGCACCGGCGTCCGTGAGGTCATGGCCGTCCGTCACGTCGCCTCCGGCGAGGAGACGCTGGCGACCCCTGACCACCGCTACTGGGTGGGGGACCTGTCGTCGATGGCTCCCGCGACGGTCGCGTCGCGCGGGTACGCCAGGGCGCTGGCGGGGCCGACCCGCTCCGGCGGGAGTAAGCTCGGCTGGCGCGAGATCGGCCAGATGGGCCGCGCCGTGCTCACCACGCCCGGACACATCAGCTTCGACCTGCCGCTGTCCTTCGAGATCGACGTGACGGCGCACGGCTCACGGCAGGAGCGGCTGAACCGGTACGTCCCCGTCGCGCGCAGCAGCGAGGACCTCGGCTACATGCTCGGCACGTTCCTGGGCGACGGGCACGCCTTCCTGAACACGGTCCGCAACAGCCGGATCGGTCGGGTCTCGTGGTACTTCGGCGCGGACGAGGCCGGCGTGATCGACCGGCTGTGCGACGCGGTGGAGAACGTGACCGGTGTCCGTCCGACGCTCGGCGAGGTCAAGAACGGCGTCCAGCACGTCCACCTCTACTCCCTGCAGTGGGCTCGGATTCTGGCCGCCTGCGGCAAGAAGTCCGACAAGCACCTTCCCGCCCAGTGGATGTGCGACAGCCCCGCCTATGTGCGGGGTCTGCTCGATGGTCTCGTCGACTCCGACGGGCACGTCGACGGGTCGGGCCGAATGTGCTTCCGCAACACGTCCCGACGGCTCGTCGAGCTGTTCGGTGTCCTGTGCCAGTACCAGTACGGCAGCTTCCCCAACGTCGAGCGCTGCGAGCCGTCCGCCGGCGGTCTCGCCGGGGTGCGCGACGAGGACTGCGCCATCTCCTACCGGGCGCGTCTGAGCGTCACGCACGAGAAGCGCCTGCTCGAGGAGTACCAGGCGGTGAAGGTGCTGGAGACCCGTGTCACGGGACGCTCCGTGCCCGTGTACGACCTCGAGGTCGACGACGACAGCCACAGCTTCGTGGCCGACAACGTCGTGGTGCACAACAGCATCTGCACCACCCGCGTCGTCGCGGGCGTGGGGGTGCCGCAGGTGAGCGCCATCTTCGAGGCCGCGCAGGCGTGCGCGCCGGCCGGGGTGCCGGTCATCGGCGACGGCGGGCTGCAGTACTCCGGCGACATCGCCAAGGCCATCGCCTGCGGCGCCGACACCGTGATGCTGGGCAGCCTGCTCGCCGGGGTCGAGGAGAGCCCGGGGGAGATGGTCTTCGTCAACGGCAAGCAGTACAAGAGCTACCGCGGCATGGGGTCGCTCGGCGCCATGCGCAGCCGCGGCCAGGGCCAGAGCTCGTTCAGCAAGGACCGCTACTTCCAGGACGACGTGCTGTCCGACGAGAAGCTCGTGCCCGAGGGGATCGAGGGGCAGGTGCCCTACCGGGGCTCGCTGGCGGCGGTCGCCCACCAGCTGGTCGGCGGCTTGCGGGCCGGCATGGGCTACTGCGGCGCGCGCACCATCGCCGAGCTCCAGCAGGCCCAGCTCGTCCGCATCACGGCCGCCGGCCTCAAGGAGAGCCACCCGCACGACATCCAGATGACCGTCGAGGCGCCCAACTACAGCGGCAGGGGCTGAACGGCGTGCCCGACATCGTCGAGATCGGCATCGGCAAGACCGGGCGGCGCGCGTTCGGCTTCGACGACGTCGCCATCGCGCCGTCGAGGCGGACCCGCGACCCGGAGGACGTGTCGATCGCCTGGGACATCGACGCCTACCGGTTCGAGCTGCCGCTGGTGGCCAGCGCCATGGACGGCGTCGTGTCGCCGGCGACCGCGATCGAGCTCGGCCGGCTCGGCGCGCTCGGCGTGCTCGACCTCGAGGGGCTCTGGACCCGCTACGACGACCCGGAGCCGCTGCTCGCCCGCATCGCCGAGCTGCCGCCGGGGGAGGTCACCCGCGCGCTGCAGGAGATCTACGCCGAGCCGATTCAGGCCGACCTGATCACCGCCCGGGTGAAGCAGGTGCGCGACGCCGGCGTCACCGTCGCGGCCAGCCTGACGCCGCAGCGCACGGTGCAGTTCGCCCAGACCGTGCTCGACTCCGGCGTCGACATCTTCGTCATCCAGGGCACCGTCGTGTCGGCCGAGCACGTCAGCAGCCGGCACGAGCCGCTGAACCTCAAGCGGTTCATCGCCGACCTCGACGTGCCGGTGCTCGTCGGCGGCTGCGCCACCTACCAGAGCGCGCTGCACCTCATGCGCACCGGTGCGGCGGGCGTGCTCGTCGGCATCGCCGGGGGGAGCGCCAACACCACGCGGTCGGTCATGGGCATCGGGGTGCCGATGGCCACGGCGGTCGCGGACGCCGCCGGCGCGCGGCGCGACTACCTCGACGAGTCCGGCGGCCGGTACGTGCACGTCATCGCCGACGGCAGCATGCGCACCGGTGGCGACATCGCCAAGGCGATCGCGTGCGGCGCCGACGCGGTCATGCTCGGCGGGCCGCTCGCCCGGGCGATCGAGGCGCCGGGCCGCGGCTGGCACTGGGGACACGGCTCGTCGCACCCCGAGCTGCCGCGCGGGACGCGGGTGGCGGTGGACCAGGTGGGCTCGCTGGAGGAGATCCTGGTCGGGCCCTCGTGCACGGCCGACGGCACGACGAACCTGTTCGGCGGCCTGCGCCGGGCGATGGCCATGACCGGCTACTCGAGCCTCAAGGAGTTCCAGCGGGTCGAGCTCATGCTGGCTCCGGCCGCCCGCAACCGCGACCTGCCCGCCACGCCTGGACAGGACGCCGCCCGCACGTAGAGTCGCCGCCGGGGTGCTCGGCACCCCCTTCCCCTTCCCGCACGTGCAGGAGCGACGGCATGGGACTGCCCGGGCCGGCTGCGAGGCTGCTCGAGGACTTCACGACCTTCGAGGGGCTGCCGGTCCCGATGTCGCTCGTGTCCTGCGACGGGCGTCTGCTGCGGGCCAACGGCGCGATGTGCACCCTGCTCGGCCGGACCGAGGCCGAGCTGCTCGGGGCCGACGCCGCCGACCTCGTCCCCCCGGACGAGCGGGACGGCCTGGCCTGCGTCCTCGACGAGCTGCTCACCGGGCGCACCGACCAGCGGGTGGGCCAGGGCAGCTACGTCCGCCCTGACGGCGAGCAGGTGCAGGTGGCGGTCCGCCGGGCGGTCGTGCGCGACGCTCAGGGCACCGTCGCCCTGCTCGTGGAGCACGCCGTCGAGCGCGGGGGCGGGCGTGGACCGTGCGACGAGGCCCTCGAGGAGGCCTGCCGACGCACCGGCGCCCTCCTTCGCGTCGCCGAGGAGCTGACCTCCCAGGTCATGCAGCCCGACTCCGTGGCCACCGTGGCCGGCGCGGCGCTGCACGCGCTGCTCGACGGCCCTGTGGCGGTCTTCCTCGTCGACCCGGTCGACGGCTCGACGATCGAGGCCCCTGTGGTGCGCACCGGCGACCCCTCGACGGAGGCCGAGCTCCGCCGGTTGTTCGCCGCCTCGCCGCTGCGCACCGACATCGGCCTGCTGGGGCAGGTCAGCCGCACCGGGCGCCCGCTGGTGGTCGAGCGCCCCTTCGCGGACGCTCCCCCCGCCGCCGCGGAGTACGTCCCGTGGCTGAGCGCCCACCCGCTCCGTGCGCTGCTGCTCGTGCCGGTGGTCTGGGGCGGCCGGCTGCTCGGGGTCCTTGCCGCCGGACGCCACCACGAGGTGCCGTTCTCCGACGACGAGCGCTGCTATGCCGAGCAGCTCGGCCGTCAGGTGGCGACGGCGCTGGCGGACGCCCAGCTGCTCGCCGTCGAGCGGAGTGCCGCCCGGCGCGAGCGGGCCGTGGCCACGGTGACCCGGCGGTGCGACGAGGCCCTCGGCGAGCCGAACCAGGTCCTCGACGCCGTCGTCCGGTCCGTGGGCGCCGAGTTGGACGGGCCGTGCGCCGCCTGGCTGCTCGACGTCGGGCAGGGCGGCGACGGCGTGCGCGTGGAGCGAGCACGGATCACCCACCCGGACCCGGCCGTCGAGGAGATCCTGCAGCCGTGGCTGCACGCCTGGTCCGAGGAGGGGGCGACGTTCCTGCCCCGGGTCCTGGCCGAAGGGCAGGCCTTCGTCGTCGGCCGGGACGAGGTCGCCGCGCTCGCGAACGGCGTGGCCTCCCTGCGGCCGCACGCCGCCGCCGTCGCGGTCGAGTCGCTGTACGGCGTGCGGCTGGTCGCGCGGGGTCAGACGATCGGGCTCCTGGCGGTCGCGAGCCCGACCGGGCGGCTGCGGGTCGAGGAGCGCCGGCTCGTCGACGCGCTCGCCGACCGGGTGGCGCTCGCCCTGGACAACGCCCGGCTGCTCGAGGCCGCGCGGTCCACCCGGTCCCAGGCGCACGCCCTGGTCGAGCACTGCTCCGACCTGCTGCTCATGGCCGACGGTGCCGGCGCCATCACCTATGCCTCCCCGGCGGCGAGGCGTGCCTTCGGCCACCGGCTCGGCGACACGCTGCTGTCCTTCGTGGTGCCGGCGGACCGGGACATGGTCCTGCGGGCCTGGCAGCACGCCACGTCGCGCCCCGGTCCGACCTCGGCCCTCGACGTCCGGGTGCGCGACGCCGGCGACCGCGCCCGCCGGATGTCGGTCGTGGCCAACAACCTGCTCGACGACCCGGCCGTGCGCGGGGTGGTGCTCACCGTCCGGGACGTCACCGAGGAGCGGGAGGCGACCGCGCGCCTGGCCGAGCGGGCCGGGCAGCAGGCCGCCCTCGCCGCCATCGGCGCGACGGCGCTCACCGCGGACATCGACGAGCTGGCGGTCTTCATGGGCAAGGCCATCGCCGAGACGCTGGAGTCGACGACGTCCGGCGTCCTGCGCCTGGCCCGGGACGGGGGCTGGGTGGTGCTCGGCGGCAGCGACCTGAGGTTCGTGGGGGCGCACCTGACGCCGACGTCGACGTCCGGGCTCAGCCACGTCGCCCGGACCGGCCGGCCGCTGCTGGTGGGGGACTACCTCGAGCCGAGCGAGATCGACGAGCGCGACGTCGTGCCGGAGTACGGCCTGCGCAGCGGCGTGCTGGCGCCGGTGCTCGTGCACGGACAGGTCTGGGGAGCGGTGACCGCGCACAGCGACGCCGCCGCCCGCTTCTCCTCGGTCGACCTGGACTTCCTGCAGACCGTCGCCGCCGTGCTGTCCGGGGCGGTCGAGCGGCAGCAGATGTCGGAGCGCGCACTGGCCCAGGCCAGCACCGACGACCTCACCGGGCTCCCGAACCGGGTCGTCGTCCAGAGCCGGCTCGCCGAGGCCTTCGAGCAGGGTCGGCCGGTGGCGCTGCTGCTGCTCGACCTCGACGACTTCAAGGACGTCAACGTCTCGCTCGGCCACGCTGCCGGGGACGGCGTCCTGGCTCAGCTGGGGCGCCGCCTGGTCGACGTGGTGGGCGACCGCGGCACGGTCGCCCGGCTCGGCGGCGACGAGTTCGCCGTCGTCCTGCCCGGTGCCGACGAGCGCGCCGCCGCAGCCCTGGCCGACGACGTCGCGCGCAGCGTCGACGAGCCGTTCGTGCTGCCCGGCATCGACGTCACGCTGTCGACCAGCATCGGCATCGCGACCGCTCCCGCCCACGGCGGCACCGCCGAGCACCTGCTGCAGGCCGCCGACATGGCGATGTACCGGGCGAAGGTCGAGCGCAGCGGCTGGGCGGTCTACGACGCCGAGCTCGACAGCCGCCGCTCCGCGCGGCTGTCGCTGCTGGCGGAGCTCCGGCTGGCCCTGTCGAGCGGCCAGCTGGTCCTGTACTACCAGCCCCTGGTGGACCTCGGCACCGGCCGGGTCGTCGAGGTCGAGGCGCTGCTCCGCTGGAACCACCCCGCCCGCGGACTGCTGCTGCCCGGTGAGTTCCTGCCGACGGCCGAGCAGACCGACCTCGTGCACGGCCTGACCCGCTACGTGGTGCGCGCCGCCGCCCGGCAGGCGCGCGAGTGGCGGGCCGCCGGGTGGGCGGGCACGGTGGCGGTCAACGTCTCCGCGCTCGCGCTGCGCCCGCCGGAGGTGGTCGAGGCGCTGCAGGCCGAGCTGCTGCGCGGCGAGGGCGCCCTGACCGTCGAGCTCACCGAGTCGGCCCTCGTCGACGACCGCTCCCGGGACGCCGTGCAGACCCTCGCCGCCGCCGGCATCGCCTGCTCGGTGGACGACTTCGGCACCGGCTGGTCGTCGCTGGCCTACCTGCGCGAGCTGCCGGTCAACCGGCTCAAGCTCGACCGGGCCTTCAACCGCGACGTCGACCGCGACGACAAGGACGCGGCCATCGTCGGCGGCGTGGTGCAGATGGCCCACGCGATCGGCCTCGACGTCGTCGCCGAGGGCGTCGAGACGCCGGAGGTCGCGGCTCGGCTGCGCGAGCTCGGCGTGGACGTCGCGCAGGGCTGGCTGTACGGCCGGCCGCAGCCCGCCTCGGCTCTCCGCCTCGGCTGACCCGCCCTCGCGGCTCCGGGTCGGCGACGGCGACGGGGCGCCGGCGACCGAGGTCGCCGACGCCCCGCTGCACGGGTCCTGCAGCTACTTCCTGACGCGCTTGCCCTTGACGTCCCGGACGCCGTCCGCCGGCGAGCCGCCGCTGGCGGAGACGGTCGCGGTCGGCGAGCCGAGCACCCGCTCGAGCGCGGCGTAGACGTCGACCAGGCCGTGGCCCTTGTCGAACGAGGTGTCCGAGCCGGGGTTGCGCGGGTCGGGCTCGTACGGGGCGCCGGAGGTGAACTGGTGGGCGGTGTCCTCGAGGATCAGCTCCACCTGCGCCGGCGTCAGCCCCGGGTTCGCCTGGAACAGCTGGGCGACGACGCCGGCCACGTACGGCGCGGCCATCGAGGTGCCGCTGATGGTGTTGAACGTGCCGACGTCGGTGGCGCCCGGGCCGTTCAGCGGCGCCAGCCCGGTCATGCAGATCGGGAGGTACAGCCGGCAGGCGCTCGTGATGCGGTCACCGGGAGCAGCGAGATCGGGGTAGGTCGTCGGGTCGCCGGCCTTGCCGCGCGAGGAGAACGTGCTCATCTGACGATCGCGGCTGCCGGTGTTGGCGTCGTTGTAGCTGCCGACCATGAGCACTCCACCGGTCGGGTCCATGCCGGGCGGGTTGGTGACGGCCCGGCTGCCGTTGCCGCCGTCGTTGCCGGCAGCCCACACCGGCACGACGCCCTTGGCCACGAGTGCCCGCTGCAGGCGCACGTCCGCGGCGTTCTCGTTGAAGGTGTTGCCGTTGGGGGCGGCGCTCGGGCCGTAGCTGTGGTTGGTGACCCGGATCGGCGGGCACGCGGGGTCGGCCGGTCCGGTCTGCTGGGTGGCGGACTTGCACGGGTTGTGCTGGTGCTCGACGACCCAGTTCATCGCGGCGTTGGCGTTGACGACGAACAGCCCCTGGCCGAGCCCGAAGCCCACGAGGTTGGCTCCGGGGGCCGCCCCGCGCAGGTTCTTCGGCGCTGCGCCGGTCGTGGTGACCTCGACGCCGGCGGCGATGCCGGCCACGTGCGTGCCGTGGCCGCCCGCGGTGTCGGTGTCGCCGACGGGGTCGTTCTGGAAGCAGGTGTCGGAGGCCAGGGTGAGGCGGTCGCAGATGTTGCGGAGGTTGCGCACGACCGTGGTCTTGCCGCCGCGCTGGAACATCGGGTGGGTGCTGTCGATGCCCGTGTCGATGATCGCGATGGTGATGCCCGCGCCGTCGACCCGGGAGCCCTGGGCGGTGCGGAACACCGGAAGGGCGTCGGCGCTGCGCGTGGCCGTGTGCGCCGTGTCGAGCGTCGTGGTCAGCTCTGCGTCGCCCTCGACGTAGGTGACCCCCGGCTGGCCGACGACGGCGCGAACGGCGTCGGGCGGACCGACGGCGACGACCACGCCGACCGCGTCCCAGGTCTGCTGGACGGCGAGCCCGGCGGCGGCGACGGCGTCGAGCGCCGCCCGGGTGCTGGTACCGCTGACCATGACGCGGAGCGGGTCGCCGGAGGTGGCGGCGAGCTGCTCGGCCAGGTAGGGCTGCAGCCGCTGGTCGACCGGGACGGCCGGCCAGGACGACACGAGCGCGTCGGCGGCGGTCGCGTGGCCGGCGGTGGCGCCGGTCGTGCTGCCGGCACCGCCGGACAGCGGACCGGCGGCCAGGGCCGGGACGGGCGCGAGGAGCAGGGTGGCTGCGGTGAGGACCGCAGCCCGGCGCGTCATGCGCATGCAGGGCTCTCCGGGGTCAGAGGAACGGGGGGCTGGTGGAGGAGTTCGACCTCCTCCGGGCATCTCCTGCCTGCGGTCGGCGGCGGATTGCTCCGTTCGGAGCAGTGCCGGCGCCGGTAGCCTGCGCGGGGTGAGCACGCACCCCTCGCCGTCGGACGACCTGGTGCTCGTCGTCGACTTCGGCGCCCAGTACGCCCAGCTCATCGCCCGCCGCGTGCGAGAGGCGAAGGTCTACTCCGAGGTCGTGCCGCACACGATCACCGCCGAGGAGCTGCGCGCCCGGCGACCGAAGGCCGTGATCCTGTCCGGCGGGCCGTCCTCGGTGTACGCCGAGGGCGCCCCGCAGGTGCCGCACGGCTTCTTCGAGACCGGCGTGCCGACCTTCGGCATCTGCTACGGCTTCCAGGCGATGGCCGCCTCGCTCGGCGGGCGCGTCGACCGCACCGGCACCGCGGAGTTCGGCGGGACGCCGCTGGCCGTCGTCGACCCGGGAGTGCTGTTCAGCGGGCTGCCGGAGCAGCAGTCGGTGTGGATGTCGCACGGCGACGCCGTCGTCGAGGCGCCCGAGGGCTTCCGGGTCACGTCGTCGACCCCGCAGACGCCGGTCGCCTCCTTCGAGGACACCGACCGCGGCCTGTACGGCGTGCAGTTCCACCCCGAGGTGCTGCACAGCGCGCACGGGCAGAAGGTCCTCGAGGCCTTCCTCGACGCGGCCGGCTGCCGCCGCACCTGGACGATGGTCAACATCGTCGAGGAGCAGGTGGAGCGGATCCGGGCGCAGGTCGGCGACAAGCGAGTGGTGTGCGGGCTGTCCGGCGGCGTCGACTCCGCGGTCGCCGCCGCGCTGGTGCAGCGCGCCGTGGGCGACCAGCTGACCTGCGTGTTCGTCGACCACGGCCTGCTCCGCAAGGGCGAGGCCGAGCAGGTCGAAGAGGACTTCGTCGCCTCCACCGGCGTGCAGCTGCGGGTGGCCGACGCCTCCAAGCGCTTCCTCGACGCGCTCGCCGGCCTCACCGACCCCGAGGCCAAGCGCAAGGCGATCGGCCGGGAGTTCATCCGCGTCTTCGAGGAGGAGGCCCGGGCGGTCGTGGGGGAGTCGGCTGCTGCTGACTCCGCGCCGGTCGAGTTCCTCGTGCAGGGCACCCTCTACCCCGACGTCGTCGAGTCCGGGGGCGCCCATTCCGGAGCACCCAGCGGTGCCGCCAACATCAAGAGCCACCACAACGTCGGCGGGCTGCCCGACGACCTGCAGTTCGACCTCGTCGAGCCGCTGCGCGCGCTGTTCAAGGACGAGGTGCGCCGCGTGGGCGTCGAGCTGGGCCTGCCCGAGGGGATCGTGTGGCGGCAGCCGTTCCCCGGCCCCGGGCTCGGCATCCGGATCATCGGCGAGGTCACCCAGGAGCGGCTCGACCTGCTGCGCGAGGCCGACGCCATCGCGCGCGAGGAGCTCACCGCCGCCGGCCTCGACCGCGACATCTGGCAGTGCCCGGTGGTGCTGCTCGCCGACGTCCGCTCGGTCGGGGTCCAGGGCGACGGGCGCACGTACGGCCACCCGGTCGTGCTGCGCCCGGTCTCGAGCGAGGACGCCATGACGGCGGACTGGACCCGGTTGCCCTACGACGTGCTGGCCCGGATCTCCACCCGGATCACCAACGAGGTGCGCGAGGTGAACCGGGTCGTGCTCGACGTGACGAGCAAGCCCCCGGGCACCATCGAGTGGGAGTGACGCCGCTCCTCCACAGATCCGGTCGGGTGCGACCGCACCGCACCGCCGACGGGGATGCTTCCTCGTGGACAACGCAGCGCGGGGAGGCGACGATGACGACGGTGACCGACGCCGAGGAGGAGCCGATGGACCGGCTCGACGTGCTGACGCTCGAGATGCGCGCGGGCTTCGCCGAGCTGCGTGCCGGGTCGGCTGAGCTGCGCGGCAGCATCGCCGAGGTCCGGGCGGAGCTGGCCGAGTTCCGCGCCCAGCAGGGCGCCCGCCACGCCACCGTGATCGACGCGATCGCCGACCTCCGCAACGAGTACCGCGGGCACACGCACGGGGAGTGAGGCGACGCCGGGTCGGCGCGGAGCGGGCAGGGTGCACGATGGTCCGGTGCTGACCCTCGACGACGCCCACGCCCTGCTCACCGCTGCCCGCGAGGCCGCCGCCGTCCCGATGGCCTTCGCCGTCATGGACCCCGGCGGTCACCTGCTCGCGCTCGCCCGCATGGACGGCGCACCGTGGATCACCTCTGACGTCGCCCAGGGCAAGGCCTGGACCGCCGCGGCCTACGGCACCCCGAGCGACGCGCAGAAGCAGAAGATGGAGCCGATGCCGAACTTCGCCACGGCGCTGACGGCGATGACGCACGGCCGCTACACGCCCCAGACCGGCGCGGTGCCGGTCTACCGGGACGGCTTGCTGCTCGGCGCGATCGGCGGCAGCGGCGGCACCGGTGCGCAGGACGAGGCGGCCTGCGCCGCAGCGGTCGCGGCCGTGGGTCTGCAGACCAGCGCCTGAGAGAACATGCCGGCGTGACCTCGCGAGCGGGCGGTCCGGCGGCCGGCGGCAGCGGGACGGTCCAGTCCGTCGACCGCGCCCTGCTGCTGCTCGAGGTGCTCGCGCACGGCGGAGGCCGGCTGCCGCTGACCGAGCTCGCCGCCCGCAGTGGGCTGCCGCTGGGCACCGTGCACCGGCTGCTGGCCGCCCTGGCCGCCCGCGGCTACGTGCGCCAGGACCCCGACCGCCGCTACGCGCTCGGCACGTCGCTGCTGCCCCTCGGCGACGCCGCGACCCGGCTGCTGGGCAGCTGGGCGCTGCCGTTCCTGCACCAGCTGGCCGCTCAGGTCGGCGAGACCGTGAACCTCGCGGTGCTCGAGGACGACCACGTCGTCTACGTCGCGCAGGCGCCGGGTCGGCACCGCATGCGGATGTTCACCGAGGTCGGGCGACGGGCCCTGCCGCACAGCACCGCCGTGGGCAAGGTGCTGCTCGCCTGGTACGACGACGACCACGTGCGGCGCGTGGTGAGCCGGCTCGGCCTGCCGGCCCGGACCGCCCGGACCCTCGTGGACCTGCCCGCCTTCGCCGCCGAGCTGGCGACGGTGCGCTCGCGCGGCTGGGCGGTCGACGACGAGGAGGAGGAGGTCGGCGTGCGGTGCCTGGCGGTGCCGATCGGGCCGGGGCCCGGCGCCGTCGCCGCCATCTCGGTGTCGGCGCCGGCCAGCCGGCTCGACCGGGACGCCCCGGACGTCGTGGCGGCGCTCCAGCGGGCAGGTGCCGAGCTGGCGGCCAGCCTGACCGCGCGCGGCTGACCGCGCCGCGGCAGCGGCCGCTTCCGCAAGGCGGAAACGACTTTCCGGCGGTGCTGGCGGTCCGGCTGCGAGCTGCGACAGAGTCCAGGTCGTCCCCGATGTCCGCCCCCTGAGGAGTCCGCCCCGCATGAGCAGCACGACCACCGCCGCACCGCACGTCCCCGGCGTCGAGGTGGTCGGCGCCTGGCGCGACGGCTACGAGCAGGTCCTCACCGAGCAGGCGCTGACACTGCTCGCCGACCTGCAGCGGCGCTTCGGCCCGCGCCGGTCCGAGCTGCTGGCGCGCCGGGCCGAGCGCGACGCCGAGCTGGCCGCCGGCGCGCTGCCGGACTTCCTGCCCGAGACCGCCGAGGTCCGCGGCGGCGACTGGACCGTGGCCCCGCCCGCGCCGGGTCTGGTCGACCGCCGGGTCGAGATCACCGGCCCGACCGACCGCAAGATGGTCATCAACGCGCTGAACTGCGGCGCCAAGGTCTTCATGGCCGACTTCGAGGACAGCAACACCCCCACCTTCGACAACCTCGTGCAGGGCCAGCTCAACCTGCGCGACGCCTGGCTGCGCCAGATCGACTTCACCAGCGAGCAGGGCAAGACCTACGCCCTCAACGACACCGTCGCGACGCTCGTGGTCCGCAACCGGGGCTGGCACCTGCCCGAGCGGCACGTGCTCGTCGACGGCGAGCCGGTGTCGGGCAGCCTGTTCGACTTCTGCCTGTACATGACCACCAGTGCGCAGATCGCCATCGACAAGGGCTTCGGCCCGTACTTCTACCTCCCGAAGATGGAGAGCCACCTCGAGGCGCGGCTGTGGAACGACGTCTTCGTCGCCGGCCAGGAGGCGCTCGGCATCCCGCGCGGCACCGTCCGGGCCACCTGCCTGATCGAGACCATCCTCGGCGCCTTCGAGATGGAGGAGATCCTCTACGAGCTGCGCGAGCACTCCTCGGGCCTGAACGCCGGCCGCTGGGACTACATCTTCTCCATGATCAAGAAGTTCCGCACCCGCGGCGCGGAGTTCCAGCTGCCCGACCGCTCCGAGGTCAAGATGACCGTGCCGTTCATGCGCGCCTACACCGAGCTGCTGGTCAAGAGCTGTCACAGCCACGGTGCGCACGCCATCGGCGGCATGGCCGCGTTCATCCCCAACCGCAGGGACGCCGAGGTCAACGACGCCGCCCTGAAGGCCGTGCGGGCCGACAAGAGCCGCGAGGCCGACGACGGCTTCGACGGCTCCTGGGTGGCGCACCCCGACCTCGTCCCGGTGGCGCTCGAGGTGTTCGACGCCAAGCTCGGCGACCGGCCCAACCAGCTCGACCGCACCCGCGACGACGTCCAGGTCACCGCCGGGCAGCTGCTCGACGCGAAGTCCACGCCAGGGCAGGTGACCGAGGCCGGCGTGCGCAACAACGTCAGCGTCGGCATCCAGTACCTGGAGTCGTGGCTGCGCGGCGGGGGGGCGGTGGCCATCAACAACCTCATGGAGGACGCCGCCACCGCCGAGATCAGCCGCTCGCAGATCTGGCAGTGGGTGCACAACGGCGTCTCCACCGCCGAGGGCACCCCGATCACCCCCGACTGGGTGCGGCAGGTCGAGGACGAGGAGCTGGCCAAGGTGCGCTCGGCGATCGGCGACGAGCGCTACGACAGCGGGCGGTTCGACGAGGCCCGCGAGCTGTTCGAGCAGGTCGCGCTGGCCGACGAGTTCGAGGAGTTCCTCACCGTCCCGGCGTACGCCCGGCTGAGCTGAGCCATGACGGTCACCGAGGCGCCGGCCGGCCGGACCGCCGAGCTGGCGCAGGCGCTGCGCGACGCGGTCGGAGCCGAGCGGGTGCTCACCGACCGCGCGCAGCTGCGCACCTACGAGTGCGACGGGCTGGCCAACTTCCGGGTCACCCCCGCCGTCGTCGTGCTCGCCGAGTCGCGGCAGCACGTCGTCGACACCGTGCGGCTGTGCCACCGGGCCGGCGTCCCGTTCGTGGCCCGCGGCTCCGGCACCGGCCTGTCCGGCGGGGCGCTGCCGAGCGCCGACGGCGTGCTGCTCGTGCTGTCCCGCCTGCGCGGCCTCGGCCCGGTCGACCCCGACAACGCCCGCGTCGAGGTCGAACCCGGCGTCATCAACCTCTGGGTGACCCGCGACGCCGCGCCGCACGACCTGGCCTACGCGCCCGACCCCAGCTCGCAGCTGGTCTGCTCGATCGGCGGCAACGTCGCCGAGAACGCCGGCGGCGCGCACTGCCTCAAGTACGGCTTCACCGTCAACCACGTCATGGGGGCCGAGGTGGTGCTCCCCGACGGCGAGGTCGTGCAGCTCGGCGGGCCGGCGCCCGAGCACCCGGGCTACGACCTGCTCGGCGCCTTCATCGGCAGCGAGGGCACGCTCGGCGTCGCGACGTCGGTGACGCTGCGCCTGATCCGGGTGCCGGAGGCCGTGCAGACCATGCTCGTCGGGTTCCGCACCGTCGAGGACGCCGCCGGCTGCGTCAGCGACATCATCGCCGCGGGCATCCTGCCGGCCGCCATCGAGATGATGGACGCCCTGGCCATCGAGGCAGCCGAGGCGGCGGTGGCCTGCGGCTACCCCGCCGGGGCCACGGCGGTGCTCGTCATCGAGCTGGACGGGCCGCAGGTCGAGGTCGACGCCCAGTTCGCGCAGGTCGAGCAGATCGCGCTGGCCCGCAACGCCTTCGAGACGCGCATCGCCGCCGACGCCGCCGAGCGCGCGCTGATGTGGAAGGGCCGCAAGTCCGCGTTCGCCGCCGTGGGCCGGATCAGCCCCTCGTACTTCGTGCAGGACGGCGTCATCCCGCGGACCCGACTGCCCGAGGTGCTCGCCGAGATGACCCGGATGGCCGACGCCGTCGGGCTGCGGGTGGCCAACGTCTTCCACGCCGGCGACGGCAACCTGCACCCGCTGGTGCTGTTCGACGGCGCCGTCGACGGGCAGGCGCACGACGCCGAGGAGCTGGCCGGCTCGATCCTGGACCTCTGCATCTCCTCGGGCGGCTCCATCACCGGAGAGCACGGCGTCGGCCAGGAGAAGCGGCACAAGATGGGCAAGCAGTTCACCGAGGCCGACCTCGACACGATGCAGCTGGTCCGCTGCGCGTTCGACCCGGACGGCATCGCGAACCCGGGCAAGGTCTTCCCGACGCCGCGGCTGTGCGGGGAGCGGCCCGGCGTGCGGACCGCCGCCGACACCCGCGATCCGGCGATGGGCGAGGTGTTCTGAGCGTGCCGACGGCGACCGTGCAGCGCCGCGCCGGCACGAGCGACGACGCCGTCGGCGGGGTCGTCCCGGCCGAGGTGGTCCGGCCCTCGAGCATCGAGGACGTCGCCGCTGTGCTGCGCGAGGCCGCCGGCGCCGGGCGCACCGTCGTCCCCGCCGGCGGCCGGACCAAGCTCGGCTGGGCGGCGCCGCCGAGCTCGTGCGACCTGCTGCTCGACACCACCGGCCTGGACCGCGTCGTCGAGCACGTCGCCGGCGACCTGGTCGTCATCGCCGAGGCGGGGGTGCGCCTGGCCGACCTGCAGGCCTCCGTCGGCGGGGCCGGGCAGCTGCTCGGGCTCGACCCCACGGAGACCGGCGCGACCCTCGGCGGGGTGGTGAGTGCCAACGCCTCGGGGCCGCGGCGGCTGCGCTACGGCACCGTGCGCGACCTGCTCATCGGCGTCACCGTGGTGCTGGCCGACGGCACCGTGGCCAAGGCCGGCGGCAAGGTCGTCAAGAACGTCGCCGGCTACGACCTGGGCAAGCTCTACACCGGTGCGCACGGCACGCTCGGCGTCGTCGTCTCCACCACCTGGCGGCTGCACCCGGTGCCGCCGGCCCGGTCGGTCGTCGTGCTCGACCTGCCCGACGCCGCGGACGCCGGGCCGCTGGCGATCACCGTGTTCCGCTCCACCCTGACGCCGTCGGCGGTCGAGCTGTTCGCGACAGCCGGCGGGCAGGGCCAGCTCGTCGTCGTCTTCGAGTCGATCGCCGAGTCGGTGACCGCCCAGGCGGAGGCGGCGGTGGCGCTGCTCGGCGGCGGCACGGTCACCGAGGAGCTGCCGGCGGCGTTCGGCCGCCGGCCCGGCACGCCCGACCAGGTGCACCTGCGCCTGGCCCACCTGCCCACCGGCCTGCCTGCCGTGCTCGCCGCGCTGCCGCCCGGCAGCGCGGTCGCGGCGTCGGCGGCCACCGGCGTCACGTACGCCGCGATCGACGCAGCCGGAGCCCCCACGGCGCTGCCGGCGCTGCGCGAGGCGCTGGTGCCGCACGACGGCACAGCGGTGCTGCTGCACGCGCCGCAGGACGTGCGACCGGCCCTCGACCACTGGGGGCCGGTGGGGAACGCGCTGCCGCTCATGCGCCGCGTCAAGGAGCGGTTCGACCCCGAGCACCGGATGTCGCCGGGCCGCTTCGTCGGAGGGATTTAGATGCAGAGGCAGGGCGCATGACCGAGACGACCCCCGGCTCGGGGCCCCGCGGCGACACGCCGCCCGCCGGGGCGCCGGGCGCCTCGCGCGGCACCGCCGCCGTCCGCGACTCGACCGAGGACCTGCCGGACGGCGCCGCCACCGGTGCGGTGCGCGCCACCGACCAGGCCACCGCAGAGGTGGTCGGTGCCCGTCGCCCGCTGGATCTGGCGCAGAGCCTGTCCCTGCCCGGGGGCACCGGCGCGGCCACCGTCGGCCTCGGGATGCCGCGGGTCGGCGCGCCGGTGTCGCCGGCCTTCGACGACCACCACCCGCCGGACGCCGCGCTGGTCGGCGACTGCGTGCACTGCGGCTTCTGCCTGCCCAGCTGCCCGACCTACGTGCTGTGGGGCGAGGAGATGGACAGCCCGCGCGGGCGCGTCTACCTGATGAAGGAGGGCCTGGAGGGCGAGGCGATGGGGCCGGACATGGTCCGCCACCTCGACCAGTGCCTGGGCTGCATGGCCTGCGTGACGGCGTGCCCGTCCGGCGTGCAGTACGACAAGCTCATCGAGGCCACCCGCGCGCAGGTCGAGCGGCGCTACGAGCGCCCTCGCGCCGAGAAGCTGTACCGCGACGCGATCTACGCGCTGTTCCCCTACCCCCGACGGCTGCGGGCGCTGCGCGGCCCGCTGCGCGCCTACCAGGCCAGCGGGCTGGGGACCCTGTTCGCCCGCAGCGGGCTGCTGGGCCGGCTGCCCGCGCCCCTGCAGGCGATGGAGTCGCTGGCGCCCAAGCTCGGCAAGGTGCAGAAGCTGGCCGAGCACAACCCCGCCGTCGGCAGCCGGCGGCGCACCGTCGGGCTGCTCACCGGGTGCGTGCAGGGCACCTTCTTCCCCGACGTCAACGCCGCCACGGTCCGGGTGCTCACCGCCGAGGGCTGCGACGTCGTCGTCCCGAAGCGGCAGGGCTGCTGCGGCGCGCTGTCCGCCCACGGCGGCCGCGAGGAGCAGGCGCTGGGCTTCGCCAAGTCGGCCATCGAGGTCTTCGAGCGGGCCGGCGTCGACACGATCGTGGTCAACGCCGCCGGGTGCGGCAGCAACCTCAAGGAGTACGGCCACCAGCTGCGCGACGAGCCGCAGTGGGCGCAGCGCGCCGAGGCGCTGGCCGAGAAGGTCCGCGACGTCACCGAGCTGCTCGTCGAGCTCGGGCCGGTCGCCGAGCGGCACCCGCTGCCGGTCTCGGTGGCCTACCAGGACGCCTGCCACCTCGCGCACGCCCAGGGGGTGCGCTCCCAGCCCCGGGCCCTGCTGAGCGCGATACCCGGCCTCGAGCTGCGCGAGCTGCGCGAGGCCGAGATCTGCTGCGGCAGCGCCGGCACCTACAACATGCTGCAGCCCGAGCCGGCCCGCGAGCTCGGCGAGCGCAAGGCCCAGGCCGTGCTCGACACCGGCGCGCAGCTGATGGTCACCGCCAACCCCGGCTGCTGGATGCAGGTGGCCACGACGCTGGCGCGGATGGGAACCCGGATGCCGGTGGCCCACACCGTGCAGGTGCTCGACGCCTCGATCCGCGGCGTCCCGCTCGACGAGCTCCTCGACAGCGCCCTGAACGGGCCCGGCACCGCCCTGCCCCGACCCGCTGCCCGCACCCGCTGACCCTGCCGACCCGAACCCCGTACCGCCTGACGACGAGAGGCCCTCCAGATGGACAACCTGGCCGTGCTCAGCCTGCTGGCGTTCTCGCCGATCCTCGTGGTCGGCGTGCTGCTGGTCGGCCTGCGCTGGCCCGCCAAGCGGGCCATGCCGATCGGCTTCGTCGTCGTGGTCGCGGTCGGACTGCTGGCGTGGGACATGACGCCGACCGCCATCGCCGCCTCGACCGTGCAGGGGCTGCTCATCGCCGCGACCCTGCTGTACATCGTCTTCGGCGCGCTCCTGCTGCTCGAGACCCTCACCAAGAGCGGCGCGATGAGCACCATCCGGGCCGGCTTCACCAGCATCAGCCCCGACCGGCGGGTGCAGGCGATCATCATCGGCTGGCTGTTCGGCAGCTTCATCGAGGGCGCTTCCGGGTTCGGCACGCCGGCCGCCGTCGTCGCGCCGCTGCTGCTCGCGCTCGGCTTCCCGGCGATGGCCGCGGTGATGGTCGGTCTGATCATCCAGAGCACGCCGGTGAGCTTCGGCGCCGTCGGCACGCCGATCCTCGTCGGGGTCAACGGCGGCCTGACCGGCGACCCTGCGGTGCAGGAGCGGCTCACCGTGCTCGGCCTGGAGATGCCCGGCTACCTCGAGCGGATCGGTCTGCAGGTCGCGCTCATGCACGCGGTCGTGGGCACGCTCATCCCGCTCGCGCTGGCGTGCATGCTGTGCGGCTTCTTCGGCGAGCGCCGCCGCTTCGGCGACGGCCTGGCGGTCTGGAAGTTCGCGCTGTTCGCCGCGTTCGCCATGACCATCCCCTCGGTCACGGTCGCCGCCCTGCTCGGCCCGGAGTTCCCGTCGCTGCTCGGCGGCCTCACCGGCCTCGTGGTGGTCATGTTCGCCTCGAGCCGGGGCTTCCTCATGCCCAAGCAGGTGTGGGACTTCCCGCCGCGCGAGCGCTGGGCGCCGTCCTGGATGGGCAGCCTGGCGCCGGCCACCGACGACATCACCCAGCGCAAGATGAGCATCTGGCTGGCCTGGACGCCCTACGTCGTGGTGGCCCTGCTGCTCGTCCTGACCCGCACCATCAGCCCGCTCACCGACTTCCTGCGCGGCGGCTGGCGCGTGGTGGCGGTGGAGAACATCTTCGGCACGACGGTCAGCCAGACCCTCGAGCCGGTGTACCTGCCGGGGTTCCTGTTCATCGTCACCTGCCTGATCACCTACGGGCTGCACCGGATGAAGCCGGCGCAGATCGCGGAGTCGTGGAAGGTCGCCGGCAGCCAGCTCGCCGGCGCGGCGGTGGCACTGCTGTTCGCCCTGCCGCTGGTGCGCGTCTTCATCAACTCCGGGCCGGCCTTCAACGACTCGGACATGATGTCGATGCCGCTGACGCTGGCCTCTGGCGCGGCCAACGTGGCCGGTGGCGGCTGGCCGGCGTTCGCGCCGTGGATCGGCGCGCTCGGCGCGTTCGTGGCCGGCAGCAACACGGTGAGCAACCTGATGTTCTCGCTGTTCCAGTTCTCCACCGGCGAGCAGATCGGCGTCACGCCCGACACGGTCGTCGCGACCCAGGCGGTCGGCGGCGCGGCCGGCAACATGATCACCGTGCACAACATCGTGGCCGCCTCGGCGACCGTCGGCCTGATCGGGCGCGAGGGTGACCTCATCCGCAAGACGGTGCTGCCGACGATCTACTACTGCTTCATGGCCGGAGCGGTATCGCTGGTCGCCATCTACGGCTTCGGCGCCAACCTCAGCACGCTGTGGCTGCTGATCGTGCTGGCCGGCGTCGCGGGGCTGATCGTGGCTCTGCGCCGCTCGCCGGGCAAGCCGAACCCCGAGCTCGTGCCGCCGGGCGAGGGCGGCTCCGCGCGGGCCGGCGAACCTGCCGGCGGGGTCGCGGCGGGCGATCCGGACGAGGGCCGCACCGACCTCGGCCCCGACCCGGGCGCCGCCCGCCGGGAGCGATGAGACCGGCGGGTCGAGAGGCTGGTCCGTGCGCATCGCGCTGATGGCCACGTGCCTGGCCGACACGCTCTTCCCGGACGTCGCCCGGGCCACCGTGACGCTGCTCGAGCGGCTCGGGCACGAGGTCGTGTTCCCGCCCGAGCAGACCTGCTGCGGGCAGATGCACGTCAACACCGGCTACCAGCGCGAGGCGCTCCCGCTGGTGCGGCGCTCGACCCGCACGTTCGCCGGGTACGACGCCGTGGTCGTGCCGTCGGGCTCGTGCACCGGGTGCGTGCGCCACCAGCACGCCATGGTGGCCGAGCGGTACGGCGACGCCGTCCTGGCCGCCGACGCCCGGGCCGTCGCCGCCCGCACCTACGAGCTGAGCGAGCTGCTCGTCGACGTGCTCGGTGTCGAGGACGTCGGCGCCTACTACCCGCACCGGGTCACCTACCACCCCACCTGCCACTCGCTGCGGCTGCTCCGCGTCGGCGACAAGCCGCTGCGGCTGCTGCGCCACGTGCGCGGCCTCGAGCTGGTCGAGCTGCCGGACGCCGAGCAGTGCTGCGGCTTCGGCGGCACGTTCGCGCTCAAGAACGCCGACACCTCCACCGCGATGCTGGCCGACAAGATGCGCAGCGTGCTCACGACCCGGGCCGAGGTGTGCACCGCCGGCGACGCGTCCTGCCTGATGCACATCGGCGGCGGCCTGTCCCGGCTGCGCACCGGCGTCCGCACGGTCCACCTCGCCGAGGTCCTGGCGGCCACCGGATGACCACCGTGCACCTGGGCATGCCGGTGGTGGCGCCGCGCGGCGTCGGCCACCTGCGCGGCGACGAGTCGTTCCCCGACGCCGCGCGCCGGGCGCTGGCCGACACCCAGCTGCGGCGCAACCTCGGCAAGGCCACCGGCACGATCCGGGCCAAGCGGGCCGCGGTGGTTGCCGAGGTCCCCGACTGGGAGGAGCTGCGCGACGCCGGCGCGGCCCTGAAGACCGAGGCGATGGCGCGCCTGCCCGAGCTGCTGGAGCAGCTGGAGGCGTCGGTGACCGCCGCCGGCGGGCAGGTGCACTGGGCCCGTGACGCCCACGAGGCCAACGCCGTCGTCACCGAGCTGGTCCGGGCGACCGGCGCCGACGAGGTGGTCAAGGTCAAGTCGATGGCCACCCAGGAGATCGGCCTCAACGAGGCGCTGGCCGACGCCGGGATCCTGGCCTGGGAGACCGACCTCGCCGAGCTGATCGTCCAGCTCGGCGACGACAAGCCCTCGCACATCCTCGTCCCGGCGATCCACCGCAACCGGGCCGAGATCCGCGAGATCTTCCTGCGCGAGATGGGTCGTGTCGGGCTGGCCGCCCCGGCCGACCTCACCGACGACCCCCGCCGCTTGGCGATGGCCGCCCGCGCGCACCTGCGACGCAAGTTCCTGTCCGCCAGGGTGGCGGTGTCCGGCGCCAACCTGGCGGTCGCCGACACCGGCACCCTGGCCGTCGTCGAGTCCGAGGGCAACGGGCGGATGTGCCTGACCCTGCCCGAGACCCTCATCACCGTGATGGGCGTGGAGAAGGTCGTGCCCACCTGGCGCGACGTCGAGGTGCTGCTGCAGCTGCTCCCGCGCTCGTCCACCGGCGAGCGGATGAACCCGTACACGTCCATGTGGACGGGCGTCGTGCCCGGCGACGGTCCGCAGGCGTTCCACCTGGTGCTGCTCGACAACGGCCGCAGCGCCGTGCTCGCCGACGAGGTGGGCCGCTCTGCGCTGCACTGCATCCGCTGCTCGGCGTGCCTGAACGTCTGCCCGGTCTACGAGCGCACCGGCGGGCACGCCTACGGCTCGGTCTACCCCGGGCCGATCGGCGCCGTGCTGTCACCGCAGATGACCGGCGTCGAGGACAACGCGTCCCTGCCGTACGCCTCCTCGCTGTGCGGCGCCTGCTACGACGTCTGCCCGGTCAAGATCGACATCCCGTCGATCCTCGTCGACCTGCGCCGGCAGCACGTCGACGCCGCTCGCGAGACCTCCCGGCTGCCGGGACCGGAGGCCACGGCGATGGCTGCGGCCTCGTGGCTGATGCAGGACCCGCAGCGGTTCGGCCGGGCGCAGCGGGCCTCGCGGGTCGGGCGGCTGCTGGCCCGCGGCGAGCACGGGCTCGGCCGGCGGATCCGTTCGCTTCCCGGCCCGCTGTCGGGGTGGACGTCGGCGCGGGACGCTCCCGCGCCGCCGCGCGAGACCTTCCGCCAGTGGTGGGCCCGCGCCCGCGGCGGTCGCTCGTGAGCGCCCGCGAGGAGGTGCTGGCCCGGCTGCGCGGCGCCCTGGCCACGGCGCCGCCACCGGAGCCGGTCGCCCGGCGCTACCGCCTCGCCGGCGAGCACCGGCCCGGCTCGCCGGCGTTGCTGGACCTGCTCGTCGACCGGCTCGAGGACTACCGGGCAGAGGTGCACCGCACCGACGAGCAGGGGGTGCCGTCGGCGGTGGCCGAGGCCCTCGCCGCGGGCACGGGCGACGAGCCCGCCGGCCGGGTGCGGGTCGTCGTGCCTGCGGGCCTCCCGCCGGCCTGGCTCGCGGCCGCGGACGTCGAGACGCTGGCTGACGACAACCTGTCGCCGCAGGTCCTGGACGACGTCGACGCCGTGGTGACCGGCGCGGCGGTCGCCGTCGCGGAGACGGGCACGCTGGTGCTCGACGGCTCTGCCGGTCAGGGGCGGCGGGCGGTCAGCCTGGTGCCGGACCTGCACGTCTGCGTCGTGCTCGCCGGGCAGGTGGTGCAGACCGTCCCCGAGGCGGTCGGCCTGCTTGACCCGCGGCGGCCGCTCACCTGGATCAGCGGTCCCAGCGCCACCAGCGACATCGAGCTGGTGCGGGTCGAGGGCGTGCACGGGCCGCGGCGGCTGCACGTCGTCCTGGTGGCCTGACCGCAAGCGGTGCGTGCTCGATCCAGCGCCGGGTCGGCTGCGTCAGTCGAGCTCCAGCACGAGCCGGAGCGAGCTGTCGATCTGCTCCAGCTCACGTCGGCTGACGTTCCCGACGAGCTCGCCCAGCCTGGTCGGGTCGACCGCGGCCGTCTGCTCGACCAGGACCTGGGTCGGCTCGCTGCCGATCGTGATGGTCGGGCGGAAGACACGTGGAGGGGCGGACTGCGACGTCGGAGCGACGAGGGTGGTCGAGAGCAGGAGGTCGTCGGACTGCAGCACGACGGCGTAGCGGACCCCCTGCTGCTCGCTGCCGCGGGCGCTGCGCGGTGCGCGGAGGCGATGGACGTCACCACGCACGGAGCTTCTCCATGTCGTCGAGCACCCGGCGGCTCTCGGCCAGGTCGTGAGGATCGTCGGCCAGCGCTCGTGACTCCTCGCGCATCCGCTCCCGACGGCGCAGCCGCACCGCATCGACGAGTGCCTGTCGGATCGCCTCGGAGACGGTCGACCCGTCGGCTGTCAGCTCGGTGAGCGCGCGGTCGCTGCGCTCGTCGGTCCGGAAGTTCACGATTGCCATCCCTGGAGTGTAGTACGGCACGTAAGACAGTTCCACCACGGCATGTGGACCACAGCTTCCGTGCGCCGAAACTTCCTGCCCGGCACCCGGGTAGCGTCTGGCGTCCGTCCCAGGCCCGGAAGGAGCCCGCCCGTGCCCCGCTACGACTACCGCTGCCGCGCGTGTGACAGCTCCTTCGAGGTGCGGCGCTCGATCACCGACCCGGAGTCGGCCGTGGCCTGCCCCGACGGGCACACCGAGACGAGCCGGGTGTTCTCGGCGGTGGCCGTCGGGGGAGCGGCAGGATCCGCAGCGCCCGCGCCCTCCGGTGGCGGCGGCTGCTGCGGCGGAGGCTGCTGCGGCTGACGGCCGTCCGCTGCCGGTCAGCCGGCCGACGGACCGGCCGGAGCGGGAAGCTCGACGGTGCGGGTCACCGCCACCGCGTCCAGCAGCCGCCGGTCGTGCGTGACGAGCAGCAGCGTCCCGGCGTAGGCGTCGAGCGCCTGCTCCAGCTGCTCGATGGCGGGCAGGTCGAGGTGGTTGGTCGGCTCGTCGAGGACCAGGCAGTTGACCCCGACCGCCTGCAGCAGCGCGAGCGAGGCGCGCGTCTTCTCACCCGGTGACAGCGACGACGCCGGGCGCTCGACGTGGTCGCCCCTGAGCCCGAACTTCGCCAGCAGCGTGCGCACGTCACCGGCCGGCCACTGCGTCGCCGCCTCCACGACCTCGACCACCGTGTGCTCACCGCGGAAGGCCGACCGCTCCTGGTCGAGCTCGCCGATGGCGACCGACGGGCCGAGCGAGTTCCGGCCGCTCTCGAGCGGCAGCCGGCCGAGCAGCGCGTGCAGCAGCGTCGTCTTGCCGGAGCCGTTCGGGCCGACCAGGGCGATGCGGTCGCCGTAGGAGACCTGCAGGTCGACCGGGCCGAGCAGGAAGTCGCCGCGGCGCACGACGGCGTCCTGCAGCACTGCGACGACGTCGCCGGAACGTGGTGCCTCGGCGATCGACAGCTGCAGCTGCCACTCCTTGCGCGGCTCCTCGACCTCGTCGAGCCGGCGGATCTGCGACTCGATCCCGCGCACCCGGGACGCCGCGTGCGTCGCGGCCTCGACGCGGGCGCCCCTGCCGGCCCGGTCGTTGTCGGGCATCCGGTTCTTGGCGCGGAGCGCCCCGCGCACGGACTGCTCGCGCTGCCGCTGCGCCTGCTGCACCAGTGCGGTGCGCTTGTCCTCGAACTCCTCGTAGGCGTCGCGGGCCTGTCGTCGCCGCAGCGCCCGGGCCTCGAGGTAGGCCGCGAACCCGCCGGCGTAGTGCGTGGCCGTGCGCGTCGGCCCGTCCAGGTCGAGCACCGCGTTCACGCTGCGGGACAGGAATTCCCGGTCGTGCGAGACGACGACGAGCCCGCCCTGCAGGCCCTGCACGAAGCGCTCGAGCCGCTCCAGGCCGGCGAAGTCGAGGTCGTTGGTCGGCTCGTCGAGCAGGAAGACGTCGTACCGGGACAGCAGCACCGACGCCAGCGACGCTCTCGCTGCCTGACCGCCGGACAGGGTGCGCGTCTCGGCGTCCAGCAGGTCCAGCGGCAGGCCGAGGCCGGCGCAGACCTGCTCGGCGCGCACGTCCAGGTCGGCGCCGCCCAGGTCCAGCCAGCGCTCCAGCGCCGCGGAGTAGGCGTCGTCGGCACCGGGCCGCTCCGCGGCCAGCGCCGCCGTTGCGGTGTCGAGGGCGGCCTGTGCCGCAGCCACTCCGGTCCGGCGGGCCAGGAAGGCGGTGAGGGTCTCGCCCGGGCGCGGGTCCGGCTCCTGCGGGAGCAGCCCGACGGTCGCGGCCCGCGGGGACAGGTGCACGCTGCCGGCGTCCGGCGGCAGGTGCCCGGCGAGGGCGGCCAGCAGGGTCGACTTGCCCACGCCGTTCGGCCCGACGACACCCAGCCGCGTGCCCGGCGCCACCGTGAGGGACACGTCCTTCAGCACGAGGACGGGACCGCGCACGACGGTGACGTCGGTGGCGACGAGTGTGGCGGACATCGGCGGGGGCTCCTTCGCGCCGGCGCGAGGTGCGGCCGGGTGCATGATCGTGCCAGCGACGACGGGGAGGGCGATGTGGAGCGGGTGACCGGCATCGGCGGCGTGTTCTTCGCCGCGAGGGACGCAGCCGCGCTGCAGCGCTGGTACGCCGAGCACCTCGGCGTCGAGGCGCCCCCGGAGACCTACGACGAGGGGGAGTGGCAGCAGGCCGCCGGGCCCACGGTCTTCGCCCCGTTCGGCCCGGAGCACCACGACAGCCCGCACCTCGGCCCGCGGGGGTTCGGCGTCAACTTCCGGGTGGCCGACCTCGACGCGATGGTGGCGCAGCTGCGCGCCGCCGCCATCGAGGTCGAGGTCGACCGCGACGTGTACCCGAACGGCCGGTTCGCCTCGCTGCACGACCCGGAGGGCAACCCGGTGCAGCTGTGGCAGCCGCGCTGACGCGCGCTCCTACGCTGGTCCGGTGACCCCCGCTCCGACGGCGCTCCTGGCCGGTGGCTCGCTCGTCGCCGGGTTCGCGGTGGCCGACCTGACCGGCCTCCGGGCGCTGGGCGGCGTCGTCCTGCTCGTGGCCGCGGCGGTCTGCGCGCTGCAGTGGCGGCGTCTCGCGGGCCTGCCGGCCGCAGCCGCGCTCGTCCTGGTCTACGCCGCGGCCTTCGCCGGCGCGCACCCGCTCGCCCGGCTCGTCGGCGCCTGGCCCTCGGTCGTGCTCGTCGCCGCGGGAACGGCGATCGTCGCGTACCTGGCGACACGCGGTCGTCGCGCTGCTCCCGTCGCCTGACCGGCGGCGTCACTGACCCGCCGGCCCTGCGGCAGCGGCGGACCGGCCGGTCAGTCGTCGCTGCGGCGCAGGACCGCGAGGAGCCCCGCCACCCCGCCGGCGATGAGCAGCACCGGCCCGGCGACCGCGAGGTCGACGTGGACGTCGGCGAGCGAGAGCACCGCCAGGGCGACGACGACGATCCCGGCCACCAGCGAGACCGGGTCCGGCGGGTGCCACCCGAGGCGGCCCGGACGTCCGTGCTCAGCCGGCTGCGACACGGCGCACCTCCAGCTGCCCCAGGCCGACCCGCACGTCCAGGTGCACCGCGGCCTCCCCGCCGCGTCGGCCGACCCGCTCGGAGCGGTCGAGGTGCAGGCCGCCCTCCGAGGCCCGGACCGCCCCGTCGTCGGTGAACCGGACCTCACCGACGCGCACCCGTGCCGCGACGTCGACCGGTAGCGACTGCGGGACGAGCACCAGCAGCGTGCCGGCGCCGACCGCCGCCGTCACGGTCACCGGGCTTGCGCCCGCGTCGACGTCGGTCAGGTCGAGCACTGCCTCGCCGGCGCCCAGCCGGTGCTGCGCCGGGCCGTCGACCAGCCAGGTCCGCTCGCCCGTCGTGGTGCCGAAGTCGCGGTCGACGCTGCTGGTGGCGGCGAGCAGGACGGTCAGGACGGCGGCCAGCAGGACGAGTCCCCGCGACCGCCCCCACACGGTGCCGACCACGAGGCCGAGGCCGGTCACGAGCAGGGCGGTCGCGACCACCGCGGGGGCACCGGCTCCGAGGAGCAGCGAGCCGCCGACGGCCACGGCGACGGCGCTGACCGTGAGCAGCCCGAGCCGGCTGCGGGGCGGCGCGGGTGCCGGCGGTGCCACCGGTCCGTAGGCGGCACCGGGAGGTGGCCCCCACGCCGAGCCGCCGGCGGCCGGGTCGACCGGGTCCCAGGAAGGCTGCTGCCAGGACGGCTCGGTCCACGCCGGCGGGGCGTCCCACGCTGCCGCGCCGCTGAGCGGCCCCGGCTGGTCGGGGCGCGCGCCGGACTCCCGCTGCCGCAGCACCAGGTAGGCCAGACCTGCCACGACGGCCAGCGGCACGATGCCACCCCCGTCCCCGAGGAGCAGGCCGAGCGCCAGGACGGCGAGGAGAACGGCCGCGACCGTCGCCCCGGGGCTGCCGCCCTGGCCGCGGACCAGCCGCTGCAGGTCCGACTCCGGAGCGCCCTCCTCCGGGATGAGCAGCCACCCGGCGAGGTAGAGCACCAGACCTCCGCCGCCGAACACGGTCAGGACGACCACGAGCACCCGCCACAGCACCGGGTCGGTGCCGGTCGCGCGACCGATGGCCACGCAGACGCCGCGGAACACCCGGTCCCGGGCCGGCCGGAGCAGCAGGGGAGCAGGCGGCGGGGCGTGGTCGGGTCGCGGAGGTGCGCCGGCTCGCGTCGTGGTGGGGCCGGCAGCGCGCCCGCTGCCGCCCTCGTCAGCGCCCTGGGGGGTCTCGGTCATGTCCGCAGCGTGGTCAGGGCCGAGCCGGCGCACATCAGGGACAGACCCTGGTCTCGCCGTCAGGGTGCGTCCCGGACGCGCGGGGGGTGCTGCGGTGAGACGCTCGGCACGTGTCTGTCCCGCTGGCTGCCTCCCCGGCCCCGCTGACCACGCCGCGCCTGGTGCGGCTGCGCTCCGGCCGCGAGCTCGGCGGGGTGGCGGCCGGTCTGGCGGCGCACGTCGGGCTCCCTGTCCTGTGGGTGCGGGCGGCCTTCGTCCTGCTGGCCGTGGCCGGCGGCAGCGGCGTGGTGCTCTACGGCGCCTACTGGCTCGTCCTGCCCCAGGCGCCGGTCGAGCCCGCCGTGCCGCGCCGACAGAGCGCCCGGATACCGGGCGGCACGCTGGCCCTCGGCGCGATCGGGGCCGGTGTGCTCCTGCTGATCGTGCTCGGCCGGCTGCCGGTGCCCGGGGTCGCCGTCGGACCGCTCGCCGTCATCGCGGTGGGGGCGGCCCTGGTCTGGCGGCAGGCCGACGACTCCCGGCGCGAGCGGTGGCGGGCTTCGGCCACGAGCCGCAGGGGCGGGCCGCTGGTCTCCCTGGCCGGGATCGTGCTCGTCGCCGTCGGGCTCACCGGTTTCCTGGCCGCCCGCGGCGAGCTGGAAGCGGCCCGCGAGGGGCTGCTGTCGACGTTCGTCGTCGTCGGCGGTCTGGCGCTGCTGCTCGCACCGTGGGCGTCGCGCACCGTCAGCGAGCTGCGCGCCGAGCGGCGCGAGCGCGTCCGGTCGCAGGAACGGGCCGAGCTCGCCGCGCAGGTGCACGACTCGGTGCTGCAGACGCTCGCGCTCATCCAGGCCAACGCCGGCGACTCCCGCGAGGTGGTCCGGCTCGCCCGCAGCCAGGAGCGCGCGCTGCGCAGCTGGCTGTACCGCCCGGCAGCCGGGCCGGTGCCGATGCTCAGCACCGTCCTGGAGCAGGGTGCCGCCGAGGTCGAGGACGCGCACGGCGTCCCGGTCGAGGTGGTGCACGTCGGTGACGCGCCGCACGAGGGCGCCGTCGTCGCGCTCGCCGCCGCCGCACGGGAGGCGGTGGTGAACGCGGCGAAGCACTCCGGGGCCGCTCTGGTGCAGGTGTACGCCGAGGTGGAGGACGGCGCCGCGAGCGTCTTCGTGCGGGACCGGGGCCGGGGCTTCGACCGGGCTGCCGTGCCGGCCGACCGGTACGGGCTCGCGGAGTCGGTGGTCGGCCGCGTCGAGCGGGCAGGCGGGATGGTGGAGGTGCGCAGCGCGCCGGGGGAGGGCACCGAGGTGCGGATGAGCGTGCAGGTGCGGCATGGCTGAACCGGGCGCCCCCGGTCCGCTGCGTCCACGGGTCGTGCTGGTGGACGACCACCGCCTGTTCCGCGCGGGCGTGCGCACCGGCCTGGGGAACGCCGTCGACGTCGTCGGGGAGGCCGAGACCGTCGACGAGGCAGTGGCTCTGGTTCGCCGGACGTCGCCCGACGTGGTGCTGCTCGACGTGCACATGCCGGACGGCGGAGGCCTTGCCGTGCTCGCCGCGCTGGGGCAGGACTCGCCGGCCACCCGGTTCCTCGCGCTGTCGGTGAGCGACGCCGCGGTCGACGTCATCGCCGTCGTCCGCGCCGGTGCGCGCGGCTACGTCACCAAGAACATCTCGCCCGAGGAGCTGCTCGGCGCCGTCTGCCGCGTCGCCGAGGGCGACGCCGTCTTCTCGCCGCGCCTGGCCGGGTTCGTGCTCGACGCGTTCTCCTCGCGCGACGTCCCGGTCACCGACGAGGAGCTCGATCTGCTCACCGCCCGCGAGCGCGACGTCATGCGGCTGATCGCCCGCGGCTACACCTACCGCGAGGTCGCTCAGGAGCTGTTCCTGTCGGTGAAGACGATCGAGACGCACGTGTCGTCGGTGCTGCGGAAGCTGCAGCTGAGCAACCGCCGCGAGCTCGCCCGCTGGGCCAGCGACCGCCGCCTCGTCTGATCCCTTGCGTCCGTCTGGAGACACATGTCGCCCGCCTGCACGGCCGGACACAACGCGGTATCAGGCGGCACGCCGCGGACAGGAGCACCGGCTCGGCATCGACCGCTGGTTCTACGACTGCCCGCACGAGATGCACCGGGCGCTCGGCCGCATGTACGTGGACGACGAGTGGTTCACCGCGCACTACGACCGGCGTGCCTCCGGGGGTCGCCGGCTGGCTGCAGGAGGCGATCGAGGCGAGCGCCGCGCGCTCGGCCTGAGCCGCATGTCCTAGCGTCGAGGGCATGACCGCCGCCGCACCACTGACCGCCGAGGTCGGCGAGCGCTCCCGGGTCCTGCTGCGCGACCTGGCCGAGACCTACGCCGCCCGGCGCCCGGTCCGCACCGTCGCGGTGCTCGGCAACGCGCCGCTGGAGCCCTCGCCGGAGCGGGTGGAGGCGGTCGAGGCCGCCGACCTCGTCGTGCGCGTGAACGGGTTCGCCGTCGACGAGCCGGGAGCGGCGCCGACCTACGGGCGGTCGGCGCACGTGATCGTCTTCAACCGGGCGCTGCGCGCCACGCCGGCGTTCTTCGAGGGCTACCGCAACCGGCTCTACCTGATGGTCGAGCCGGCCCGGCCGTTCTTCGAGCGCGAGGAGGTGCCGAGCTGGTGGCCGGCCGACCTCGGCCAGGTGCACCTCAACAACGACAGCGTCGTGCTGCCGCTGTCCGACGCGCTGGGGCTCGACATGATGCGCGACGGGCTGTGGGCCACCACCGGCACGGTCGCCGCCTGGTGG
>DATLGD010000062.1:0-3340 GCA_035540755.1 Mycobacteriales bacterium | reverse complement strand
TCGGCGAGGTAGGCGCGGGCGATGGCGACCAGCTGCCGCTCCCCCACCGACAGCGCGTCGCCGCGCTCGCCCACCGGCGTCGCGATCCCGAGCGGCAGCTGGTCGAGCCAGTCGCCGAGGCCGAGCTCGCCGAACGCGACGGCGATGTCGACGTCGCTCGCCGACGGGCGGCCGAAGCGGACGTTGTCGGCGACGGTCGTGTCGAACAGGAACCCGTCCTGCGGGACCATGACCACACGCCGGCGCAGCGAGCCGAAGGCGACCTCGTCGAGCGGGACGCCGCACAGCAGCACCCGGCCGCGGGTCGGGTCCATCAGCCGGGTGAGCAGCTTGGCGAAGGTGGTCTTGCCGCTCCCGGTCTCGCCGACGACAGCGACGCGCGTCTGCGGCGCGATGTCGAGCGTGACGTCGTGCAGCACCTCGGGCCCGCCGGGATAGGCGTAGGAGACGCCGTCGAAGCGGACGCCGACCGGTCCCTCCGGCAGGTCGCGACCGGGCTCGGGGTCGGCGACGTCGGTCGGGGTGTCGAGGATCGCCAGCACCCGGCGCAGGCCGGCGACGGCGTTCTGCGCCTCGTTGAGCACCTCGGTGGCCACCTGGACCGGCTGCACGAACAGCGTCACGAGGAACAGGAACCCGACGAGGCGGCCCACCGTGATGTCGCCGTCGACGCCGAGCAGCACGCCGACCACCACGACGGCTCCGGTGGCGACGGCCGCAGTCAGCTCTCCGGTGGAGAAGGTCGCCGCGGCGATCGTCTGCGCCCGGGTCTGCGCCTGCTGCGTGCGGCCGACGGCGCCGTCGATGCGCTCGGCGGTGCGCGCCTGCACGCCGTAGGCGCGGATCACCGGTGCACCGACGACCGATTCGCCGACGGCGCCGAGCATCTCGCCGACCCGCTCGCGCACCAGTCGGTAGGCGCGCTGCAGCGCCTGCTGGAACCAGCGGACCGCGAGGAACAGCGGCAGGAAGCACACGTAGACCACGAGCGTCAGCTGCCACGACCAGAACAGCATGAGCACGGTCGCGAGCAGCAGCTGCGCCGAGGAGACGAGCACGAGCAGCCCGCCCCACTGCATGAACGTGCTGACGGTGTCGACGTCGCTGGTGACGCGGCTGACCAGCGACCCGCGCCGCTCGGCCGCCTGGTGCAGCACCGACAGGTCGTGGACGCGCCGGAACGCCCGGGTGCGGAGCGCGGCGAGGCCGTTCTCGGTCGTGCGGTACAGGCGCACGTTCATGCGGAAGTTGGCGACGGCGGTGCCGACCACGGCGAGGGCGGCCAGCGCGACGGCCCACCGGACGAGGGCGAGATCCGGCTCGTCGCCGGCCAGTCCGTTGTCGATCGTCTGCTGCACCGCGACCGGGACGACGACGCGTCCGGCGGTGGCGGCCAGCGCCAGCAGCAGCGTGCGCCCGAGCCCCTCGCGGAACTCGGGCGTGAGACGGAGACCCTGGGCCAGGGTCGCGAACGCGCCGCGCTCGCGCGGCACGGCCGTCACGGGTGCCTCGAGGGTCGCGGTCACACGCCCACCTCGCTGTCGGCGGCCAGTGCCGCGCGCTCGGCCTCCGCCCGCTCGTAGGCGGTGACGAGGTCGACGTAGCCGGCGGAGCGCGAGAGCAGCTCGGCGTGCGTCCCCCGGTCGCTGATGCGGCCGCCCTCGACGAGCACCACCTCGTCGGCCAGGGCGATGGTGGCGCGCCGGTAGGCCACGACGACCACCGTGCTCGGGCTGCTGCCCGAGACCGCGGCCTCGCGGAGACCCGCGAGGATCCGCTGCTCCACCTGCGGGTCGACGCTGCTGGTGGCGTCGTCCAGCACGAGCAGCCGCGGCCGGCGGACGACGGCGCGGGCGAGCGCCAGGCGCTGCCGCTGTCCGCCGGAGAGCGTCGTGCCGCGCTCGCCCACGACGGTGTCGAGCCCGGCCGGCAGCGCCGCGACGAAGCCGTCGGCCTGAGCCAGCCGGAGCGCCGCCCACACGTCCTCGTCGGGCAGGTCGGCGCCGAGGGTGACGTTGCTGCGGACGGTGTCGTCGAACAGGAACGTCGTCTGCGGCACCAGCGCCGCCACCTCGGCCACCACGCCCGGCGCAAGGCTGCGGACGTCGACCTCGTCGTACCGCACGGTGCCGTCCTGCGGGTCGAGCAGCCGCACCAGCAGCGAGGCCAGGGTCGACTTGCCGGCGCCGGTGGCGCCGACCACGGCGACGGTGCGGCCGGGACGCACGTCGAAAGCCACCTGGCGCAGGACGTCGGCCTCGCCGTAGGAGAACGACAGCCCGGCGACCTGCACCGCGGTCGGCCCGCTGTCCGTGGCGAGCCGCTGCTCGCCGTGCTCCATCGCGCCCTCCGCCTGGAGCACGCGCTGCACCCGGTCCCAGCCGACGACGCTGCGCGGCAGCTCGTTGAGCACCCACCCGAGCGCCCGCACCGGGAAGGCCAGCAGCGTGAACAGGTAGGCGACGCGCACGAGCTCGCCGGCGTCGAGCGCCCCGCTGCCCACCCGGCTGGTGCCGACGAGCAGCACGACGAGGACGCCGAGCACCGGCAGCGACTCCATCAGCGGGTCGTAGAGCCCGCGGACCCGGCCCACCGCCGTCATGGCGTCGCGGAGCTCGTTCGCCTTGTCCCGGAACCGCTCGGTCTCGGACGTCTCGCGGCCGAGCGTCTTGACCACGAGCGCGCCGTCGAAGCTCTCGTGCGCGATCGAGCTCACCTCGCCGCGCAGGTGCTGCGCCCGGGTGATCAGCGGCGACATCCGCCGCGAGTAGACGACGGTGAGCGCGGCGATGGCCGGGAAGATCACCGAACCGACCAGCGCGAGAACCGGGTCGGTGGCGAACAGCAGCCCGAGCGACACGAACAGCATGAAGACCACGCCGACCGCGAACGGGAACGGCGCGATCGGCTGCCAGGTCGCCTCGACGTCGGCGTTGGCGTTGCTGAGCAGCTCACCGGTCGGGTGCTCGGCGTGCCAGGACAGCGGCAGCTGCAGGTACCGGCGGGTGACCCGCCGCCGGTAGGAGGCCTGCAGGCGGTACTGCATGACGCCGGCGCCGAGCCGTCGGGCGAGGATGCCGACCACCTTCAGCACGGCGACCACCAGGACGGCGAGGAACGCCGCGACCAGCGCCGCCGTGGTCGTGCGCCCCTCCTCGACGGCAGGCACGATCACCCGGGACGTGATGGCGCCGAAGACGTAGGCCTGGGCGATCGTCATGAGCCCGAACAGGGCGCTGCCGACAGCCGACACCGCGAAGATCCGCGGCTCCTCCTTCACCGCCACCCAGAGCACGCCGAACCCACGGCGGATCGCCCCGCGGGGGGCGACGAGCGGGGC
>DATLGD010000061.1:0-12720 GCA_035540755.1 Mycobacteriales bacterium | reverse complement strand
GGCCGACGGCGGCGTCGGCGTCCTGCCCGGCGGCCGGCTGACCGTCGAGGACGCCTACGCCTACAGCAAGTTCGCCCGCACGGTGCTCGGCACCAACGACGTCGACGCGCGGGTGCGGCCGCACTCGGGCGAGGAGCTCGACTTCCTCGCCGCACGGGTCGCCGGCCGCTACGTCGGGTCCGAGGCCGCCGTCAGCTACGACGACGTCGAGAAGGCGCGCTCGGTGCTGCTCGTCGGCTTCGAGCCGGAGGAGGAGTCGCCGATCCTGTTCCTGCGGCTGCGCAAGGCCGTGCGCCGCACCGGCACGCGCGTCTTCACGGTCGCGCCGTTCCGCTCGCCGGGTGCGGTCAAGACCGCCGCCCGGCTGCTGCAGACCGTGCCGGGCGGCGAGGCCGCCGCTCTCAACGGGCTGCTCGGCGCCACCGAGGGCGTCGCCGGCGAGGCGGCCGCGGCGTTGCAGGAGCCCGGCGCCGTCGTGCTGGTCGGCGAGCGGCTCGCCGCCTCCCCGGGCGCCTACTCCGCCGCCGCGCGCCTGGCCGACGGCACCGGCGCGCAGCTGGCCTGGGTGCCGCGCCGTGCCGGTGAGCGTGGTGCGGTCGACGCCGGCGCCCTGCCGACGCTGCTGCCCGGCGGTCGGCGGGTCGCCGACGTCGCCGACCGCTCCGAGGTGGGCGCGGTGTGGGGGGCCGGCCTGCCCGACACCCCAGGGCGCGACCTCACCGGCATCCTGACCGCCGTGCGCGACAACGACCTGCAGGGCCTGCTCGTCGGCGCCGTCGACCCCGCCGACTGCCCCGACCCGTACCTGGCGCTCGACGCGCTCGACGCCGCGCAGTTCGTCGTCAGCCTCGAGATCCGCCGCTCACCGGTGACCGACCGGGCCGACGTCGTCCTGCCGGTCGCGCCCGCCGTCGAGAAGAGCGGCACCTTCCTCGACTGGGAGGGCCGAGCCCGGCCGTTCGACACGGTGCTGCGCCAGACCGGTGCGCTGCCCGACGTCCGGGTGCTGCACCTGCTCGCCGACCAGATGGGCGTCTCGCTGGGCCTGCCCGACGTGCCGGCGGCCCGCACCGAGATCTCCCGGCTCGGCGCCGCGACCGAGCGCCCGCCGGCGCCGGCCGCACCGGCCGCCGAGGTGCCGGTGCCGGGCGCCGGTGAGGCCGTGCTGGCCTCGTGGCACTGGCTGCTCGACGACGGCTCCCTGCAGGACGGCGAGCCGTTCCTCGCCGGCACGGCCAAGAAGCCGCGCCTGCACCTGTCGGCGGCCACGGCCACCGAGATCGGGGCGGTCGACGGCGCCCCGGTCACCGTGTCCTCCGACCGCGGCAGCGTCACGCTGCCGCTCGTCGTCGCGGACCTGCCCGACCGGGTGGTCTGGGTCCCGATGCGCACGCCGGAGGCCGCCGTCCGGCGCGACCTCGCGGTGCTGCCCGGCTCGGTCGTCCGGCTGTCCCTGGCCGAGGGCGCCGTGGCCGCGGCCGGCGTCGCCGGCTCCTCCGAGGGTGAGGTCTAGATGGGCGACAACCAGCTGCCGCTGACCAGCTTCGGCAACGAGCCGCTCTGGATCATCGCGCTCAAGGCGCTGTTCGTGTTCGTGCTGCTCGTCGTCATGACGCTGCTGTGCATCTGGGGCGAGCGCCGCGTCGTCGCCCGCATGCAGCAGCGCTCCGGCCCGAACCGGGTCGGGCCCTTCGGCGTCGGGCAGGGCCTGGCCGACGGCTTCAAGCTGGCCCTCAAGGAAGACATCATCCCGGCGATGGCCGACAAGCCGGTCTACGTGCTGGCGCCGCTCATCTCCGCGATCCCGGCGTTCCTCGCCTTCGCCGTCATCCCGTTCGGGCCGGCGGTCAGCATCGCCGGCACCGAGACGGCGCTGCAGCTCACCGACCTCAACGTCGGCGTGCTCTGGATCCTCGCCTGCGCCAGCTTCGGGGTGTACGGGATCGTGCTCGCCGGCTGGTCGAGCGGCTCGACCTACCCGCTGCTCGGCTCCCTCCGCAGCGCGGCGCAGGTCATCAGCTACGAGATCGCCATGGGGCTCGCGCTGGTCGCGGTCTTCCTGTACGCCGGATCGCTGTCGACCAGCGAGATCGTGGCCGCCCAGGCCCAGGGCGGGGAGGTCTTCGGCATCTCGATGCCGGGCTGGTTCATCTTCGTCCTGCCGGTGTCGTTCGCCATCTACGTCGTGTCGATGACCGGCGAGGTCAACCGCGCCCCGTTCGACCTTCCCGAGGCCGAGAGCGAGCTGGTCGGCGGCTTCCACACCGAGTACAGCTCGCTGAAGTTCGCCATGTTCTTCCTGGCCGAGTACATCAACATGGTCACCGTCTCGGCGCTGGCGACCACGCTGTTCCTCGGCGGCTGGATGGCGCCGTGGCCGTTCTCGATGGTCGACTTCTTCAACAGCGGCTTCTTCCCGATCGTGTGGTTCCTGCTGAAGACCGCCGTCTTCATCTTCTTCTTCATCTGGCTGCGCGGCACCCTGCCGCGGATGCGCTACGACCAGTTCATGCGCCTCGGCTGGAAGGTCCTCGTCCCGCTCGCGCTGGTCTGGACGATGCTCGTGGCCGGCGTGCGCATCTACTCGACCGAGGTCGAGGACACCCGCACCCGCCTGATCGTGATCCTGCTCGCGGTCGCCGTGCTGTCGGCGCTGGTCTTCTTCTGGCCGCAGAAGGACACCTCCGGCGGCTCGGAGACCGGAGAGCCGGAGTCCATGGCCGACCTCGAGCGCGACATCGTGCCCATGGCCGACGGCGGCTTCCCGGTGCCGCCGCTGGACCTCGTCGTGCCACCGACGCCGCACGCGCGCCGGCAGAGCGTGCCGGCCGGCGCAGGGACCGTGACCACCGCACCGGCGGCGTCCGGTGGCGTCACCGGCATCGACGCGAGCAGCCAGCTCACCGGCGTCGAGCCGGGACCGGTCGAGAGCGACCCGTCCGCCGACACCCCGCACTCGCGCGGCCCCGGCGAGGGCGGCGCCGACACCCGCGCCCACGACGAGGACGACAGCAAGGGGAACGACCGTGGCTAGCCTCTTCGACCCCGTGAAGGGGTTCGGGGTCACCTTCACGACGATGTTCAAGAAGGTGACCACCGAGCAGTACCCGGAGGAGGTCCGGCCGACGGCCCCGCGCTACCACGGGCGGCACGTGCTGAACCGGCACCCGGACGGCCTCGAGAAGTGCATCGGCTGCGAGCTGTGCGCCTGGGCCTGCCCGGCCGACGCCATCTACGTCGAAGGCGCCGACAACACCGACGAGGCGCGCTACTCGCCCGGTGAGCGGTACGGCGCGATCTACCAGATCAACTACCTGCGCTGCATCTTCTGCGGGCTGTGCATCGAGGCCTGCCCCACGCGCTCGCTGACCATGACCAACGAGTACGAGCTGGCCGACGACAGCCGGCACGACCTCATCTTCACCAAGGAGCAGCTGCTCGCCCCGCTGCTGCCCGGCATGGAGCAGCCGCCGCACCCGATGCGGCTCGGCGACAGCGACACCGCCTACTACACCGGCGTCGGTCTCACCGCCCCGTCGGTTCCCGGCGACCCGGCGTCCGAGGGCCGGCTCACCGCCGCCGGTGCGCGCCAGGCCGGCGCCGACGGCGACGGCCGGGCCGAGAACGTCGCGGCCGACCCGGCCCCCGGAGGTGCCCGGTGACCGACCCGATGCTGCTGGCCGAGGTCTCCACCGGCGAGGCGGTCGCCTTCTGGGTGCTCGGCCCGCTCGCGGCCGTCGCCGCCGTCATGGTGGTGCTGGCCCGCAAGGCGGTGCACTCGGCGCTGTTCCTCGCCGCGGTGATGCTGTCGCTGGCCGGTCTCTACGCCGCGCAGGACGCGCCGTTCCTCGCCGCCGCCCAGGTCATCGTCTACACCGGCGCCGTCCTCATGCTGTTCCTGTTCGTGCTGATGCTCGTCGGCGTCGACTCGAGCGACTCCCTCGTCGAGACGCTGCGCGGCCAGCGCGTCGCCGCGGTGCTTCTCGGCCTCGGGTTCGCCGTCCTCGTCATGGGAGCGGTGTACCGGGCCACCAGCGACCTGACTGGTGTCGGGCTGGCCGAGGCCCAGCCCGACGGCAACGTGCAGGCGCTCGCCAGGCTGCTGTTCACCAAGTACGTCTTCGCGTTCGAGGCGACGGCGGCGCTGCTCATCACCGCCTCGCTCGGCGCGATGGTGCTCGCCCACAAGGAGCGCACGAGCGAGAAGATGACGCAGCGGCAGCTGGCCAAGAAGCGGTTCCGCGAGAGCCACCCCCACCCGCTGCCCGGGCCCGGCGTCTACGCCGGCCACCACAGCAACGCCACGCCGGCGCTCCTCCCCGACGGCAGCGAGGCGCCCGGCAGCGTCAGCCCGTCGCTGGAGCGCACCCCGCCCGGCTCGGACGGAACGGTGGTCCAGTCATGACGGAGTCCTACTACCTGGTCCTCGCCGCGTTCCTGTTCACGATCGGCGGCGTCGGCGTCCTCGTGCGCCGCAACGCGATCATCGTGTTCATGTGCGTCGAGCTGATGCTCAACGCCTGCAACCTGACCCTGGTCACCTTCAGCCGCATCCACGGCACCCTCGACGGCCAGGTCATGGCGTTCTTCGTCATGGTCGTGGCGGCGTCCGAGGTCGTCGTCGGCCTGGCGATTCTCATGGCCATCTTCCGCACCCGCAGGTCCGCGTCGGTCGACGACGTCAACCTGCTCAAGTACTAGGGACGACGAACCGTGCTGCTCGCGAGTCCGCTCGCCCCCCTCGCTACGGAGGCCCCGGGTCAGTACGCCGCTGCCTCCGGCACGCTCGAGATGCTGTGGCTGCTCATCGCCCTGCCGCTCGTCGGCGCCGCCGTGCTGCTGCTCGGCGGCCGCCGCACCGACGAGTACGGGCCGTACCTCGCGATCGGCACGTGCCTCGCGTCGTTCCTGCTCGGCGTCCTGTCCTTCCTCGAGCTGCGCGGCCTCGAGGCGAGCTCGGCGAACCTGCACCTGTTCAGCTTCCTGCCGATCAACGGCCTGCAGGTCGACGCCGGCCTGCTGTTCGACCCGCTGTCGGCGACGTTCGTGCTGCTCATCACCGGCGTCGGCCTGCTCATCCACATCTACTCGCTCGGGTACATGGAGCACGACCCGCGCCAGCGGCTGTTCTTCGCCTACCTGAACCTGTTCGTCGCGGCGATGCTGCTGCTGGTGCTCGGCGACAGCTTCCTCGCCCTGTACATCGGGTGGGAGGGCGTCGGCCTCGCCAGCTACCTGCTCATCTCGTTCTGGTTCTACAAGCCGGCCGCGGCCACCGCGGCCAAGAAGGCGTTCATCGCCAACCGCGTCGGCGACGTCGGGCTGGCGCTGGCCATCTTCGTCATGTTCGCCGCGCTCGGCACGACGTCGTTCGCCGGCGTCTTCTCTCAGGCCGAGCTGCTCGGCGCGGGCACGGCAACCGCCATCGGCCTGCTGCTCCTGCTCGGCGCGTGCGGCAAGAGCGGCCAGTTCCCGCTGCAGACCTGGCTGCCCGACGCCATGGAGGGCCCGACCCCGGTGTCGGCCCTCATCCACGCGGCCACGATGGTCACGGCCGGCGTCTACCTCATCGCCCGCTCGACGCCGATCTACGACGTCACCGACACCGCCCGCACCGTCGTCGTCGTCATCGGGGCGATCACGCTGCTGCTCGGCGCCGTCATCGGCTGCGCGTACGACGACATCAAGAAGGTGCTGGCCTACTCGACGGTCAGCCAGATCGGCTACATGTTCGTGGCCGTCGGCATCCCCGGCGCCGGGGCGATCGCCATCCTGCACCTGCTCACCCACGGCTTCTTCAAGGCCGCGCTGTTCCTGTCCGCCGGCTCGGTCATGCACGGCATGAACGACCAGGTCGACATGCGCCGCTTCGGCGGGCTGCGCAAGGTCATGCCGATCACGTTCGGGGTGATGCTGGTCAGCTGGCTGGCCATCATCGGGGTGTTCCCGTTCGCCGGCTTCTGGTCCAAGGACCTCGTCATCGAGCAGGCCTTCGACCAGCGCGGCGTGCTCGGCATCGTCACCGGCTGCGTGGCGCTGCTCGGCGCCGGCATCACGGCCTTCTACATGACCCGCCTGATGCTCATGACCTTCTTCGGCGACAAGCGCTGGACGCCGGACGTCCATCCCCACGAGTCGCCGGGGCTCATGACCGTCCCGATGGTGCTGCTGGGCGTCGGCTCGGTCGCCAGCGGCTTCCTGCTCCTGCACGTGTTCGACATCGAGGGCTGGCTCGAGCCGGTGCTCGGCCACCCGCAGGAGGACCACCTCATCGCGCCCATCGTCATCAGCCTGATGACCACCGCGATCGTCGCCGCGGGCGCCTTCCTGGCCTACCTCATGTACGCGAAGAAGGCCGTCCCGACGACCGCTCCGGTCGCGGTCAGCTCGCTCACCACGGCGGCGCGCAAGAACCTCTACGCCGACTCGTTCAACGAGAGCGTGCTCATGCGCCCGGGCCAGTACCTGACCCGCGCGCTGGTCTTCGTCGACAACCGCGGCATCGACGGCGCCGTGCACGGCCTGGCCGCCGGCATCGGCGGCAGCTCGGGTCGCTTGCGGCGCTGGCAGAACGGGTTCGTGCGCTCCTACGCCCTGTCCATCTTCGGAGGCGCCGTGCTGATCCTCGGCGCCCTGCTGTTCGTGAGGCTCGGAGCATGAAAACCACCCCACCACGTCGCTCGCTGCGCTTCCGACGCGTCGGGGGCCCCGAATGAGTGACCTGCCCTGGCTGACCCTGCTCGGCCTCGTCCCGCTGGTCGGCGCCGCCGTCATCGCCGCGCTGCCCCGCACTCGCACCGTGCTCGCCAAGCAGGTCGCGCTGGCCACGTCGCTGGTCGTGCTGCTCATGACCATCGCGATGTGCGCGGCGTTCGAGCCCGACGGCGCGCGCTTCCAGTTCGCCCAGGCGCACGACTGGATCCCGGCGTTCGGCGTGCAGTACGCGGTCGGAGCCGACGGCATCGCCCTGGTGCTCATCGCGCTGGTCGCGGTCCTGACGCCGGTGGTCGTGCTGGCCAGCTGGCACGACGCCGACGACCTGCCGGCGTCCGCCGTCGCCACCGGCTCGACGGCGGGCACCGCCGACGGCACCCCGGTGCCCGGCCGCAAGCGCAGCGTCAAGACCTTCTTCGCGCTGCTGCTGGTGCTCGAGACGCTGCTGATCGGCGTGTTCGCCGCCACCGACGTGTTCCTGTTCTACGTCTTCTTCGAGGCGATGCTGATCCCGATGTACTTCCTCATCGGGAGCTACGGCGGCCCGCGCCGGCAGTACGCCGCGGTGAAGTTCCTGCTGTTCAGCCTCACCGGCGGGCTGCTCATGCTGGCCGCCGTGATCGGGCTGTACGTCGTCTCCGCCGACCAGGGCCAGGGCACGTTCGCCTTCGAGCAGCTCACCCAGCTCGACATCAGCACGCCGGTGCAGATCGCGCTGTTCAGCGGGTTCTTCATCGCCTTCGCCATCAAGGCGCCGCTGTTCCCGTTCCACACCTGGCTGCCCTCGGCCGGTGCCGAGGCCCCGGTCGGCACCGCGGTGCTGCTCGTCGGCGTCATGGACAAGGTCGGCACGTTCGGGTTCCTGCGCTACTGCATCCCGCTGTTCCCGGACGCCTCGCGCATCCTCGCTCCGTGGGTGATCGCGCTCTGCGTCATCGGCATCCTCTACGGAGCCCTGCTGGCGATGGGGCAGACCGACATGAAGCGCCTGGTGTCCTACACCTCGGTGTCGCACTTCGGCTTCATCGGCCTCGGCTGCTTCGCCTTCACCAGCCAGGCGCAGACCGGCGCGGTGCTCTACATGGTCAACCACGGGCTCTCGACCGGAGCGCTGTTCCTCGTCGTCGGCTTCCTCATCGCGCGAGGTCGCAGCCGCCTCATCCGCGACTACGGCGGGGTCGCCAACGTGGCCCCGGTGCTGGCCGGCGTGTTCTTCGTCGCGGGCCTGTCGGCCCTCGCCCTGCCGGGCCTGTCGACCTTCGTGTCGGAGTTCCTCGTGCTGCTCGGCACGTTCCCGACCTACCCGGTCGCGGCGGTGCTCGCGACGCTCGGCATCATCCTGGCCGCCCTCTACGTGCTGCTGATGTTCCAGCGGACGATGCAGGGACCGCTCGCCCTGCCGGCCGGCGTCGAGCCGCCCGAGGACTGGACGCCGTACGTCGACGGGCACGGCGACGACCCCTCCCGCGACGCCGACCTCACCGACCCGAGCGGGCAGGTGGGCGGCGTGCACGAGGGCGCGGTGCCCGAGAGCAGCGGCCGGGGCACCGGCGTCGCCGACGACGGCACGGCCGAGGCCGGGATGCTGCAGCCGGACGCTCCTGCCGGCGGGGGCGGGGGCACCGCGACCGCCGTCCGGCCGTCCCGCACCCGAACGGTCGTCCCGCGCATGACCGACCTGCGCGGTCGTGAGGTGCTCGCGGTCGCCCCGCTGATCGCGCTCATGCTCGTGCTCGGCGTCTACCCGAAGCCGCTCACCGATGTCATCACCCCAGCCGTCAACGCCACCCTGCAGGACGCCGGGGTCACCGACCCGGCCCCGACGCAGGGCACGGGCGAGCCCGCGCGCAACGAGAACGGCTGATCGCATGCCTCCCGAGATCGACATCCCGTCCATCGCCTACGGCGCGCTGTCGCCGCTGCTGATCGTGTTCGGCGCCGCCGTCGTCGGCGTGCTCGTCGAGTCGTTCGCCCCCGCCGGTCGCCGGCGCGGCCTGCAGATCCTCACCTGCACCGTCGGCCTGCTGGGCGCGCTGGTGGCCGTCGTGCTGCTCGCCGGCACGCACCAGCTCACCATCGCCGACGCGATCGCCGTCGACGGCCCGACGCTGTTCCTGCAGGGCGTCCTCGCCGTGCTCGGCCTGACCGGCATCCTGCTGATCAGCGAGCAGTCGCTCGACAGCTCCGGCGGCTCGGTGGTGGCGTCGGCCGCCACGCTGCCCGGCACGCGCGACGACGTCGCGCTGGCCGAGAGCACCGAGGTCCAGACCGAGGTCTACCCGCTGGCCCTGTTCAGCATCGGCGGGATGATGCTGTTCCCGGCCGCGCACGACCTCATCACGCTGTTCATCGCCCTCGAGATCCTGTCGCTGCCGCTGTACCTGATGGCCGGCCTCGCCCGACGGCGCCGCCTGCTGTCGCAGGAGGCCGCGGTCAAGTACTTCCTGCTCGGCGCCTTCTCCTCCGCGTTCTTCCTCTACGGGGTCGCCCTGCTCTACGGGTACGCCGCGGGCACGACGCTGACCGACGTGCGCAACGCCACCGCCGTCGCCGGCAGCAACGAGCTGCTGCTGTACCTCGGCCTCGGGATGCTCACCGTCGGCCTGCTGTTCAAGGTCGGCGCGGTGCCGTTCCAGGCTTGGACGCCGGACGTCTACCAGGGCTCGCCCACACCCATCACGGCGCTCATGGCGTCGTGCACCAAGATCGCCGCCTTCGGCGCGCTGCTGCGCGTGTTCTACGTCGCCTTCGGCGGCACGCAGTGGGACTGGCGCCCGTTGCTGTGGGCGGTCGCCATCGCCACGATGGTCGTCGGCGCGGTGCTCGCGGTGACCCAGACCGACGTCAAGCGGATGCTCGCCTACTCCTCCGTGGCGCACACCGGCTTCATCCTCGTCGGGGTCATCGCCCTCGGCGAGCGCGGCCTGTCGAGCACGCTGTTCTACCTGCTGGCCTACGGCTTCACGACGCTGGCGTCCTTCGCCGTGGTCACGCTGGTGCGCGACGCGAGCGGTGAGGCCACCCACCTCGCTCAGTGGGCCGGCCTCGGGCGCAAGAGCCCGCTGCTGGCCGGCACGTTCGCGTTCCTGCTGTTCGCGCTCGCCGGCATCCCGCTCACCAGCGGCTTCATCGCCAAGTTCGCGGTGTTCACCGCCGGCATCGAGGGCGGTGCGACGCCGCTGGTCGTCGTCGGCGTGGTGGCGAGCGCGGTGACGGCGTTCTTCTACGCGCGGGTCGTCGTGCTGATGTTCTTCACCGAGCCGCCCGTCGACGGGCCGACGGTGGCCGTTCCCAGCGGCTACACCGCCGGCGCGATCGCCCTCGGCCTGGCCGTGACCGTGGCGCTCGGCGTCTTCCCGCAGCCGGCGCTCGACCTCGCGGAGTCCGCGGCGCTGTTCGTCCGCTGACGTCCGTCCGCCCCCTCCTGAGATGACCTCCCCTGTGACACTGCCCGGCCCGACCGCCGACCCCGCCCTGACGGCGGCCGTCTCCACCGGGCTCGAGGCGGTCGAGGGGCGGCTGCGGGACGTGGTCGGCTCGAGCCATCCGCTGCTCGCGACGGCGGCCGCGCACCTGGTCGAGGCCGGCGGCAAGCGGTTCCGCCCGCTGCTCGCGCTGCTCGCGGGCCACCTCGGCGACCCCGCCCGCCCGGAGGTGGTCGAGGCCGCCGTCGTCGTCGAGCTCACCCACCTCGCGACGCTCTACCACGACGACGTCATGGACGAGGCCGCCGTGCGCCGGGGAGCGGCCAGCGCCAACACCCGCTGGACGAACACCGTCGCGATCCTCACCGGCGACTACCTGTTCGCCCGGGCGTCCGACGTCGTCGCCGAGCTCGGACCGGAGGCCGTGCGGATCCAGGCCCGCACCTTCGCCCGGCTGGTCGAGGGGCAGATCGCCGAGACCGCCGGGCCGGCCGCCGGCGAGGACCCGGTCGTCCACCACCTGCAGGTCGTGGCGGACAAGACCGGGTCGCTCATCGCCACCTCGGCGCGGCTCGGGGCGATGCTGGCCGGCGCGCCGCCGGCCGACGTCGAGACGGTGTCGCGGTTCGGCGAGGTGATCGGGGCGGCCTTCCAGCTCTCCGACGACCTCATCGACGTGCTGTCCGACAGCACCGAGTCGGGCAAGACGCCCGGCACCGACCTGCGCGAGGGGATCCGCACCCTGCCGGTGCTGCTGGCCCTCGCCGACGACTCCGACGAGGGCGCCCGCCTGCGCGAGCTGCTGCAGGGCGACCTTCCCGACGACGCGCGGCTCGCCGAGGCGCTGGGCCTGCTGCGGAGGTCGCCGGCGCTGGCCGCCGCGCAGGCCCGGCTCGCCGCCACGGTGCAGGAGGCGCGCGACGTCGCCGGCGCCCTCCCGGCAGGCCCGGCACGCGACGCGCTCGTCGGCCTCACCGGCATGGTCGAGCAGCGCACCGGCTGACCACGCCCGTGCGTCCGTCTGGGGGCACACCCGCCCCGCGCGGGCGGCCGGACGCGAGCCGGTGGAGGAGGCGCACGGCGCGCCTACGCTGACCGGTGTGACGCCGACGACCGCTCCCGCGACCGCGCAGGCCGGGCTCCGGCCCACCCGCCACCTCGTCGACGCCGGCCGCCGCTTCTCGCTGTGGGTGTTCGACGTCGGCCTGGCCTGCTGCGCCGTCGAGTTCCTCGCCGCCACGGCCGGCGCCGCGAGCGCCCCGCACGGTGACGTCGCCCGCCTCGGCGCCGTCCCGACCGCCGCCGACGCCGCCGACGCCGACGTCCTGCTCGTGTCCGGGACGGTCACCGCCAAGCTCGCGCCTGCCGTGCGCGCGCTCTACGACCGGCTGCCCGGCGACAAGCACGTGATCGCCTTCGGGGCCTGCGCCAGCAGCGGCGGCCCGTACTGGGACAGCTACTGCGTCATACCCGGCGTCGGGACGCTGCTGCCGGTCGACGTCTGGGTACCGGGTTGCCCGCCCCGGCCCGAGGCCCTGCTCGACGCGCTGCGCTCGCTGGAGCAGCGGTGACGCCCGAGGGCGTCGCCGGGCGCCTGGCCGCGCTCCTGGGTGCGGGCACGGTGGTCTCGGGCACCGCCACGGTCGACGTCGAGCGGACCCGCTGGGTGGACGCCGTGACGACGGTGCGCGACGACGCCGAGCTGGACGCGCGGTTCTTCGACGTCCTGCTCGGCGTCGACCTGCTCGACGAGGGCTTCGAGGTGGTCGTGCGGCTGTGGTCGCTGACCGGCCGGCACGCGGTCCACCTGCGCACCCGCTGCCCGCGGGACGACGCCCGGGTGCCCTCGCTCGCCGCGGTGTTCGCCGGCGCCGCCTGGCACGAGCGGGAGACCGCCGAGATGCTCGGCGTCGCCTTCGAGGGCCATCCCGGGCTCACACCGCTGCTCCTGCCCACCGGCTTCGTCGAACGCCCGCTGCGCAAGGAGTTCGTGCTGGCCCGGCGGGAGGAGAAGGCCTGGCCCGGTGCCGTCGAGCCCGGGGAGTCGACCCCGAACCCCCGCCGGCAGCCGCTCGGCGCCCCGGGGCGGCGGCGGTGAGCAGCGGCCCGCCGGTCCCCCCGCGCAGCCGGGGCGTGATCGCGCTGCTCGAGGAGAACTGCACCGTCTGCATGCTGTGCGCCCGCGAGTGCCCCGACTGGTGCATCGTCATCGAGTCGCACACCGAGGACCTGCCGCCGCTCGGCCCGCGCGGGCGCCCACGCAGCCGCAACGTCCTCGACCGGTTCGACATCGACTTCTCGCTGTGCCTGTACTGCGGGATCTGCGTCGAGGTGTGCCCGTTCGACGCGCTGTTCTGGTCACCCGAGCACTCCTACGCCGGGGACGGGCCGACCGCGCTCGTCCACGAGCGCGAGCAGCTGCGCGACTGGATGGCCTCGGTGCCGCCGCCCCCCGCCGAGGACCCCGCCGGAGCGCCGCCCGACTGACGTTGCGTCAGAGCCCCGGAGCGGCGCTGGGCGAGCGGCTTCTGACGTCCGTGGGGGAACGCCGCCCGCGGCGTCGACGTTGGTCGGAGCAGGC
>DATLGD010000060.1:0-26105 GCA_035540755.1 Mycobacteriales bacterium | reverse complement strand
GACGCCGAGGAGCGCACCCCGTACCTGTCCGCGCTGGGTAGCCCGGCGGATGTCGCTGCTCTGCTCGCCGACCTGCTCCCGGAGCTGCCACCGCGCCAGCGGTTGACCGTGCCGCGCGGCACGACCGCGCTGGTGCCGGCTTGGGTCGGCGTGGAAGGCGCCACCGACTGGGACTTCCGCTGGCGATCGGCACCGCCCCCCGCGCAACCCGGTGAGGAGCGCGTCGTCGAGGTCGACGACGAGCGCGCCGTGGCCGCCCTGCTGTCGGCCGCCAGCCCCCGCGCGTCGGCTCTTCCCGGCGACGCAGCCGTGCGCCGCTGGTGGGGCGTGCCTGGCGACGGCGGCGAGCTGCTCGCGTGCATCGGCGACACGAGCGCCGCCACCGGCGTCGGCCACCTGTCGTCGGTGGCGGTCGCCGGCTCCGCCCGCCGCCGCGGCCTCGGCTCGGCCGTCACGGCTGCGGCGACGCGAGCGCTCCTGGCCCGGGGCTGCGACGTCGTCACCCTCGGCCTCTACGCCGACAACGCGGTCGGCCGGGCGCTGTACGACCGCCTCGGGTTCGCCGACGACCACCGCTTCACCAGCGGACGGCTCCTGCAGCGCAGCCGGTGGTGACCTACGAGCTCGCGCCGCCGGGCACCCGTCGGCCGCCGAGGTCCCGGGTACGGGCCGTGGCCGCGTGGGCGCCGGCCCTGGCTCTGCTGCTGTACCTCGCTCTCGCCGTACGGGCCGGGCTGCCCGCCGCCGCCGCTGCCCGCGGGGTGTTGGTCGTGCTGCTCACCCAGCTCCTGCCGGGCGTGCTGGTCTGGCGCTGCGTGCGGCCGGTGCGCGGCTGGTGGGTCGAGGACCTGGCGCTCGGCTTCGCGATCGGCAGCGGTGTGGCCGTCGCGGCTCAGGCGGTGGCCGGGACCGTCGACGCGGCTTGGCCGGCGGCCGTGGCCGGCCCGTTGCTCGCGCTGGGGCTGCTCGCGGCGCCCCGCACCCGGCGCGCGCTGGCTCAGGCGCGGACCGAGGCGCTGCCGGTCTGGTGGGGCCCGCTGGTCGCCGGGGTGTCGCTGCTCCACCTGGTGCCGACGCAGTCCTTCTACCGGACCAACCCGCTGCCCTCCTCGGGCTTCACTGCCACCTACGTCGACCTGCCGTTCCACCAGGCGCTCATGGCCGAGCTGGCCACCCGCGGGCCGAAGGAGATCCCGAGCGTCCTCGGTGAGCCTCTGCACTACCACTGGTTCAGCCACGCGTGGATGGCCCAGGTCGGCGTGGTCGGCGACGTCGAGCTCGAGCTGGTGCTGATGCGCCTGCTCCCGGCCCTGGTGGCGGTGGTGGCGGTGCAGGCGGTCGCCGCGGCGGCGGTGCGCCTGCTCGACCGTGCGTGGGCCGGCCCGGTGGCCGGGCTCCTGGCGCTGGTCGCGGCCGACCTCAACGTCTTCGGCGGGCCGCACCGCGCCGTCCTCGTCACGCACCTGTCACCCAGCCTGAGCCTGTCGGTTCCGCTGGTCACCGGGCTGTTCGTCGTGCTGGCTGTGCGCTGGCGTGGGCAGGGCCGGGCCGGCGCCATTTGGGTGCTGCTGCTCCTCGCGCTGCTGGCCGTCGGGATGAAGGCCTCCGCGCTGCCGGTGGTCGTCGCCGGCGCGGCGCTGGCCGCGGCCGCGGCGCTGGTCCTGCGCACAGCCGAGGCCCGGCGCGTCCTCGCTGACGCGGTTCTCCTGCTCGCAGTCCTCCTCGTCGGCGCCGCGGTGCTGTTCCGCGGCGCGACGGCCGGCACCGTCCCGGACCCGGCCGGTGCTGCCGGCTCCGTTGCGCAGCTCCTGGGCATCACGCGCGGCTACGTGGCAGCCCGCCCCGTCCTGGTGCTGGCCTTCGCCGGCGCCGCTCTGGTGATGCTGCTGGCGCGCGGCGCAGGGGTCTGGGTCGCGCTCTGCGCGCACCGCGACCGGCGCGATCCGGCGCTGTGGCTGCTCGCCGGCACAGGCGTGGCGGGCGCCGTGGCAGTCGTGCTTCTCGCCCACCCGGGGCTCAGTCAGTACTACTTCCTGCGCAACGCCCTGCCGGCCCTCGCGATCGGGTCCGCAGCCGGACTCGTGGTGGTCGTCGAGCGCCTCGGACGCCTGCGCTGGGCGGTGCTCGCCGCCGGGGCAGTGACCGGCACCGTCGCGGCCTGGCTGCCGGCGGCCCTGCTCGGGCCCGTGCTCGACGTCGAGGACGACGGCGCGGCCGTGCGCCGGGTGCTGCTGTCCCTGGCCCTGTTCGCGGTCGCGCTCGGTCTGGGAGCGCTCGTGACCGGCATCCTCCTCCGGGCGCGGGACGCGCGGAGCGCCGTTCCCGCAACAGCGCTGGTCGCGCTGCTGGCCGCGGTGGTGCTGCCGGCCCTTCCCGCCCTCGGGCCGAGAGAGCTGCTGGACTCCCCCGCTCCCGCCGGGCCGACGTCCGCGAACGCCTTCTCCGCCGACCAGGTCGAGGCCGCCCGCTGGCTGCGGGAACGTTCCGATCGTCGCGACGTCGTCGCGACCAACCGGCACTGCAGCACGCCGGAGCCCGCGGTCTGCGACTCCCGGCGGTTCGTCGTCGCCGCCTACACCGAGCGCCGGGTGCTCGTGGAGGGCTGGGCCTACACCCGCACCTGGGCGGAGTCCCCGGACGTGGTCGAGGGCCCGGCGACGAAGCCGTTCTGGAACCCGGAGCTGCTGAGGCTCAACGACGAGCTGTTCCGGGACCCGACGCCGGAGCGCGCAGCGGCTCTGCGCGACCTCGGTGTCCGGTGGCTGTTCGTCGACCGGACCGTGCCGAGCGGGGATCTCGGCACGGTGGCCCGCCTCGCCCACGAGACCACGTGGGCGCAGGTGTACGAGCTGACCCGCTAGCCCTTCTGCGGCGCTACGGGCGGCGGCGCGTCGACGCCGGCCTCGGTGCGCTGCTGGGCCGTGATCGGCGTCGGCGCACCCGTCAGCGGATCACCGCCGCCACCCGTCTTCGGGAACGCGATCACCTCGCGGATCGACTCGCTCCCCGTCACCATCGCCGCGATCCGGTCGATGCCGAACGCGATGCCGCCGTGCGGCGGCGGGCCGTACTTGAACGCCTCGAGCAGGAAGCCGAACTGCTCCTGCGCCTCCTGCGGCGTCAGGCCGATGACGTCGAAGACCCGCCGCTGGACGTCCGAGGAGTGGATGCGGATGGAGCCGCCCCCGAGCTCCGCGCCGTTGAGCACGAGGTCGTAGGCACGGGCCGGGACGTCGGACGGGTCGGTGTGGAAGCTCGCCGCGTGCGAGGCGGCCGGAGCGGTGAACGGGTGGTGCACGGCCGTCCAGCCGGCGGGCTTGCCGGCGTCGTCGAGCACCTCCTCGAACATCGGGAAGTCGGTGACCCACAGGAACTCCCACCGGGAGTCGTCGAGCAGGTCGAGCCGGCGCGCGATCTCCAGCCGGGTCGCGCCGAGCAGGGAGAGCGCGTCACGGCGCGAGCCCGCGGCGAAGAAGGCGCAGTCGCCTACCGAGGCACCGACTGCCTCGCGCAGGCCCTCGCGCTCGCCCTCGGACAGGTTCTTCGCGACCGGGCCGCCGAGGGAGCCGTCCTCGAGGAAGGTGACGTAGGCCAGGCCGCGCGCACCGCGCTGCTTGGCCCACTCCTGCCAGGCGTCGAAGACCTTGCGCGGCTGGGTGGCGCCGCCCGGCATGACGACGGCGCCGACGTGCTCGGCCTGGAAGACGCGGAACGGGGTCTCTGCGAAGTAGCCGGTGAGGTCGGTGAGCTCGACGTCGAAGCGCACGTCCGGCCGGTCGCTGCCGTAGCGGCGCATCGCCTCGTCGTAGGGCATCCGCGGGAACGGCGTGGTCAGCTCGATGCCGAGCACGTCCCGCCAGATGCGGGCGAAGACGTCCTCGGTCAGCTCGTAGAGGTCCTCCTCGTCGGGGAAGCTCATCTCGACGTCGAGCTGGGTGAACTCCGGCTGCCGGTCTGCCCGGCCGTCCTCGTCGCGGTAGCAGCGGGCGATCTGGTAGTACCGCTCGAGGCCGGCGACCATCAGCAGCTGCTTGAACAGCTGCGGCGACTGCGGCAGCGCGTACCAGGTGCCCGGCTGGAGCCGCACCGGCACGAGGAAGTCCCGGGCGCCCTCGGGCGTCGAGCGGGTGAGCGTCGGCGTCTCGATGTCGAGGAAGTCGCGCTCCTCCATCACCGTGCGGATGGCGCGGGTGATGCGCGACCTCGTGCGCAGCGCGTGCGCCGGACCGCTGCGGCGCAGGTCGAGGTAGCGGTACTTCAGCCGCACCTCCTCGTCGACGTTCAGCTCCTCGTCGAGCTGGAACGGCAGCGCGGCAGCGGCCGACAGGACCTCGACCGACGCGGCGTCGACCTCGACGTCCCCGGTCGGCAGCACCGGGTTGCGGTTGCCCTCCGGCCGGACCCGGACCGAGCCGGTGACCTTGACGCAGTACTCGGCCCGCAGGTCATGGGCGATGTCGTTCTCCCGGACGACCACCTGCACGATCCCCGAGGCGTCGCGCAGGTCGAGGAAGGCGACCCCGCCGTGGTCACGGCGGCGGGCCACCCAGCCGGCGAGGACGACCTCGGCGCCGTCGTGCTCCTCGCGGAGCGCCCCGGCCTCGTGCGTGCGGATCACTGCAGTCTCTCCTTCAGCGTCGTCACGAGCTCGGCGAGCGGGACTGCGTCCTGCTCTCCCGTGCGGAGGTCCTTGACCTGGCCGACGCCGTCGGCGAGGTCGCGGTCGCCGAGCACGACGGCGTAGCGCGCCCCCGAGCGGTCGGCGGCCTTCATGGCGCCCTTCATGCCGCGGTCGCCGTAGGCGAGGTCGGCGGCCACGCGGCTCCGCCGGAGCGCTCCGGCCAGCGCGACGGCGCGGTCCTTCGCCTCCTGCCCGAGCGGGACGAGGAAGACCTCGACCTGACCGGACGCCGGAGGCGGGACACCCTCGGCCTCGAGCGCCAGCAGGGTGCGCTCGACGCCGAGCGCCCAGCCGATGCCGGGCAGGGGCGGGCCTCCGATGGACTCCGAGAGCCCGTCGTAGCGTCCGCCTCCCCCCACCGCGGACTGCGCGCCGAGCCCGTCGTGCACGAACTCGAAGGTGGTGCGCATGTAGTAGTCGAGCCCCCGCACGAGGCGCGGTGCCGGCTCGAACGGCACCCCGAGGGCGTCGAGGTGCCGCTGCACGGCCTCGAGGTGCAGGCGGCACGGGTCGCACAGGGCGTCGACCATGAGCGGGGCGGCGGCGAGCTGCGCCTGCACCTCCGGCCGCTTGTCGTCGAGGACCCGCAGCGGGTTGACCTGCGACCGGCGACGGGTGTCGTCGTCGAGGTCGAGGCCGTCGAGGAACGCCGCCAGTCGGGCCCGGTACTGCGGCCGGCAGTGTGGGTCGCCGAGCGAGGTGAGCAGCAGGCGGACCTGCCGCAGCCCGAGGTCGGCGTACGCCTGCCAGGCCAGGGCGACCACCTCGGCGTCCAGCGCCGGGTCGTCGAGGCCCAGAGCCTCGAGGCCGACCTGCTGGAACTGCCGGTAGCGGCCGGCCTGCGGGCGCTCGGCGCGGAACATCGGTCCGGCGTAGCGCAGCTTGACCGGCAGGGCTCCGCGGTGGAGGCCGGCGTCCAGCGCGGCCCGCAGGGCGCCGACGGTGCCCTCGGGGCGCAGCGTCAGCGAGCGCCCGCCCCGGTCGGTGAAGGTGAACATCTCCTTGCTCACGACGTCGGTGCTCTCGCCGACGCCGCGCACGAACAGCTCGGTCTCCTCGAAGACGGGCGGCTCGACGTAGCCGTACCCGGCCGTGACGGCCGGCGCCAGCAGCCCGTCCCGCACGGCGAGGAAGGCGCTGGCCGGCAGGACGTCGTAGGTGCCCTTCGGCGCCGGCATCACAGCCCTCGCGAGGGCGGCGCGGGCGGCAGGTCCTGCAGGAACGGGTTGGTCGTCCGCTCTCGCTCGATCGTGGTGGCCGGACCGTGTCCCGGCAGGACGATCGTGTCGTCGGCCAGCGGCAGCACCACGTCGCGCAGCGAGGCCTGCATCTGGTCCCAGGAGCCGCCGGGCAGGTCGGTGCGTCCGATCGAGCCGGCGAACAGCACGTCGCCCGAGAGCAGGATCGGGGCCGCCGCCTCGCCGCCCGCCTCGACGCCGGGCAGGCGGAAGACGACCGATCCCGGGGTGTGGCCCGGCGCGAGGTCGACGCTGACGTGCAGGCCGGCCAGCTCGAGCGGCGCCGACGGGTCGAGCAGCTCGACGTCGTCGGGCTCGGTCCAGGACAGCCGGCCGCCGAACAGCGAGCCGGACTGGGGCGACAGGTACTTCACCGGGTCGGCCAGCTGGTCGCGGTCGGCGGGGTGGATGTAGGCCGAGATGCCTCGCGCACCGCACACCGGCGTCACCGAGAAGGTGTGGTCGAGGTGCCCGTGGGTCAGCAGGACGGCCACCGGCTGCAGCCGGTGCTCTGCCAGGAGCTCGTCGAGCTGCGCCTCCACGCCGATGCCCGGGTCGACCACCACGCACTGCTCGCCCGGGCCGGGCGCCACGACGTAGCAGTTGGTGTCGAAGGCCTGGGCCGGGAACCCGCGGACGAGCACAGCAGTCCTTCCGACAACGAACGGGACAGGCGAACCGGGCAGGGGGCGGCCGAGAGCACCCGCCGCGTCGCTGTCCGACCCTACCGGCGGGGCGGCCCCGCGCCGCCGGCTCTCTCCCTAGACTGCCGGGGACATCCCGGTTCGCAGGAGCTCCAGGAGGACGTGCGTGGCCAGCAGCAGGCGCGAGAGGGAGCTGGCCCGCCAGCGGGCGGCCCGGCAGGCCGCGAGGCGCACCGAGCGGGAGCGCCGGCGGCGGCGCCGCAACGCGATCGTCGCGAGCGTCGTCGCGGTCGTCCTGGTCGCCGGTGCCGCGGCGTTCGCCACCGTGGCCACCACCACCGGTGACAACGACCCCGACACCCTGGCCACCGAGACACCGCCCGCGGCCGAGCCGGCCGAGGAGCCGGCCGACCCCCTGACCGACCCGCTCGCCGAACCGACCGGCGAGCCCGAGGACGGCGTCGTCGACCCCGCCACCGCCGGCGCCTGCACCTACGAGGCCGGACGCGAGCCGTCCCGGCCGGTCGAGCAGCCGGGTCCCGAGGTCGACCGGCAGACCCCCTACCGCGCCGTGCTCGACACCGATCAGGGCCAGATCCAGTTCCAGCTGCTCACCGCCGAGGCGCCCTGCACCGTGCACAGCTTCCGGCACCTCGCGGCGGCGGACTTCTTCGACGACACCCCGTGCCACCGCCTGACCGACCGGGGCATCTTCGTCCTGCAGTGCGGCGACCCGAGCGGCACCGGCACCGGCGGGCCCGGCTACACCTTCGCCGACGAGAACCTCGAGGGCGCCACCTACGAGCGCGGGATCGTGGCCATGGCCAACAGCGGCCCGAACACCAACGGCAGCCAGTTCTTCCTCGTCTACGCCGACAGCCAGCTGCCGGCGCAGTACACGCCGTTCGGCCGCCTGTCCGAGGAGTCGCTGGCCGTGCTCGACCGCATCGCCGAGGGCGGCGCCGCGCCTCCGGACGAGGCCGGCACGACGGCACCCAACATCCCGGTGCAGATCCTGGACTTCCGGGTGGAGCCGGCCGCCGGCTGACCCTGCCGGGTCCACCCTCGGCAGGTCAGCTGCGGGTGACCCGACCGGTCGCCGGGTCGTGGGTGAGCGATCCGTTCTCGAAGTCGCTGCGCGTCCGGCCGCCGCTGACGCCGTACGGCTCCGACGTCGGGAAGCCCAGCTCGCCGCCGGCGCCGCCGAGCCGCAGCCACTCGGTGCGGATCACGCCGCGGACGCTGAACGTGCCCGTCGCCGGCGACCAGTAGATCGACGCCGCCTGGCCGTTGCTGCCGCTGAAGTCGTTGTAGGTGCCGCCCCGCACGGTGGAGCGCTCGTCGGTGGTGGGGTAGCCGAGCACGCCGGTCTCGCGGCCGAGCGCGGTGAACGTGTCGCGGATGGCGTAGAACATCGCCGCGGTGCCGTGCTGCGGGTGCCAGTAGACGTCACCGCCCACGAACCGGTTGAAGTACCCGACGCCGTCGGTGCTGCGGGTCTCGTCCGACGTCGGGTAGCCCAGCTTGCCGCGCTCCCGGCCCCACTGCGTGAACGTGTCGCGGATCGCGTAGTACAGGACGCGGGTGCCGTGCTGCGGGTGCCAGTAGACGTCGCCGCCCACGAACCGGTTGAAGTACCCGACACCGTCGGTGCTGCGGGTCTCGTCCGAGGTCGGGTAGCCGAGCTTGCCGCGCTCCCGGCCGAGCGCGACGTACTTGTCACGGATGGCGTAGAACAGCGCGGACGTGCCGTGGCGGGGGTGCCAGTAGACGTCGCCGCCGACGAAGGTGTTGAAGTACCCCTGCCCGTCGGGGCTGCGGATCTCGTCCGACGTCGGGTAGCCGAGCTTCCCGCGCTCCCAGCCGTAGGCGTAGAACTTGTCGCGGATCGAGCCGTACATCACCCGCGTCCCGTACCTCGGGTGCCACCAGATGTCGCCGCCCTGGAAGTGGTTCCAGTAGCCCTGGCCGTCAGCGGCGGGGTTCTCATCGGAACGGGGGTAGCCGAGCTTCCCGCGCTCGCCCTGCAGGGCGTAGTACTTGTCGCGGATCGAGCCGAAGAAGGCGAATGCGCCGAGCTCGGGGTGCGACAGGATCCCCCCGCCGTCGTAGTTCGTGAACCGCCCCCGCCCGTCGCGGGTGGTCAGCTCACCCGTCGTCGGCTCTCCCAGCTTGCCGCCCGGGCCGCCGAGCGCGGTGTGCTTGCGCACCACCGGCGTGCATCCGGGCACCAGCGGTGCGCTGTGCGAGGCGGTGTTGCTGTCGGTGGCCGAGGTGGTGGTGCAGCGCCACTGCGGGATGCGCCACGGTGGTGTGCAGGTGACGACGCGGCACCACACCGGGCCGGTGCAGGACACGTGCTGCATGCACTGCCCGTAGCGGAAGTTGTTGCAGCACACCCGGCGCTGGTCGCACTGGCCGCTCGGGCCGCAGCCGCACGAGCAGGACCGGCAGCCCTCGCCGCAGAAGCGCGAGCCGCCGCCGCAGCCGCAGGAGCAGTAGCTGTGGCAGTCGATGTAGTAGCGGGTGCTGCCGCAGCAGAAGCCCGAGCCGTCGGTCTTCCACCAGCCGCCGACCAGGCTGTTGGGTGGGCAGCGGTTCACGCCGTTGTTGATGGTGGCGCAGAAGACCGTGTAGCCCGAGCTGCACGTCGACTGGGTGCCGCAGACGTTCGCGTAGGCGGTGCCGGGACGCAGCGCGTACTGCACCGGCGCGACGGCCACGGCCGAGCCGACCACCGCCACCCGGGCCAGGAAGCCGCGGCGACTGCTCCGGTCGTCGAGCACGCCGGCGATCCTGTCCACGAGCGCGAGCAGCCGGGGACGGGCGGCGCCGGACGCCGACTCGCCGGTCGGGGTGAGGGCGGTCGTCTCGAGGGTCACGAGCGGGCTCCGGCATCGAGGTCGAGGGTGGCGAGCACGTCGTTCACCTTGCGCACGAGGGCGGCGCGGCGGGCGTGGCTGCCCAGGACGACATAGAGGCAGAAGGCGCGGTCGCCCTCGGAGAAGAAGTACTGCATGCCTGACTGCCCGGGAATGGTGCGCTGCAGCTGCGCCGGGCTGAAGTCCGCGGGACGAACGCTCGGCCGCCCCTTCGTCGCGAACAGCGGGGTGCCCACGGCCTCGGGCTCGTACTCGAACAGGCACACGAACACGTCGTCGCTGGTGAGCAGCGGCGTGACGCCGCCGCCGAAGTCGCCGCGGGTCTCGGGCAGCGGCACCGTCGCCGCGTGCAGGACAGGCCGGGGCCGGCCGCCGGGCTCGCCGCCGTCGGCGGACCGGCGGCCGATGCGCACCTCCCAGCCCGGCTTGCGCTCGACGGCCATGCCGTGGGCACGCAGCTTCATGCTCCTCCTCCGGTGGTGAGGGCGACACCGGCCGCGCCGAGCGCGACGGCGGCGAGCGCGGCGGTGACCAGGCGCCGTCCGACCGGTGCGAGCTGCTCGGTGCGGCGGGCCGCCGCGGTCAGCTGCGCGGTGCTGTGCACCGAGCGCAGCGCCAGGACCGGCAGCGCACGCACCAGGCCGAAGACGACGCCGACCACCGCGCCGCCGAGCGGCGAGCCGGTGAGCGCGGCGAGCAGCAGCGCCACGTACAGGACCGGCGACGTGACGATGGTGACCAGGCCGAAGCCCAGCTGCGCGCCGTAGCCGAACCCGTACACCCAGCCGCGGTAGCGGTGGAGCCAGTCCTCGTCGACCTGGCGGTGCAGCGTCGGGGGCTGGGGCAGGCGGCCGATCTCGACGAGCAGGGCGAGAGCGGCGGCCACGGCAACGACGGCGGCTGCAGCCCCGGCGACGGCGGTCCGCTCCAGGGGCAGCAGGCTGCCGAGCGTGCCCGCGACGAGGCCGAGCAGGAGGCCGCCGAGCACGGAGCCGACGACGTAGGCGGTGGCCGTGACGGTCCACCGGCTGGCGCGTCCCCGCTCACCGAGCGGGGTGATGCTGGTCAGCATCGACTCACCTCAAGGGCTCCAGGTGGCGCGCAGCGCGGCGACGGCCGCGAGCGGCACGCCGAGCAGCAGGGCGAACAGGGGCAGGTCCACGTCAGCTCCGGGCCGTCGCGTCGCCGGCGGGCCGGTCGGCGGCGAGGTCGGCGGCGAGGTCGTCGGCGGTCACGTAGAGGCTCTCGTGGTCCGGGCCGATGCCGGCGGCGAGCAGCTCGCGGTTCGCGCGCGCCTCGCGGTGCGCGCCGTCACCGCGGTCCTCCTCGCCGTGCACGTGCCGGCCGATGGCCAGCGAGCGGTCGGCCATCGCCTCGCTGACCAGGCGCCCGACCTGCTCCCACGCCGTCGCCGAGCCCTCGCCGGCGACCCGGCCGGACGTGCCTTCGACGAGCACGAAGTACGGGCTGCCGGGCACGCCGTAGTCGTCCCAGGCCTCGGTGCTCATGACCAGCGGCAGGCCGGGCGGGGCGACCGCCCGCAGCGCCGACTCGCTCTCGTGCTCCGGCCCTTTGGTGACCACGACCAGGCGGGTGCCGTCGGGCAGCCCGGTGCCGGCCGGGGAGGCGAAGACGTCCCAGAACCCCTCGCAGGTGGCGCAGCCGGTGGACAGGAACGCCAGGAGCGTGTTGTGGGCGACGCCGACGACGCTGACCGCCGCGGCCTCCTCGGCGGTGGTGAGCCCGGCGACGTCGTGCGCGGCCGTGCCGGTGACGCCGGCCGGCTCGACCACGCCGTCGCGCACCTCGAACGGCGCCTCGCGCTGCTGGGCACCGGGTGCGGTGTCTTCCCGGCCGGCACCGAGCTCGTGCAGCTGCCGGAGGATCTCGGCGTGGCTGCGCAGGAGCCCGACGACCAGCAGCCCGAGCAGGGCCACGGCGAGAGTCAGGGCGACGACGAGGACGATCACTGCGCAGCACTCCTGGGGACGATCTGGAAGACGGCGGGGTGCACCGGCTCGGCGGGATCGGGTCGGCGCGCCGCCGCGGTGAGCACCGGCGGCAGCTCGGCGAGGACGGCGTAGGCCAGGCCGAGGACGAGGACGGTGCCGGCCACGGCGGCGAGGCCTGCACCCCACGAGGCGGTTGCGAGCGCAGGCAGGCCGGCCGAGGTCCCGAGAGCGGCGACGGCGCCTGCGCACACGGCGGAGGAGGAGGTGACGCCGACGTGCCACCACGACGGCGGGGTGTCCGGCGAGCCGAAGCAGCCGCACGAGCTCAGCGGCCGGCCGCGCAGCAGCGCGAGCAGCACGAAACCGGTGAAGCCGGCGTAGAGAGCCGTCAGCGTGATCGCCCCGACGGTCGTGCCGGCCAGCGCGAGCCCGGCGACGACCAGCTCGACGACGCCGAGCAGCCGCACGAGCACCGGGGCGCTCGGCAGGCCCTGCGTCCGCAGCGCCTGCGCCGTCTCGGCCGGTCGCTGCACCTTGAGCCAGCCGGCCAGGGCCACCAGGACCGCGGCAGCCAGGAACGGAGCGGTCAACGGGGGCACCTGCAGAACGGTGCTGTGCGGTTCGAGGCACGTCAAGCGCCGCGACGGGAGTGTCACCCCGCGAGGTGGTCCGGCGGGGTCAGTTGGTGACGCGGTAGGCGTCGTACACGCCTTCGACCGAGCGCACGAGGGCCAGCACGTGCCCCAGGTGCTTGGGGTCGCCCATCTCGAAGGTGAACCGCGACACCGCCACGCGGTCGCGCGTCGTCGTCACCGTCGCCGACAGGATGTTGACGTGGGCGTCGGACAGCACGCGCGTCACGTCCGACAGCAGGCGGGTGCGGTCGAGGGCCTCGACCTGCACGGCGACGAGGAACATCGAGCCGGCGGTGGGAGCCCACTCGACCTCGACGACCCGCTCCTGCGTGGCGAGCAGGGGACCGGCGTTGACGCAGTCCTTGCGGTGCACCGACACGCCGCGCCCGCGGGTGACGAAGCCGACGATCGCGTCACCGGGTACCGGCGTGCAGCATCGCGCGAGCTTCACCCAGACGTCGGTGACCCCCTTGACGACCACTCCCGGCTCGCCGGTCGAGCCGGTGCGCGGCGCCGGGCGGGTCGGGACCGCCGTCTCGGCGAGGTCCTCGACCGCCCCCTCGGTGCCGCCGAGCGCCGTCATGACCTTCTGCACGACGCTCTGCGCGGCGAGGCGCCCCTCGCCGATCTCGACGTAGAGCGCGGTGACGTCGGTGAGGCGCAGGTCCTTGACCAGGTTGGGCAGCGCCTCCCCCCCGAGCACCCGCTGCAGCGGCAGGCCCTGCTTGCGCACGGCGCGCGCGAGGGCCTCCTTGCCGGCCTCGACGGCGTCCTCGCGCCGCTCCTTGGCGAACCACTGGCGGATCTTGTTGCGCGCCCGCGGGCTCTTGACGAACTGCAGCCAGTCCTGCGAGGGGTGGGCGCTCTCAGCCTTGCTGGTGAAGATCTCGACGACGTCGCCGTTGTCGAGCGTGGACTCGAGCGGCACGAGCCGGCCGTTCACGCGGGCGCCGATGCAGCGGTGGCCGACCTCGGTGTGCACGGCGTAGGCGAAGTCGACCGGCGTCGCACCGGCCGGCAGCGAGACGACGTCGCCCTTGGGGGTGAAGACGAAGACCTCGGTGGTGTGCAGGTCGTAGCGCAGCGAGTCGAGGAACTCGCCCGGCTCGGCGGCCTCCTTCTGCCAGTCGAGCAGCTGGCGCAGCCAGGTCATGTCGTCGCCCTTGACCGTCGGAGCGCCGGACACGCCGTCCTTGGTGCCGCCCTCCTTGTACTTCCAGTGGGCGGCGATGCCGTACTCGGCCCGCTTGTGCATGTCGACGGTGCGGATCTGCATCTCGACCGGCTTGCCCTCGGGGCCGATCACGGTCGTGTGCAGCGACTGGTACATGTTGAACTTGGGCATCGCGATGTAGTCCTTGAACCGGCCGGGGACCGGTGACCACAGGGCGTGGATGGTGCCGAGGGCCGCGTAGCAGTCGCGCACCGAGTCGACGAGCACGCGGATGCCGACGAGGTCGTAGATGTCGGTGAAGTCGCGGCCGCGCACGATCATCTTCTGGTAGATCGAGTAGTAGTGCTTGGGCCGACCGGTGACCGTCGCCCGGATCTTCGCGGCCTTGAGGTCGGCCTGCACCTTGTCGACGACCTGCGCCAGCTGGGTGTCGCGCGACGGCGCCCGGTCGGCCACGAGGCGCACGATCTCGTCGTAGCGCTTGGGGTACAGGGTGGCGAACGCGAGGTCCTCGAGCTCCCACTTGAGCGTGTTCATCCCGAGCCGGTGCGCCAGCGGGGCGAAGATCTCGAGGGTCTCGCGGGCCTTGCGCTCCTGCTTCTCCACCGGCAGGTAGCGCAGCGTGCGCATGTTGTGCAGCCGGTCGGCCAGCTTGATGACGAGCACCCGGGGGTCGCGGGCCATCGCCACGACCATCTTGCGGATCGTCTCGGCCTCTGCCGCCATCGCGTGGCCGCCGAAGTGCACCTTGTCGAGCTTGGTGACGCCGTCGACGAGGTGGGCGACGTCGCGGCCGAACTCCCGCTCGACGTCGACGAGGCTGAACGGCGTGTCCTCGACGACGTCGTGCAGCAGGGCGGCGACGAGCGTGGTCGTGTCCATGCCGAGCTCGGCCAGGATCGTCGTGACGGCGAGCGGGTGGGTGATGTACGGGTCGCCGCTGCGACGCGACTGCCCGGTGTGCGCCTGCTCGGCCACCTCGTAGGCCCTTACGACCTGACGCAGGTCGGCCTTGGGGTGGCTGGCCTTGATGGTGCGGCTGAGCGGCTCGAGGACCGGCGGCACGCCACCGGGCTTGGTGGCGGTGAGCCGGGCGAGCCGGGCCCGCACCCTGCGCCCGGTCGGCGGGCCGGTCGCGCTGCGCAGAAGGGCATCCGGCGAGGCGGCGCCGTCGGTCGGGGTGGGGGCCGGCACGGCAGCGGCCCCCGGGCGGGCGGCGAGCGGCCCCACGTAGCTGTTGCCCACGACCTCGACCGGGCTGGGCGGCTCGACGGCGGTCTCCGGCGCGGCGGTGTCGGGCTCGGGCTCCGCGGGTGCGGTGCGCGGCAGCGGACCTGCGGGCGCGCCTGCGACGGTGCCCAGCTGCGTGCCGTCCGCCGCCACCGTCGGCTCCTGTCCTGGAAGGGGGCCAGTCCTCAGTGTAGGGAGCGCAGCCGGGCTGGCACAGGCCGAGCGGTCAGTACGTCAGGAGCGCGTGCACGTCCAGGTCGGGGTGGCTGCGCGCCACCGTCTGCCGCCCCTGCAGGAAGGTCAGCTCGAGCAGGATCGAGAGGCCGACGGGGACGGCGCCGGCCTGCTCGACCAGGCTCACGGCTGCAGCGGCGGTGCCGCCGGTGGCGAGGACGTCGTCGACGACGAGCACCCGGTCGCCGGGGGCGAAGGCGTCCCGGTGCACCTGGATGGCGGTCGAGCCGTACTCGAGGTCGTAGCGGACCTCGTGCGTGGCCTTGGGCAGCTTGCCCGCCTTGCGCACCGGCACGAAGCCGGCGCCGAGGTGGTAGGCGACCGGGGCGCCGAGCAGGAAGCCGCGGGCTTCGATGCCGGCCACCTTGTCCACCGTTCCGCGCCCGTGATGGGCGACGACGGCGTCGACGGCCGCGGCGAACGCGACGTGGTCGGCGAGCAGCGGGGAGATGTCCTTGAACCCCACGCCCGGGATCGGGAAGTCCGGCACGTCGGCGATCCGGGACCGGAGCAGCGCCGGGACGTCGAGGGGCATCAGGCCGGGTCTTCGGTGGGCGCCGGCTCGTCCAGGATCCGCACGACCGCCTGGGCGGCGAACCGGGCCTGCACGCCGGGCGCGATCTCGAGCAGCACCGTGTCGTCGTCGTCGTCGATGCTCGCGACGGTGGCGAGCAGCCCGGCCGTCGTCATCACCCGGGTGCCGACCTGCATGCCGGCGCGGACCTCGGCCATCTGCCGGGCGCGAGCCCGGGCCGGCCGGACCAGGAGCAGGTAGCCGGCGACGAGCAGGACCAGCAGGTAGAGCAGCGTCACGTCGGTCACGGGCGGCCCTCGGCGGAGATCATCACCGGGCGAGTCTACGGAGCGCCGACCTCAGCCTCCGGTGCGGCCGCCCGCAGCGCGGTCGTCGGGCCGGCCGCCGAGGTCCAGCGGCAGCGGATCGGCGACCGGCAGCCGTCCGAGCGGTGGGGTCAGGCCGAGGTGCGCCCACGCGGCGGGGGTGGCCACGCGGCCGCGCGGCGTGCGGGCGACCAGGCCGGTGCGCACCAGGAAGGGCTCGGCCACCTCCTCGACGGTCTCGGCCTCCTCGCTGACGGCGACCGCCAGTGTCGACAGGCCGACAGGTCCCCCGCCGAAGCGGCGCACGAGCGCGTCGAGCACCGCACGGTCGAGCCGGTCGAGGCCGAGCTCGTCGACGTCGTAGAGCGCGAGGGCGTCACGGGCGACCGTGCGGGTGACGACGCCGTCGGCGCGCACCTCGGCGAAGTCGCGCACGCGGCGCAGCAACCGGTTGGCGATGCGGGGCGTGCCGCGGGACCGGCCGGCGACCTCCGCCGCGCCGTCGGGGCGCAGGTCGACCCCGAGCAGCCCGGCCGAGCGGGTGAGGACCCGCTCGAGCTCGGCCGGGCTGTAGGGCTCCATGTGCGCGGTGAAGCCGAACCGGTCGCGCAGAGGGCCGGTGAGCAGCCCTGCCCGGGTGGTGGCGGCGACGAGGGTGAACGGCTCGACGTCGAGCGGGATCGCCGTCGCGCCAGGGCCCTTGCCCACCACGACGTCGACCCGGAAGTCCTCCATCGCCATGTAGAGCAGCTCCTCGGCGGGGCGCGCCATGCGGTGCACCTCGTCGATGAACAGCACCTCGCCCGGCTGGAGGGAGGTGACCAGGGCGGCGAGGTCGCCGGCCCGCTCGAGTGCGGGGCCGCTGGTGATCCGCAGGCCCGCGCCGAGCTCGGCCGCGATGATCATGGCCAGGGACGTCTTGCCGAGGCCGGGCGCCCCCGAGAGCAGGACGTGGTCCGGCGGGCGGCCGCGCCGCTGGGCGCTCTGCAGCACGAGGCTGATCTGCTCGCGGACCCGCTCCTGGCCGACGAACTCCTCCAGCCGGCGCGGCCGCAGCGCGGCCTCCACCTGACGCTCCTCGTCGCCCGCCTCGGGGCGCACCAGAGCGGCGCGCCGGGTGAGCTCGTCCTCCTCCAGCCGGCTCAGCTGCTCGTCGCTCATCGCGCCTTCCCCAGGGTGGCGAGGGCCTCGCGCAGCAGCGCCGGGACGTCGTCCGGCCCGGCGCCGGGGTGCGCCTCGGCCAGTCGCGCGACGGCGTCGTCGGACTGGGCGGTGCTCCAGCCGAGGCCGACGAGGGCCTGCACCAGCGTCTCGCGCCAGGCGGGGCCGCCCGGGACGGCCGGCGCTGCGCCGGACGGGACGGCGCCGGCCTTGTCCTTGAGCTCGAGCACCATCCGCTGTGCTCCCTTCCTGCCGATGCCGGGCACGAGCACCAGGGCGGCGAGGTCCTCCTCGACCAGCGCCCGGCGCACGGTGTCGGGGGTGTGCACCGTGAGCACGGCCTGTGCCAGCCGAGGTCCGACGCCGGAGGCGGTCTGCAGCAGCTCGAAGACGGCGCGCTCGTCGTCGTCGGCGAAGCCGTAGAGGGTCAGGCTGTCCTCCCGCACCACCAGGCTGGTGGCGAGCGCGGCGTCGTCGCCCACGCGCAGCCGGGCGCGGGTGCCGGCGGTGGTGTGCACGTCGAGCCCCACTCCCCCGACCCGCACGACGACGCCGTCGGCGGTGAGCGCCGTGACGACGCCCTCGACCGAGGCGATCACGCGCGCACCGCCTGCTGCAGCCGGGCAGCGGCCGGGGCCCGCCACAGGTGGCAGATGGCGAGCGCCAGGGCGTCGGCGGCGTCGGCCGGGCGCGGGGCGGCCGGCAGGCGCAGCAGGCGGGTGACCATCGTGCCGACCTGCGCCTTGTCGGCCCGCCCGCTGCCGGTGACGGCCGCCTTGACCTCCGACGGCGTGTGCAGCGCCACCGGGATGCCTCGCCGGGCGGCGCACACCACGGCGACCGCACCCGCCTGCGCGGTGCCCATGACCGTGCGCACGTTGGCCTGGGCGAAGACCCGCTCGACCGCCACGGCGTCGGGCGCGTGCTCGTCGAGCCAGGCCTCGAACGCGACCTCGAGGGCCACCAGCCGGGCTCCCAGGTCGTGGGCGGCAGGGGTGCGGACGACGTCGACGGCCACGAGCACCGGCGGGCGACCGGGGGCGCCGTCGACCACGCCCAGCCCGCAGCGGGTCAGGCCGGGGTCGACCCCGAGCACGCGCACAGCACCTCCCAGTCCGAACAGGTGTTCGGCAGCCTAGAGGCAGGGCCCGTCGTCGGCGGGGAGGCGCGCGGAGCTCACCGTCGGTGGCGGCGCGCCGTGTCGTGACCCGGACGCCCTCCGCCCCCGCGATCTCTGACGGCGACCGGATCGGCGTCAGGCTCAGGGGCCGTCAGAGATCAGCCACGGGCCACGCCTACGCCAGTGATCTCTGACGTCGAGGGGACGGGCTGCGCCGGGACGGCCGTCAGAGATCGCCCCCGTGCGCCGGCGCACGCTGCTGCCCGGCGGGCCGAGCCGGGCCGGGGCGGGCGGGCCGGGCCGCGCCGCCCGGGCCGTCTGGGCGCCGGTGCGACGGCATCGCCGTCAGACGGACTCGAGGATCTCGTCGCTGATGTCGAAGTTGGCCCAGACGTTCTGGACGTCGTCGAGGTCCTCGAGCGCCTCGACCAGGCGCAGCACCCTGCGGGCGTCCTCCTCCTCGAGCGGCACGCTGACGCTCGGCAGCCAGGCGATGTCGGCCGACTCCACCTCGAGCCCGGCGTCGGTGCAGGCCAGGCGCACGGCGTGGGTGTCGGTGGCGTCGCTGACCACCTCGAACGCCTCGCCGAGGTCGGTGACGTCTTCCGCACCGGCCTCGAGCACGGCGAGCGTGACGTCGTCCTCGGTGACGCCGTCGGACTTGGTCACGAGCACGACGCCCTTGCGGGAGAACAGGTAGGCCACCGACCCCGGGTCGGCGGGGTTGCCCGCGTTGCGGGTGATGGCCGTGCGCACCTCGGCCGCGGCCCGGTTCCGGTTGTCGGTGAGGCACTCGACCATGAGGGCCACGCCGCCGGGGCCGTAGGCCTCGTAGGTGATCTCCTCGTAGGCCGCGGCGTCTCCGAGCTCGCCGCTGCCGCGCTTGACCGCGCGGTCGATGTTGTCGTTGGGCACCGACTGCGACTTGGCCTTGGCGATGGCGTCGGCGAGCGTCGGGTTGCCGGCCGGGTCTCCCCCGCCGGTGCGCGCCGCCACCTCGATGGTCTTGATGAGCTTGGCGAACAGCTTGCCGCGCTTGGCGTCGACCACGGCCTTCTTGTGCTTGGTGGTCGCCCACTTGGAGTGGCCGCTCATGAGTGGGTCTCCCTCACGATGTCGACGAACAGAGCGTGCACCCGGCCGTCGCCGGTGAGCTCGGGGTGGAACGACGTGGCCAGCAACGGCCCCTGCCGGACGGCGACGACCCTACCCGCGGCCGGTGCGCCGGCCGGGACCCGTGCGAGCACCTTGACCCCGTCCCCGGTCGACTCGACCCAGGGCGCGCGGATGAAGACGCCGTGCACGTCGCCGCCGTCGACGCCCTCGAGCGGCAGGTCGGCCTCGAAGCTGTCGACCTGCGTGCCGAAGGCGTTGCGCCGGACGGTGACGTCGAGCCCGCCGAGCGTCGGCTGGTCGGGCCGGCCGTCCGCCGGCTCACGGACCACGTCGCGGGCCAGCAGGATCATCCCGGCGCAGGAGCCGTACACCGGCAGCCCGCCGGCGACGGCCGCGCGCAGCGGCTCGAGCAGCTCGAAGACCTGCAGCAGGCGGCCGATCGTCGTCGACTCGCCGCCGGGCAGCACCAGCCCGTCCAGGCCGGCGAGCTCGTCCACCCGCCGCACGGGCACCGGCTCGGCACCGGCGGCCCGCAGCGCGGCCGTGTGCTCGCGGACGTCGCCCTGCAGCGCGAGGACGCCGACCTTCGGGCCTCTCGACGGGGTGACCGCTACCAACCGCGCTGGGCCAGCAGGTCGCCCGCGCCGAGCTGGTCGGCGGCGATGCCGACCATCGCCTCGCCGAGGCCCCGGCTGACCTTGGCGATGCGCTCGGCGTCGTCGTAGTAGGCGGTGGCCTCCACGCAGGCGCGGGCCCGGGCGGCCGGGTCGCCGCTCTTGAAGATGCCGCTGCCGATGAACACGCCGTCGGCGCCGAGCTGCATCATCATCGCCGCGTCGGCCGGGGTGGCCACGCCGCCGGCGACGAACAGCACCACCGGCAGGCGGCCGAGCTCGGCGGTCTCGCGGACCAGCTCGACCGGTGCCCGCAGCTCCTTGGCCGCGGCGAAGATCTCGCTGTCGTCCATGACGGTCAGCTTCTTGATCTCGGACAGGATCGTGCGGATGTGCGTGGTGGCCTGGCTGACGTCGCCGGTGCCGGCCTCGCCCTTGGAGCGGATCATCGCCGCACCCTCGGAGATGCGCCGGAGTGCCTCGCCGAGGTTGGTGGCGCCGCAGACGAACGGGACGGTGAACGCCCGCTTGTCGATGTGGTGTGCCCAGTCGGCCGGGGTCAGCACCTCGGACTCGTCGACGTAGTCCACACCGATCGCCTGCAGCACCTGGGCCTCGACGAAGTGCCCGATCCGCGCCTTGGCCATGACCGGGATGCTCACGGCGGCCTGGATGCCGTCGATCATGTCGGGGTCGCTCATGCGCGCGACGCCGCCGTCGCGCCGGATGTCGGCGGGCACGCGCTCGAGCGCCATGACGGCGACGGCGCCGGCCTCCTCCGCGATGCCCGCCTGCTCGGCGTCGACGACGTCCATGATGACGCCGCCCTTGAGCATCTCGGCCATGCCGCGCTTCACGCGGTCGGTGCCGAGCGCGGGCGCGCCGGTGCTGGCGGGCGGGACGGGCGGCTGGGCGTCAGTGGCGGACACGACAGGTGCTCCTCGCAGGCGGTGGGCGGAGCCGGGGCCCCGCGGGCGAGTCTACGTCGCAGCGCGGCGGTCAGCTCGGGTTGAACGGCAGGCCCTGCGGCTGCAGGAGCACCCAGGTCGGGCCGGGCTTGAGAGCGATCGGGCGGCCCGCTCCGTCGACCAGCGCGGTGCCGGCGCCGTGGTCCGGGCGTGACCACGAGCCGGACACGAGGACGCCGTCGCGCAGCACGTGCACCGCGCCCTCACCGATCGTGTGGGTGAAGGGGGTGACGGCGCCGGTGACGTCCCGGTAGCCGCTCTCGCTGATGCGCACCTGCTGCACGACGACGTTGGCCGGCGCCGCACCGGCGATCGGTGCGCCCGCCCAGGACAGCGAGTAGGTGCCGGCCGCGGGGTCGTAGCCCACCGCGACGGTCTCCCGGTCGCTGAAGACCACGCTGGCGCCGCCGGCCGGCGGCGCGCCCTCGAGCACGGCCGGGTCGAACCGCAGGCCGACGTCGCGCGCCGGCGAGGCGTCCCCGGCAGCCTCGGCCAGCCGGGCGGGCACCGCGAAGAAGTTGCGGGCGTCGCGACGTCGCTCGGCCAGCCGGTAGAGCTCCGGCCGGTTCTCGTAGGACACCTCCACGAAGGTGCCGTCCTGCACCGTCTGCCGGAACGTCCCCAGCACCCCCGGGTTGGCTCCGGTGAACGCGACGCCGATCCGGCCGTGCTGGGTGAGCAGCTCGATGTCGCTCTCGCGCAGGCTCCGGACCGGGCCGATCTCGGTGTCGACCGGCTGGGAGTACAGCGCCAGGAACCGGGTGGCGCCGCCCTCGACGAGCTCGACGTAGACCGTCGAGGCGAACTCGAGGCCACGGTGGAACGGCCTGGCGAGCGGCGAGTTGTCCACCTTGACCGCGACCAGCGGCGAGGTGGGCTCGGGCGCGACGCCGGTGAGCGGGTCGACCGGCGGCGGGGGCGGCGGCGCCTCCTCCGTCGGCTCGGCGGGCGGCGGCGCGGCGGCCGGCTCGTCCCCGCCGCAGGCCGTGACCAGCAGCAGACTGATCGCCGCGACGAGGGCGACGAGGGCGGGACGGGCGCGGCGCGGGGTGCTCACGCCGCTCCACACTAGGTCGGCGGCCGGGGAACGGCCTGCAGCAGCGACGTGTCGTCGATCTCGAAGTACTCCGGCATGGCCCGGCGCCCGTTGAGCCGCAGCGCCCGCGGGATGCGCCGGAAGCGCAGGGCGCGGGTGTCCTTGACCGCGGCGTTGTGGAACGAGCGCGCGAGCCCCACCCGCGTCACGGCGCTCTGCAGCTCCTCGAGCTCGGTGCCGGGCGGCAGCACGGCGAGGGCGGACCGCAGTGCCCGGGACAGCCGGTTCTCGACCGCCTCCCGGCCCTCGTCCCGCGCCTCGATGCAGGCGTGCGCAGCCGCGTCGAGGGCAGCGGCCTCGGCCGGCGGCAGGAGCGGCACCAGGGCGAGGGCGGCCGCTGCCCGGCGGACCAGCTGCGCGTCGAGTGCCGCCCACGCGGCGTCGACGCGGGCGTGCAGCCGGTCCAGCCGCCCGGCCGTCCAGGACAGGTACACCCCGGACAGGAGCACGGCGAGCAGCACGAGAACGGCGGTGGTCACGCTCACGAGCCGGACCTGCCCGTCCGCAGGGCCTTCCAGCGCCGCAGCGTCGGCAGCAGCCGGCCGACGTCGTCGCCGTCGACGGGCTCGGGCTCGGGCTCCTCCGGCCGCAGGAGGACGTCGAGGTCGGCATCCAGCTCGACGTGGTGGGACGGGGCGGCGGCCACGGCCGTCTCGTACACCTCGACCACCCGCGCGGTCACGGTCGACCAGTCGTAGGCCTGGACCGCCTCGGCCGCCGCGGCCGACAGCCGCGCGCGCCGCTCCGGGTCGTCGAGCAGGCCGGCGAGGGCGTGCGCCAGGGCCTCGGCGTCACCGACCGGGAAGAGCACGCCCGCAGCGCCGTCCTGCAGCACCCGGCGGAAGGCCGGCAGCGCGCTCGCCACGACCGGGGTGCCGGTCGCCATCGCCTCGGTGAGCACGATGCCGAACGACTCGCCGTGGGTGTTCGGGGCGCAGTACACGGTGCCGCTGGCATAGACCCGCGGCTTGTCCTGCTCGGCGACCAGGCCGAGCAGCTCGACGCGGTCGCGCAGGGACCGCGGCACGAGCGCGCGGACGTCGTCGGCATTCCCCGGTCCGGCGACGAGCAGCCGCACGTCGGGCACCAGGCGGACCAGCTCGGGAAGCGCCTCGAGCAGCACGGCCAGGCCCTTGCGCGGCTCGTCGATGCGCCCGAGGAAGACCACGGTCGGCTCGCCGCCACGGCCCGGCAGCGGCTCGGCCCCGGTGAAGCGGCCGACGTCGACGCCGTTGGGGATGAGGACGGCGTCGCCGCTCAGGTGCTCGACCACCACCCGGCGGGCGGCCGGCGACACCGCGATCCGACCGGTCACCTTCTCGAGTGCCGGCTGCATGGCGTTGCCGAAGACCTGCAGGGCGCGGGACCGCTCGGCGGCGTAGTGGAAGGTCGCGACCATCGGGCCGTCGGCGGCGAAGCAGGCGAGCATCGACACGCTCGGCACCATCGGCTCGTGCACGTGCAGGACGTCGAAGTCGCCGTCGCGCAGCCACCGCCGGGCCCGCGCCAGCGACAGCGGGCCGAAGACCAGCCGCGCGACCGAGCCGTTGTAGGGGATGGGGACCGCGCGCCCCGCGGACGTCACCCAGGCGGGGACGTCGGGGGCGTCCGGCTCGTCGACGGGGGCCAGCACCTGCACCTCGTGGCCGAGCCGCAGGAGCTCGTGCGCGAGGTCGTCGACGTGCGCCTTGACCCCTCCCGGGGTGTCCCAGGTGTAGGGGCAGACCAGCCCGACCTTCACGCTCCGACCTCGCGACGACGGGGGTCGTCGACGTCGAGGTCGTCGAGCCAGAGCCGCTGCAGCATGTGCCAGTCCGCCGGGTGCTCGGCGATCCCCCGGGCGAAGGCGTCGGCCATCGACTGGGTCATGGCGGCGACGTCGGTCGGCTCGACGGGCGGGTGGATGACGGTCGCCCAGCCGTCCGGCCGGAACGACAGCGTCACCGGCAGGAGCACGGCACCGGTGCGCAGCGCGAGGGCGGCCGGACCGGCCGGCATCCGGGTACGGGCGCCGAAGAAGTCGACCCCGACTCCGCGGGAGGACAGGTCGCGGTCGGCGAGCAGGCACAGCGTCCCGCCTGCGCGCAGCCGCTCGGCCAGGACCTCGAACGGCGGCTGGCCGCCGGTCAGCGGCAGCACCTCCATGCCCAGCCCCTGGCGGAAGGCGACGAACCGGTCGTAGAGCTGCTCGGGGCGCAGCCGCTCGGCGACAGTGGTGAACCGGACCCCCTGCCCCACGAGCCAGGCGCCGGCGTGGTCCCAGTTGCCGGAGTGCGGCAGAGCCAGCACCAGGCCCCGATCGGACGCGGTTGCCTCGTGCAGCAGTCCGCCGGGATCGTCGAGGTGCATCCCGCTCTGGATCCGCTCCTGCGACATGACCGGCAGCCGGAAGACCTCGCACCAGTAGCGGGCGTAGGAGCGCATGCCGTCGCGGACGAGCACGTCCTGGTCGGCCGTCGGAGCGACCCGGACGAGGTTGGCGCGCAACCGGTCGACCGGCGGACCCCCGCGCTGCACGGCCAGGTCGGCTCCGGCCGCGAACAGCCGGCGCGCTGCCGGTTCGGGCAGCGCCCGGACCACTGCCCAGCCTGCCGCGTAGGCGCTGTCGGTCAGCCGCCCGGTGACCAGGTCGGCGACAGCCGTCGGCGACGGCAGGCGTCGCCGCAGCGCAGCCAGCGCACCGGCCCGGCCCGTCAGCGGAGCTGCTCCGTGCGGGCGGCCTGACGGCGGACCTCGAGCAGCCGCTGCACCACGGTGACGGCCGAGGCCGCGGCGAGCAGCCAGAGCAGGACGGGCAGCGCCAGGTCGAGGCCGAGACCGGTGAGGAACGTGCCGAGCAGGACCAGGATGAGCCGCTCGGCGCGCTCGGCGAGCCCGACGTCGCAGCGCAGGCCGAGGCCCTCGGCCCGCGCCTTGGCGTAGCTGACCACGCTGCCGCTCACCAGGCAGAACAGCACCACTGCGAGCAGCAGCGGGCTGTCGCCGCCACCGGCGAACCACAGCGCGAGGCCGCTGAAGATGGCGGCGTCCGCGACCCGGTCGCAGGTCGAGTCCAGCCAGGCCCCGAACCGGCTCGCGGTGCCGCGCCGGCGGGCCATCGCCCCGTCGAGCATGTCGGTCAGCACCGAGAAGAACACGATCGTGGTGCCGGCGAGGAACATCCCGCGGGGGAAGAAGACCAGGGCGCCCACCACGACGCCGAGCGTGCCGACCACGGTCACCGCGTCGGGGGTCACGCCGATCCGCAGCAGCCCGCCGGCCACCGGGCCGACGACGCGGTTCATGGCCGGACGCACCCGCAGGTTGAGCATCGCCCTCCGTCCACGTCGGCCCGTGTCCGGCCCCGCGGTCGGCGACCCCGGCGGCCCCGCCGGCGCCTGACAGCCCGGTCGGCGGGGCGGCGACTCCCCGTCCGCCCCCGGGAGCGACCATAGTGGTCCCACCAGCGGGAGCGAGACGTCAGGCCGCCGACCGGCGGGCGCGGGAGGGGTGGGAGCGGCATGGCCACGTCGTCGGCAGGCGGCCGGAGCAAGGACGTGAACCCGGCGCCGGCGCCCCGCCCACCGGAGCTGGTCCGCAACGTCGTCGTCGTCGGACCGGCCGGCGCCGGGAAGACGACGCTGCTCGAGGCTCTGCTGGTGCGCACCGGCGCGCTCCCGCGGGCCGGCCGGGTCGACGAGGGGGGGTCGGCGCTCGACACCGACCCCGCCGAGATCCGGCGCCGCCACTCGCTGTCACTGGCGGTCGCCGCCGTCGAGCACGCCGGCACCAAGCTCAACCTCGTCGACACCCCCGGCTCCCCTGACTTCCCCGGCGAGGTGCGCGCCGGCCTGCGCGCCGCCGACGCGGCCCTGTTCGTCGTCTCGGCTGCCGCCGGGCTCGACGCGCGGACCACGCAGCTGTGGGAGGAGTGCGCGTCGGTCGGCATGCCCCGGGCGGTCGTGGTGACCCAGCTGGACCGGCCGCGGGCCGACTTCGACGAGACGGTCGCACTCTGTCAGCGGCTGCTCGGCGAGGGCGTGCACCCCCTGCTGCTCCCGCTGCACGGCGACGACGGGCACGAGGTGGTCGGGCTGCTCGACCTGCTGCGCGGACGCCTGTCCGACTGGTCGGGCGGGGAGCCGGTCGACCGCGAGCCGGACGCACAGCACCTGACGCTCGTCGAGGGCCTGCGCGCCGACCTGCTCGAGGCTGTGATCGCCGAGAGCGAGGACGAGACGCTGCTCGACCGTTACCTGGCCGGCGAGGAGCTCGACGACGCCCTGCTGGTGCAGGACTTCGAGCGGGCGGTCGCCCGAGGGCACTTCCATCCGGTGCTCGCCGTCGCACCGCTGGCCGGCGTCGGGACGGCCGAGCTGCTCGACCTGCTCGTCGCCGGGTTCCCCTCCCCCCTCGAGCACGGCTGCCCGCCGGTCCGCCGGCCGGACGGGTCGCCGGCCGCCCCCCTGGCGTGTGACCCGGACGGGCCGCTGGCCGCCGAGGTGGTGCGCACGACGTCCGATCCCTACCTGGGCCGGATC
>DATLGD010000059.1:0-2592 GCA_035540755.1 Mycobacteriales bacterium | reverse complement strand
CCTGCGAGGCGCCGGTGGACGGGTCGACGTCCTGGCCGTCGCGGTAGCCGTCCTCGGCGTCGCGGTAGACCGGGAACGGGACGATCGGCTCCCCGTCGAGGCCGTAGCAGGTGGGGCCGCCGTCGTCGAGGTACTCGGTCTCGTCGCCCGGGACGTAGCCGCCGTTGTCCCGGGTGAACTTCAGCGTGATGTGCAGGCCCGGCTGCAGCCCTCCGAAGGCCTCACCGAGCGGCAGCTGGTCGACGATCGTCCCGAACAGGCAGGGGAACTGCGGGCTGTAGCGGGCGTACACCTCGAGATTGGGGACGCTCTCGCGGGCCAGGGTGAGAAAGCGCTGCTCGTTCTCGCCGACGAAGTCCTCAGCGGTGCGTGCGACCCCGGCGGTGTCGCGCAGCACCCGGTCCAGGGCCGCCTCGTCGCGCACCAGGTTGCGGTTGACGGCCGACAGGTCGTCGAGCAGCGAGACGAGGTCCGGGGTGGCGGCGGTGAAGGTGTCGGCGAGGTCGGCGGTGCCCCGCACGTTCTCCTGGAAGCGGCCGAGCTCGGGGTTGAACTGCTCGACGTATCGACCGGCCAGGGTGAGGTTGCTGCCGATCCGGTCGCCGCGGCCGCGCAGCGCCGAGGAGACGGCGTTCAGCGTGGTGCTCACCGACTCGGGGTTCAGCGTCTGCAGCAGCGGAAGCAGGTTGTCCAGCGCCTCGGCGGTCTCGCGGGCGGTCTCGGTCCTGTCCTGCGCGATGACCGTGCCGTCGGTCAGCCCGACACCGCCCAGCTCGTCGAAGTGCAGCGCGACGAACTTCTCGCCGAACAGGGTCGTCGGCAGGATCCGGGCGCGCGTGTCGGCGGGCACCAGGGCGGCCATGTCCGGGTCCAGGCGCAGCTGCAGCTCCGCCCCCTCCGGGGTGGCCGACACCGTGCGCACCTCGCCGATGATGACGCCGCGCGCCTTCACGTCGGCCCCGGGCGTCAGCTGGTTGCCGATCCGGTCGGCCCGCAGCGTCACCTCGGTCCACGGGCGGAAGGCCTTGTCGTAGAGGCCGATCGCGAGCGCGACCAGCCCGAGGACCAGCACGAGGAACAGCAGGCCCTGCAGGCGCTGCAGGGCGAGCGCGCGACCCCGCTTGAGCGGTGGGGCCACGTGCCTCCTTCCGAGCGTCCGAGCGGACCCGCATCCGGACCGTTGATCGTGACATCTGCCACGTCTGCTGCCCAGGGTGGTGCAGCCGATGACTCCCCGGCCGGCCCGGCGTCTACCGTGCCGTGCCGCTGTCCGCGCACGACTTCGCCCTGACCCGGAGACCCATGACACCGACGATCCGCGCGCGTGGACTGGTCAAGCGCTACGGCGACGTGACCGCCCTCGACGGACTGGACCTCGACGTCGCCGAGGGCACCGTCCTCGGCCTGCTCGGGCCGAACGGCGCCGGCAAGACCACGGCCGTCCGCATCCTCACCACCCTGCTCGAGCCGGACGAGGGGGAGGCGGACGTCGCCGCCGCGACCCGGGCGCCGTGCGTTCGCGCATCGGCCTGTCCGGCCAGTACGCGGCCGTCGACGAGTACCTCACCGGCTTCGAGAACCTGGACATGATCGGGCGGCTGTACAAGCTCGGCCGCCGCGGTTCGCGCGAGCGGGCCCGCGAGCTGCTCGAGCGGTTCTCGCTCACCGACGCCGGAGACCGGCCGGTCAAGACCTACTCGGGCGGCATGCGCCGCCGTCTCGACCTCGCCGGAGCCCTGGTGGCGCAGCCGCCGGTGCTGTTCCTGGACGAGCCGACGACCGGTCTCGACCCGCGCAGCCGCACCGAGATGTGGGACGTGCTGCGCGAGCTCGTCAGCGGCGGCACGACGCTGCTGCTCACCACCCAGTACCTCGAGGAGGCCGACCTGCTCGCCGACGACATCGTCGTCATCGACCACGGGCGGGCCATCGCGCAGGGCACGGCCGACCAGCTCAAGGCGCAGGTCGGCGGCGAGCGGGTCGAGCTCGTCGTGGACACCCCGGAGCAGGTGGACGCCGCCCACGCGCTCCTGACGGAGCTGGCCATCGGCGAGGTGACGGTGGAGCGGCACACCCGCCGGCTCGTCGCACCGGTCAGCGGCGGCGGGCAGACGCTCGTCGAGGTGCTCCGGCGGCTCGACGGCGCCGGCGTCGAGGTGCTCGACGTCGCGCTGCGACGGCCGACCCTGGACGACGTCTTCCTGGCCCTCACCGGCCACGCTGCCGAGCCGGGCGAGCAGCCCGCCGACGTGACTGCCGGGAGCAGCCGATGAGCGGCCTGGCCGGCGCGCTGTCCGACGGCGCGGTGGTCGCGAAGCGGAACCTCATCAAGATCAAGCGGGTGCCCGAGCTGCTCGTCTTCACGACGCTGCAGCCGATCATGTTCATCCTGCTGTTCGCCTACATCTTCGGCAGCGCGATCGACACCGGCGGCGTCAGCTACCGCGAGTTCCTGATCGCGGGCATCTTCGCGCAGACGGTCATCTTCGGCGCCACGCTGACCGGCGCCGGGCTCGCCGACGACATGAAGAAGGGCATCATCGACCGCTTCCGGTCGCTGCCCATGTCGCGCTCGGCGGTGCTGGTCGGCCG
>DATLGD010000058.1:0-8462 GCA_035540755.1 Mycobacteriales bacterium | reverse complement strand
GAACCAGCGCAGGGTGTCGCGCAGCCGCACGACGTCGCCGACCACGGTGGTGACGGGTGCGCGCAGGCCGGCCGCGGCGACGTCGCGCGCCAGGTGCTCCAGCGTGCTGACGACCACGCGCTGCGCCGGCGTGGTGCCCTGCTCGATGCAGGCGGCGGGAGTGCTCTTGTCCCGCCCGTGCCGGACGAGCCCGGAGGTCAGCAGCGGCAGGCGGTCCTGGCCCATGAGGATGACCAGGGTGCCGGGGCCGGTGGCGAGGGCCTGCCACCGCACCCGGCTGGCGGGGTCGTCGGGGTCGAGGTGACCGGTGACGACGCAGACGTCCTGAGTCCAGCCGCGGGCGGTCACCGGGATGCCGGCGTAGGCCGGCACGGCGACGGCGCTGCTGATGCCGGGCACGACCTCGAACGGCACTCCGGCGGCGACCAGCGCCTCGGCCTCCTCCGATCCCCGGCCGAAGACGAACGGGTCGCCGCCCTTGAGCCGCACCACCCGCCGGCCGGCCTTGGCGTGCGCGACGAGCTGGGCGCTGATCTCCTCCTGGCGCGGGGCGGTGCCGGTCCAGCTGGTCTTGCCGACGTCGACCACCTGCGCCTCGGGGCGCACGTGCTCGAGCACCTCCTTGCTCACCAGGCGGTCGGTGAGCACGACGTCGGCCTCGCCGAGCAGCTGCGCGGCACGCAGGGTGAGCAGCCCCGGGTCGCCCGGCCCGGCGCCGACCAGCGCGACCGTCCCCGCCCTCACCGGACAACACCCCCCAGGAAATCCACAGCACCAGGGTGCTGTTGATTTCCGACGGGGACCTCGAGCAGGGCGTCGGCGGGGCAGACCTCGACGCACTCGCCGCAGGCGGTGCACCGGTCGGCCCGCACCTGCAGCGGCACGGACGGCACGATCGCGTGCTCGGGGCAGGTGAGCAGGCACGCCCCGCACGCCGTGCACGCGTCGGTGACCAGGTACGTGGTCAGCCCATCCACCGGTACCCCCTCGGCGTCACCATGCGGCCGGCGACGACGCGCGTCTGGGACGACCCCACCACCACGCACGCGAGCATCGTGACCTGTGCCGGGTCGAGCTCACCGAGCGTCGTCAGCAGCACGCTCTCGCGCGGGCGGCTCGCGTCGGTGACGACCCCGACCGGCGTGGTCGCCGGGCGGTGCTCGAGCAGCATCGACACCGCCTTGGGCAGCTGCCAGTCACGACCACGACTGCGGGGGTTGTAGAAGGTGACGACGAGGTCGGCCTCGGCGACAGCGCGGATGCGCGCCTCGATCGCCGGCCAGGGCGTGTGCAGGTCCGACAGGCTGATGCTCGCGTGGTCGTGCCCCATCGGCGCGCCGAGCAGGTTGCTGGCCGCGAGCGCCGCCGTCACCCCCGGAACACCGACGACGTCGATGTCCTCGCCGGCCACCTCGAGCGCCGGGCTGGCCATCGCGTAGACGCCGGCGTCACCCGAGCCGATGAGCGCCACGGCGTGACCCTTCTCGGCCTCGCGGACGGCGCTGTGCGCACGCTCCTCCTCCTTGCCGAGACCGGTCTCGAGGAGGCGCGTGCCCGGCCGGGCGAGGTCGCGCACCTGGTCGACGTACTGGTCGAGGCCGACCCACACCGAGGCGCGGCGCAGCTCGGCCTCGGCGCGCGGCGTGAGCAGGTCGCGGGCACCGGGACCGAGACCGACGAGCGCGAGCCGTCCGCGGGGGCGGCGCCGGGCGACCGCGACCGTCGCCATGGCGCTCTTGGTCTTCTCGACGACGAGCACGCCGTCGCTGTGCAGCAGGGCCGCCGCCTCGGCCACGCTCGGGGTGCCGAGCACCTTCTGCGGCTCGTCGCTCGGGTTCGGCACGTCGACCGGCGCGAGCGCCTCGGCCGGGTAGGTCACCAGCGGCCATCTCCGGCGCCTGCAGGCCTCGACCAGGCCGGCCTCGTCCGCCTTGGCGTCCACGGTCGCGGCCGCCGCGACGCTCGCGGCCGACAGAGCGGCCGCGTCGAGCGCGCGGTCGACGAGCTGCTCGATTTCGTCCGCGGACACCCCGCGGGAGGCGCCGAGCCCCAGCACCAGCGACGGCGGGCGCAGCACGACGGTGCGGTCGTTCACCTCGACGAGCCGGTCGGTGACGCGCACGACGTGCTCGCCGGAGTCGCCGACCGGCAGCGGCGGGAGCGGCCAGGTGGCGTCGGCGTCCAGGCGCACCGGCTCGCCGTCGAGCATGGCGCGCGACACCGCCGCCACGGCGCCCTCGACCGGCCAGTTGAGGGTGTCCAGCCCCGGCAGTCCGGCGGCGTCGGTGGCGGTGGTGACCACGGCCTCGGCGCCCAGCGCGGACGCCACCGCGCGGGCGAGGTCGTTGGCTCCCCCGCCGTGCCCGCCCACCAGCGACACGGCGAAGCGGTGCGCCTCGTCGACGCACACGACGCCAGGGTCGGTGCCCTTGTCCTGAAGCAGCGGCGCCAGCAGGCGCACGGTCGCGCCCGTGGCGAGGAAGCACACGAGCCCGTCGCACTCCGACCACGCGGTCGCGAGGTCGCGCACGTCGTAGGTGCGCGTGTCGGGCAACGCGGCGGCGAGCTGCCCGGCGCCGCGACGTCCGGCGGCGGTGGTGACGACGAGGCCGATCACGCTCTTGCTCCTGACACGACGAAGACGGGGTTGGCGGGGGCGAGCCGGTGACCGCTCCCGAGAGGTTGCAGGCGCTGCGCCTCGAGCAGCACCGCCTCGGCGTCGTAATCCGCGAGCGCCTCGAGCACCGGGCCGACGCGCTCCAGGGTGGCGAGCGCGACCACGACGCGCTGCGGGCCGCGGTCGACCACGGCGCGGACGACGTCGAGGCCACCGCCGCCGACGAAGACGGCGTCGGGGTCGGGCAGCGCCTTCAGCGCGGCCGGCGCCTCACCCCGCACCACCTGCACGTCGACGCCGTGCGCCTCGACGTTCGCCTCGAGGTGAGCGGTGTCGCCCTGGTCGACGGCGACGACGGCGGCGCCGAGCCGGGCGCACTCGACCGCGACCGAGCCGCTGCCCGCGCCGACGTCCCACACCAGCTCGCCGAGCCGCGGGCCGAGCCGGGCCAGCACCAGCGCCCGCACCTCGGCCTTGGTCACCATGCCGTCGCGGTGCGCGAAGGCCTTCTCGGGCAGCGCCCATCCGGACGGCTGCGCGCGCCCGGCCAGCCAGCCCTTGTCCTGGGCGACCGCGCGGGCCTCGTCGACGACCAGCACGACGTTGAGCGGGTCCCAGTCGTCGCGGGCAGCGACCTCGGCGGGGGTCAGGACGCTGACCCGCTCGCCCTCGAGGGCGAGCCGCTCGGCGACGACGACCTTCCGCGGCAGGTCCCCGAGGGCCGCGGCGAGCTCGGCCGGACCGGCTCCCTGCGAGGTGAGAACGGCGACCTTGCCGTGCGCGCGACACGCGGCGACGGCCGGCCGCAGGTCGCGCCCGTGCGCCGACACCACGACGGCGTCGTCCCACGGCAGAGCAGCGCGGGCGAACGCCAAGGCGACGCTCGACACCGCCGGCAGGACCTCGAGCCGCTCGGCCGGGACGCGCGCACGCAGCAGGCGCAGGACGCCGAAGAACCCCGGGTCGCCCGAGGCGAGCACGACGACGTCACCAGGAGCCTCGAGCACCGCGCGCAGGGCCTCTGCCGGGTCGTCGCGCAGCGCGACGGTCGGGACGTGCTCGGGCACGGGGATCTCACGCAGGTGCCGGCGCCCGCCCATCACCAGGGAGGCGGTCGACATCCGCTCGACCGCGACCGGCGACAGCGGCGAGCCGTCGAGGCCGACGACGGTGATCACGCAGTCATCCATCGCGGTTCGGTGGCGGCGACGACAGCAGCGCCGGAGGGATCCACCATCGCCACCGCGGCCGGCAGACCGCTGAACCGGGTCAGCACGCTCGCCACCCGGCCGCAGAGCAGGTCACCGCACGGCCGCAGGACGCCGGCCGCCTCCCACAGCTCGTAGGCGTGCCGCGCGGTGTTCGCCGCACGAACCGCCTCGACCAGCTCGATGCCCCCGCCGCCTTCGACGGTGATGTCGGCGAGCACCGACAGGTCGACCTTGCTGCGGGTGTAGTGCGTCATGAGCACGCCGCTGGCGAGCTTGGTGAGCTTGCCGGCCATGCCCACGAAGACGACGTCGCGCAGCCCCCGGTCGACGGCCTGGCGCAGCGCGGCGCCGGTGAAGTCGCCGACCTCGACGAAGCAGACCTCCGGCAGGTCGGGCAGCAGCCGCATGGCGGCCTTCTCGGTGCGCCCCCCGGTCGCGAGGACGAGCGTCGGCAGGCCCTGCGCGGCCATGACGTCGACCGCCTGCACCACCGACGCGCGCCAGGACGCGGTCGAGAACGGCCGCACGATGCCGGTGGTGCCGAGGATCGAGATCCCGCCGAGGATGCCGAGGCGGGCGTTGGTGGTCTTCTTCGCGCGCTGCTCCCCGTCGGGGACGCTGAGCAGCACCCGTACCCCGCGCCGGTCGAGGTCGACGACCTCGCCGACGTTGTCGCGGATCATCTGCCGCGGCACCGGGTTGATGGCCGGTCCGCCGACCTCCAGGCCGAGCCCGGGCTTGGTCACGACGCCGACGCCGACGCCGCCCTCGAGCTGCAGGCCGGGCGCGTCGTGCCAGCGCACGCGCGCGGTCAGGTGCGCGCCGTGCGTGACGTCGGGGTCGTCACCGGCGTCCTTGACGACGACCGCCTCGGCGGAGGCCGGCTCGACGTCGCACCGCTCGACGTCGAACTGCACCCGCTGTCCGGCCGGCAGCACCACCTCGACCGTGCGCTGCACCGTCTGCGTCAGCAGCGCGGTGGTGGCGGCCTTGGCAGCCGCAGCGCTGCACGTGCCGGTGGTCCAGCCGCTGCGGAGCGGACCGGTGCGCACCTTCGCGGTGCGCGGGAGGTCGGGCTCGCGCAGCTCCGGTCCGTCCGGCTCGGTCATGCCGGCTTCCGCCGCCGGGCCCGCAGCTCGTCGCGCGCCGCCTTGTCCTCGACGCGGCGGTGCTCATGGAAGTGCCCGGGGTGGTACAGGTGCGAGCGGGTGCCGCCGGCGGTCAGCGCGGGGCCGACCAGCACGAGCGTGTGCTTGTAGAGCTTGTGCTCGCGCACCTTCTCGGCCAGCTCGCCGAGCCGGCACTCGAAGACCAGCTCGTCGGGCCAGGTGGCGGCGTAGGCGACGACGCAGGGCGTGTCGGCGTCGTAGGTGCCGGCGGCCAGCAGCTCGTCCTGCAGCTGCTTGGTCCGCGCGGCCGACAGGAACAGCGCCATGGTGGTGCCGTGCCCGGCGAACGAGCGCACCGTCTCGCCGTCCGGCATCGGCGTCTTGCCGCCCTCGAGCCGGGTGAGCACGACCGACTGCGCCACCTCCGGCACGGTCAGCTCGCGCTGCACGATCGCGGCGACGGCGCTGAAGCTGGAGACGCCGGGGACGACCTCGATGTCGAGACCGAGCGAGCGGCACAGCTCCATCTGCTCCTGCGTGCCGCCCCACAGCGCCGGGTCGCCGGAGTGGATGCGCGCGACGAGCAGGCCCTCCCGCGCGGCCCGCTCGTAGTGCGCGGTGATGCCCTCGAGCGAGTGCTCGGCGGAGTTGACGACGAGCGCGTCGGCGCGGGCGTGCTGCAGCACGTCCTCGTGCACGAGCGACGCGGCCCAGATGACGATGTCGGCGTCGGCGATGCGCTGCGCGGCGCGCAGAGTCAGCAGGTCGGCCGCACCCGGCCCGGCACCGACGAAGGAGACGCGACCGTTCACAGCTTGCTCCCCCGGGTCGTGCGCCTCGCGGGCACCAGGACGGTCGACAGGTACGGCGCCGGGCCGACGACGGTGGTGGCCGCCGCGACCTGCTCGTCGGGCAGGCCGAGCGCCGCGCCGAACACGGCGTCGTCGCCGCGGCCGTGCCGCTGCAGCACCTCGAGCACCGCCGGCATGTGCCGGCCGCCCTTGTAGGCCACGACGGTGTCGAAGTGCGTCAGCGCCTCCTCGAACGCGGCGACGCCCGCGGTCAGCGGCAGCAGCGCCAGCGACTCGGTGCCCTCGCACAGCACGGTGCCGCTGCGGGCGGCGAGGTCCTGCATCGCCGTGATGCCCGGCACCGTCTCGACGACGACGTCCGGCAGGCGCTCGCGCACGGCGTCGGCGAGGTAGGTGAAGGTGCTGTAGACGTTCGGGTCGCCGATGGTCGCGAAGGCCACCGTGCCGCCACCGCTGCGCAGCCGCTCGGCGACGGCGTCGGCAGCGGCCTCCCACGCCGACCTGCGGGCCGGGGTGACGCCGCCGCGGTCGTCGAGCGCGAACACCAGCCGCTCGACCCGGTCGTGCGTGACGTTCGCCCGCACGGTGGCTTCAGCGCGGCCGGTCTCGTGTGCGTCCATGACAGGCACGACGACCAGGTCGGCCTGCTCGAGCACGCGCACGGCTTTGACGGTGACGAGCTCGACGTCGCCCGGGCCGACGCCGACTCCGATCAGCCGCAGCGCGCTCATGCCGGCACCGCCTGCCGTGCCGCGGCGTCGACGAAGGCGCGCGCGACCTCGGGCGTGCCTGCCCAGTGGGTGTGCAGGTAGCTCGCGGCGACGCCGCCCTGCCGGAAGCCCTCGGGCCGGCCGTCCAGCACCCAGGCCGGCTCGTCGCCGGCACGCGGCTCGACGACCGTGCGGTGGAACTCGTGCCCGACCGTGCCGTCGGAGGCCGTGCGGTAGCCGAGCGTCAGCTGCTCCGTCATCCGCCCCGACGCCGGGAGCACTCCGCACATCGGCAGGTCGTCGAGCTGCTCGCACAGGTAGAGCAGGCCGGCGCACTCGGCGTGCACCGGTGCACCGCGGCCGGCCAGGGCGCGCACGTCGGTGCGCAGCGCCTCGTTGGCCGACAGCTGCGCGGCGTACACCTCGGGGAAGCCGCCGCCGAGGACGAGCCCGGCCGTGCCGTCCGGCAGGTGCGGGTCGCGCAGCGGGTCGACAACCACCACGTCGGCGCCGGCGGCGTCCAGCAGCTCGGCGGTCTCGGCGTAGGAGAAGGTGAAGGCCTCGCCGCCGGCGACGGCGATGCGCGGCCGCACGTCGCGCGCCACGACCGGTGGTGTCCATGGTGCGGCGTCGAGCGTCGGAGCCGAGCGGGCCAGCGCGAGCAGCGCGTCGAGGTCGAGCGAGCGGCTGCACAGCTCGCCGAGCCGCTGCACGGTCGCGACGGCCTCCGGCGCCCGCTCCGCGACCGGGACGAGGCCGAGGTGCCGGCTCGGGGTGGCGACGCCGTCGTCGCGCCGCAGCACCCCGAGCACCGGAGCGACGCCGTCGAGCGCCTCGCGCAGCAGCGCCTCGTGCCGGTCGCTGCCGACCCGGTTGAGCACGACGCCGCCGAGCCGCACGTCGACGTCGAAGGCGGCGAACCCCTGCACCAGCGCGGCGACCGACCGGCTCTGCGACGACGCGTCGACGACGAGCACGACCGGCGCGTCGAGCAGCCGCGCCACGTGCGCCGTCGAGCCCTCGTCGGTGGATCCGCGGCCGTCGAACAGGCCCATGACGCCCTCCACCACCGCGACGTCCGCGCCGCGGGCGCCGTGCAGCAGCAGCGGCGCGACCCGCTGCTCGCCGACGAGCACCGGGTCGAGGTTGCGGCCGGGGCGCCCGGTCGCGAGCGCGTGGTAGCCCGGGTCGATGTAGTCGGGGCCGACCTTGTGCGGCGAGACGTCGAGCCCGCGGACGCGCAGCGCGGCCATCAGCCCGGTGGACACCGTCGTCTTGCCGGCGCCCGAGGTTGCGGCGGCGATGACGAGACGAGGGACGATCACCACTCGATCCCCCGCTGGCCCTTCTGGCCGGCGTCCATGGGGTGCTTGACCTTCGTCATCTCGACGACGAGGTCGGCGGCCTCGACGAGCCGCGGGTCGGCGTCGCGGCCGGTGATGACGACGTGCTGCTGGCCCGGCCGGTCACGCAGCGTCTGCACCACCTCGTCGACGTCGACCCAGCCCCACGTCATCGGGTAGGTGAACTCGTCGAGCACGTAGAAGCGGTACGTCTCGGCCGCGAGGTCGCGCTGGACCTGCCGCCAGCCCTCGAGGGCGTTCGCGGCGTGGTCGTCGTCGGTGCCGTGCTTGCGGGTCCAGGACCAGCCCTCGCCCATCTTGTGCCAGGCGACGGTCCCGCCCGCGCCGCTCGCGCCGAGGGTGTGCAGGGCGTGCTCCTCGCCGACCTTCCACTTCGCGCTCTTGACGAACTGGAAGACCCCGATCGGCCAGCCCTGGTTCCAGGCGCGCAGCGCCGCCATGAGCCCGGTGGCGACGGTGGTCTTGCCGGCGCCGGAGGACGGCGCGGCCACGACCAGGCGCGGCAGGCTCACCACTCGATCCCCCGCTGGCCCTTCTGGCCGGCGTCCATCGGGTGCTTGACCTTCGTCATCTCGACGACGAGGTCGGCGGCCTCGACGAGCCGCGGGTCGGCGTCGCGGCCGGTGATGACGACGTGCT
>DATLGD010000057.1:0-11048 GCA_035540755.1 Mycobacteriales bacterium | reverse complement strand
AGCGGCGGGCGCTGGTGGACCCCGACACCTCGCTGCCGATGGGGGACCTGACCAGCGGTGTCCCGGGCGCGCCCGGGACACCGCTGGTCAGGTCCCCCATCGGCAGCGAGGTGTCGGGGTCCACCAGCGCCCGCCGCTCGTCGGCGTACTGCTTGCTGATCAGCCGCTCGACCGGGATGTCCAGGCTCTTCGGGTCGGTCAGCCACGCGTCGCGGTCGGCGAAGGAGAGCTTCACCGCCTCGGCGACGTGGTGCAGGTAGTCGGCGGTGAGGTCGCCGAACCCCTTGACGTCCCAGCCCTCGAGGGCGTTGAGGATCTGCAGCGCGGCGAAGCCCTGCGTGTTGGGCGGGAACTCGAAGACCTGCAGGTCGCGGTAGGTGGTGGAGATCGGCTCGACCCACTCGGCCGAGAAGGCGGCGAGGTCGTCGGCGGCCAGCGGTGAGCCGAGCGGGCGCAGCGCGTCGCAGAACCGGGTCGCCAGCGGGCCCTCGTAGAAGGCGCGCGCGCCGTCGCGGGCGATCGTCTCGAACGACTCCGCCAGGCCTGCGTTGACCAGCCGCTGACCCTCCGTCAGCCCCCGGCCGTCGCGCAGGAACAGCGACGCCGCCTGGTCCTGCTGTGACAGCACGGGCACGTCCTGCTCGGCCCACTGCGCCAGCGAGCGGGCGACCGGCAGGCCCTCGCGGGCGTACCGGACGGCGTCGTCGAACAGCTCCGACCAGGGCAGCCGGCCGTGACGCTCGTGCGCCTGGCGCCACCCGTCGACGGCGCCCGGCACGGTGAGCGCGGCCGCTCCGCCGCGGGACGGGATCTCGTCGTGCCCCTCGTAGAACGCACGGTCGGCGGCGGACGCCGCCGGGCCGGAGGCGTTGAGCGCCTGCACCGGCTCGCCGCGGGCCTTGAGCAGGAAGAACGCGTCCCCGCCCAGCCCGGCCATGTGCGGGTAGGCCACGCACAGCACGGCGTTGGCGGCGATCGCGGCGTCGACGGCGCTCCCGCCTCGTCGCAGGGCGGCGAGGCCGGCGCCGGAGGCGAGCACGTGCGAGGTGGCCACCATGCCGTTCGCTGCGCGGGTGGTGGGGCGGCCGGTGCGGGGGCCGTTCGGGCTGGTCACTCGTCCTCCTTCGAGCCGGGGCCGACGTAGCGCAGCGCCGGTGGGGTGAGCGCTCCGAGCGTCGCCAGCACGACGCCGACGACGGCGAGGGCTGGCACGTCGGCCGAGTAGGCGATCACGATGAGCGGCAGGGACAGCAGCAGCAGGGCGAGCGCGGCGCCTTGCAGGGCGAGGGTCGACACGGGTCCGTTCTCCTGTTCGGTCAGACCAGCAGCAGGGTCACGGCGCCGGACAGCAGGGCGACGACGAGGGTCCAGGGCAGCGTCATGCGCAGCACCGCCCCCTCCTTGCCGGCGGCACCGGTGGTCGACGTGCCCAGCACGATGTTGGCCGGGGCGATGGCGTTGCCGATGGCGCCGCCGTTGGACTGCGCCGCGAGGATGCCGGACTGCGACAGGTCCTCGGCCGAGGCGACGCCGTCCTGCAGCGGCGCGAACAGCACGTTGGACGCGGTGTTGCTCGAGGTCATGAACGCTCCGACCACGCCGATGAAGGTCGACATCACCGCGAAGACCGGTGCGGGCGAGACCTCGGCGATGCCGAGCGCCAGCACGTCGATCTGCCCGGAGTGGTCGAGCACGCGGGCCAGCACGAGGAACCCGACGATGGAGACGGCGGCGGGGATCGCGTCGCCGGCAAGACCAGGAAGGACGTCGTGCGACTCGTCGTGCTTGTCGGCCCGGCGCCCGAAGGCGCCGGCGCTCTTGTAGATCACGTACGCGGCGAGCACGGCCAGCAGCAGGAACGTGCCGGGGTGGGTCAGCGGCTCGAAGGACTGGTAGGCCTCCTCGGCCTCGTTCTCGACGCCGAAGCCGGTGGTCACCTCGGGGAACGGCAGTCCGACGGACAGCCGGGCCAGCAGGTCCTCCACGGGGGCGAGAATGAGCGCGCCGACCGCGAGCACGGTCAGCACGCCGTAGGGGGCGGCGGTGCGAGCCAGCGACATGGTCGGCTTGCCGGACTCCTCCTCGGCGAGGTCGGCGTCGTCCTCCATGGCGGGCCGCTCGTCCATCGACGTCGGCTCGGAGTACCGGGACCAGCGCGACAGCGGGTAGAGCACCAGCATCGCCAGCGAGGCGGCGACGAAGGTCGACAGCACCGGGCTGAGCGGCATCATCGCCAGCTGGCCGCCGCCGTGGACCAGGCTGATGGCCAGGATCATCGGCGCGGCGTGCACGACCGCCTGCATCTTGCCGATCAGCCAGGCGATGAAGAACGCGCCGAGGATGTTCGGGATCCACAGCAGGATCGCCGACTTGACCGCCGTCTCGGTCTGGTTCTCGACCTGCACCACCTGCAGCGTGGCGAGCCAGCCGACCGCCAGGGTGCCGAACATGTTCGCCCACGCGTGCCCGATCAGCGGGATCGCGACCGCGTACACCGGCCGCACGCCCACCGCCACCAGCAGCGGCGCGACGACGGCGATCGGGGCCCCGAAGCCGGCGATGCCCTGCAGGAACGAGGCGAAGACCCAGCCGAAGGCGAGGACCAGGAACACCTCGTCCTTGCTGAAGCGGGAGATGCCGCGGCGCAAGGAGTCGAAGGCGCCCGCGGCCTTGCCGACGTGGTACAGCAGCAGGGCGGGGAAGACGACGTAGAGGATCGGCACGCTGTCCCAGACGCCCTTGCCCACCGCCACGGCGAGCGTCTCGAACGGCGTCCGGAAGAACAGCAGGGACAACGCGGCGCCGTAGAGCAGCGCGACGCCGGCGGCCTGCGGGGCCTTCCAGCGCAGCACCGCGAGCAGCACCAGCAGCAGCACGATCGGCGACAGCGCCAGCCCCCAGCGGAGCAGGTCGACGGGCAGCTCGGTCTCGATGGGGGCGGCCCTCCGGGTCGGCGTGGACGTGCGTACTGAGGTCCTTCACCGCCCCCGTCCGGCTCAAAGGCACGGAGGTGTGAAGACTGCGCGACGACGCGTTCATGCCGCAGCGGTGGGCACAGTCAGACCTCGACCGAAGGAGGCCCGTGGACCCGGCCCAGCTGGCGTTCGTGGCCGCCGTCGCCCTGCTCGCCGGCGGCATCAACTCCGTCGCGGGCGGTGGCTCCCTGGTGCTGTTCCCGGCACTGCTCGCCGTCGGCCTGCCCCCGCTGGCCGCGAACGTCACCAACACCGTGTCGGTGTGGCCGGGATACGTCGGGACGGCGTTCGGCTACCGGCCGGAGCTGCGGGGGCAGGTGCGCACGGTCGTCGTGCTCGGGATCACGGCCGTCGCAGGTGGCGCGGTCGGGGCCGCGCTGCTGCTGACCACGGACGAGTCGGTGTTCGAGGCGGTCGTGCCGGTGCTGGTCATCGCTGCGGCCCTGCTGCTCGCCCTCCAGACCCGCGTCTCGGTGCTCGTGCACCGACTGCCCGGCTCGGGCGGCGGACTTCGCTCGCCTCTGCTGCACATCGCGGTCTTCCTCGCCTCGGTCTACGGGGGCTACTTCGGCGGCGCCCTCGGGGTGATCCTGCTGGCCGTGCTCGCGGTGTTCCTCGTCGGCGACCTGCAGCGGGTCAACGCGCTGCGCTCTGTGGTGGCGCTGATCGTCAACACCGTCGCGCTGGTCGCCTTCGCCCTGCTCGGGCCGGTCGAGTGGGCGGCCGTGGCGGTCGCCGCGCCCTGCGCCCTGGTCGGCGGCTACCTCGGGGCGCGCCTGGCCCGGCGCCTGCCGGCCCGGGCGCTGCGCTGGACCGTCGTCGTCTTCGGCGTCGGCGTCGGCATCGCCCTGTTCTGAGCAGGCCTTCCCGGACGGCCCGCGATGTGCTTCACTGCTCGGCGTGACCGAGCTCAGCAGCCGCCGCGCGCCCTCGTGCGCCGCTGCCTGCTGCTCGTGTCGCTGTCGCGGCTGACCGCCTTCCCGCCCGGTCCCCGACAGCCCGCACCGCCGCCGAGCGGCGGTGCCCCCTCCCTGGATCTGCGCATGACGCTCCTGCTCGACACCCCCCTGTTCCCCGCCGAGAGCCTGTCCGGCCGCACCGTCGTCGTCCTGCACGCCCACCCCGACGACGAGGCGATCTTCACCGGCGCCACCGTGCGACGCCTGGCCGACCGCGGCGCCCGGGTCGTGCTCGTCACCGCCACCGCGGGCGAGATGGGCACGCCGCGCTTCCCGGTGGACGACGTCGCCGCCGTCCGCCGCGCCGAGCTCGAGGCAGCGGCCGAGGAGCTCGGGGTCGCCCGGCTCGTGCTGCTCGGCCGGCGCGACAGCGGCATGGCCGGCTGGGAGTCCGGCAGCCACCCGCAGGCGCTGCTGCGGGCCGACCTGCGGGCGCTCGGCACCACCGTGGCCCGGCTCGCCGCCCGCGAGTCGGCCGAGGCCGTGATCACCTACGACGCCGACGGCATCTACGGCCACCCCGACCACGTCGCGGTGCACCTGGTCGGCCGGCACGCCGCCGAGCTGGCCGGGCTGACGCTGTACGAGTCCACCGTCGACCGCGAGCACCTGCACTTCGCCGGTGCGCACGTGCTGGACGCCGCTGCGTCCGCCCCCGGCCGCTACGGCCGCGTGACGGCCGAGATCACCACGGCGCTGGCCGCGACGCCGGCAGAGCTGGCCGCCAAGCGCCGCGCCATGGCCGCTCACGCGAGCCAGATCGACCCGGCCGAGCTGGACGACCCCGGCTTCGCCGACGCCTACGAGCTCGAGTGGTTCGTGCGCCGGGGAGCGCCCGCGCTGCTGGAGCAGCTCGGGAACGCGCACGCCCTGGCGTGAGGAGCGGGCCGGAGGTGGGAACGATCCAGGCGTGACCGCTGCCCAACCCCGTGCCGCCCGGCCGTTCGAGCCCGACCCGAGCCGGCCCTCGCCCGCCGCCCCGCCGCTCGACCCCGACGCGCCGGTGCCCGACGACCCCGGCCCGCTGCACGAGCCGGACGTCCTGCCACCGCCCCCGCTCGAGCCCTCCCCCGACGTGCTGCCGGAACCGGAGCCGGTGTAGGACTGAGCCTCGCGACGAGAGGCGGCCGACGTGGCAGAGCAGGGCTCCCGGCAGAACACGACCTTCCCCAGCGGGGGCGGCACCGCGCACGGCTACCTGGCCTTCCCGGAGCCGGGCACCGGCCCGGGCGTCGTCGTGATCCAGGAGTGGTGGGGCCTCACCGACCACATCGCCGACGTGTGCGACCGGCTGGCCGGCGAGGGCTTCGTCGCGCTGGCGCCGGACCTGTACGGCGGGCGCACCACGCACGACGCGGACGAGGCCGGCGAGATGATGATGTCGCTGCCGGTCGAGGACGCCGCCCGGGACCTCGGCGGGGCGGTCGACTTCCTGCTCGGCCACGACGCCGTGACGTCGTCGAAGGTCGGCGCGGTGGGCTTCTGCATGGGCGGGGGCTTCGTGCTGCTGCTCGCGGCGCAGCAGGGCGACAGGATCGGCGCCGCCGTGCCGTACTACGGCGTCGGCCCCGCGGTGCCGCAGACCTACAGCGGGCTCACCGCCGCGGTCCAGGGGCACTACGGCGAGCGAGACGACTTCTACCCGGCCGACGACGCGCGGCAGCAGGCCGAGCAGATCCGGCGGGAGTCCGGCGCCGAGGTCGAGTTCCACTTCTACCCGGCCGGACACGCCTTCCACAACGACACGAACAAGCTCGGCACCTACGACGCCGAGCAGGCGCAGCTGGCCTGGTCGCGCACCGTCGACTTCCTGCGCTCGCGCCTCACCCTGACGTAGGGCTCGGGCTCAGCCGTCGGCGCGCACCCAGGCGGTCGTGGGGCGCTTGTCCTTCTTCGGCTTGTCGGTGCGCGGGGCGGGGGCCGCGGCGCCGCCGGCCTGCTGCAGCCACTGCCGCTGCGTGGTGAGCGCCGCCTCGATCTCCTCGGTGGGGCGACCGGCCGCCTGCGCCTTGTCGAGCTTGGTCTCGAGCTCAGCGACCTTCTCGCGCAGCCGGACGAGGAACGGCGACTCCTCGGCGCGGGCGAAGCGCGAGCTGTCGGCCGCGCGCACCTTCTCCTCGACGGCCTGCATGCGGGCCTCGAGCGAGCGCATCACGTCGCGCGGCACCTTGCCGGCCTTCTCCCAGCGCTCCTGCAGCGGGCGCAGCCGCGACTTGGCCTTGTCCAGCGGGATGCTCTCGTCGGCCAGCCCGGCGGCGAGCGCCTCGGCCTCGACGAGGATCTCCTCCTTGACCGCCTGGTTGCCGCGCAGCTCCTCGTCCTGCTCGGCGAACTGCGCCTGCCGGGCGCCGAAGAAGGCGTCCTGCGCCGCCTTGAAGCGCGCCCACAGCTCGTCATCGTCCTGACGAGGCGCGCGGCCGGCGGTCTTCCACTCGCCCATGAGCTGCTTGTAGCGCTCGGCCGTCGCCTTCCAGTCGGTGCTGCCCTGCAGCGCCTCGGCCTGCTCGACCAGCTTCTCCTTGCGGCTCTTCGACACCTCGCGCTGCTGCTCGAGCGCCGCGAAGTGCGCGGTGCGCCGCTCGGCGAAGCGCTTGCGGGCGGCGGCGACGCGGGCCCACAGCTCGTCGTCGGCCTTCTTCTCCAGGTGCGGCAGGCGCTTCCAGTCCTCGCCGATGGTGCGCAGGCGCTCACCGGCGGACTTCCAGTCCGAGCTGCCGGCCAGGCCCTCGGCCTCCTCGGCGAGCGTGGCCTTCTTCTCGGCGGCCGCGGCCCGCGCCTCGGCCTTCTTGGCCTTGGCCTGCTCGGCCGCCTCCTCGGTGCGGCTGAGCAGGCCGTCGATGCGCGTCTCGAGCCCGGCGAGGTCGCCGACCGCTGCGGCCTCCGGAACGGTGGTCTTCAACCGCTGTGCGCTGGCCCGCACCTGGTTGGGGTCGCCCACGCCCGCCCGGAGCCGCTGCTCGAGCAGGGCCACCTCGGTCGACAGCTGCTCGTAGCGGCGCGTGAACAGCGCCAGCCCCTCTTCCGGCGAGCCCGCCTGCCACGACCCGACGGCGCGCTCGCCGTCCGCGGTCTTGACGTAGACGGTGCCGTCGTCGGCGACCCTGCCCCACTCGCTCATGCCACTCGCTCTCATCGGACCGGACGCCGCTCCCGGCGCCAGAGGAGCATTGTGCCCGGTCCGGCGCTCGGGCCGTCGGGCGCTGGGGCGAGCAGCGGTGCAGACTCCAGCCGTGGCCACCGTCTCGCGGACCGAGCACGTGCTGCTCGGCGCGTTCTGGGGCGTGCCGATGCTCGCCACGGTCGCGTTCCTGGTCTGGTTCGACCTGCCGGTGCTGGCCGCCGGCCTGCTGGTCGTCGAGGTGGTCGTGATCGCTCTGGTGCTCGTCGCCCGGCGCCGCCCGTCCGGCTGAGCGCGCCTCGCGCCCGGAAGGCGCGCGTCAGGGCAGGATCGCGGGCGTGAGGACGACGACGCGCTCGGTGCTGGTCCTGGCAGCGGGGCTGCTCGTGGTGGCCGGCACCGGCGTCACCGGCGCGCTGGCCCTGCGCGACGGGGTCACGGCTCGCCCGGCGGCGACCGTCGTCGAGGTCCCTGTGCCGCTCCTGCTCGCCGAGAGCGCGAGCACCGACGGCCTGCAGCCGTGGAGCGCGCCGCTGCGCCTCACGGTCCGCAACGGCGAGCTGCGTGACGCCGTCGTGCTCGGCCCGGACGACGAGCCACTCGCGGGCTCGCTGTCCGGGAACGGGTGGACCTCTGGCGGTCAGCTCCTGCCCTCGAGCGAGTACCGCGTGACGGCCACGGTGCGCGACGCCGCCGGCCAGGAGCGCGAGCGGTCCCTGCTCGTGCGCACCGCCGACGCCGAGCGCGTGCTCACCGCCTCCCTCAGCCCGGGCGACGACGCCGTGGTCGGGGTCGGGCAGCCGGTCGCGGTCCGGCTCGATGGGCCGGTGACCGACGCCGAGGCACGGGCGGCGCTGGTCGAGCGGCTCGAGGTCACCTCGACGCCGGTGGTCGAGGGCGCCTGGCGCTGGATGACCGACACCGAGCTGCACTGGCGGCCGGCCGAGCTCTGGCCCGCCGGCACGTCCGTCGACGTCCGGGTCGACCTCGACCGGCTCGCCCTCCCCGACGGCACCTGGGGCTCCGGCGTCCGCACCACGGGGTTCCGCATCGGTGAGGCGGTGATCAGCACGGTCGACGTCGCGGCGCACACGATGACGGTGACCCGCGGCGGCGAGGTGCTGCGGGTGATGAAGGCGTCGATGGGGCGGCCGGAGTTCCCGACCCGCGGCGGCACGCACCTGGTGCTCGAGAAGGACGCCCGCCGCGTCATGAACAGCGACACCGTCGGGCTTCCCGGCGCCTATCAGACCGAGGTCGAGCACGCCGTCCGCCTGACCTACAGCGGCACGTTCACCCACGCCGCGCCGTGGTCGGTGAAGGACCAGGGCGTGCGCAACGTCAGCCACGGCTGCATCAACCTGTCGCCCGAGGACGCGAAGTGGTTCTTCGACCTCGCCCGCCGGGGGGACGTCGTGCACGTCGTCGGCACGGACGTCCCGCCCAAGCTCGACGACCCCGGGGCAGCGGACTGGAACCTCAGCTGGCAGGAGTGGCGCGGCTAGATCGGCACCTCGCGGGTAGCGCGATCGGCATGACCGGTCAGCTCACCTTCATCGGCAATGCCACCACGCTGCTGCAGCACAGCGGGTTCACCGTCCTCACCGACCCGAACTTCCTGCACAAGGGCGAGCGGGCGTACCTGGGCAAGGCGATCGTGTCCCGCCGCCTCACCGAGCCGGCGCTGCGGATCGACGAGCTGCCGCCGGTCGACGTCGTCGTGCTCTCGCACCTGCACGCCGACCACTTCGACCGGCGTGCGCGGGACGGCCTCGACAAGAGCCTGCCGATCGTCACGACGCGCGCGGCGGCCCGCAAGCTCCGCACCTGGGGCTTCGAGAACGCCGTCGCCCTCGACACCTGGCAGACCCACAGCCTTACCCGCGACGACGGCGCGTCACTGGCCATCACCGCCGCGCCGGGGACGCACGCCCCCGGGCCGCTCGCCGCGCTGCTGCCGCCGGTGATGGGCAGCGTCCTGACCTTCACCCCGACCGTGGGCGACCCGCTGCGGCTCTACATCACCGGCGACACGCTCGTGCACGACGACCTGCGCGAGGTGCCGCGGCGCCACCCTGACCTCGACGTCGGCCTCTGGCACCTGGGCGGCACCCGCATCCCGGGCGTCCTCGGGCTCGGCGTCATGGTGACGATGGACGCCGGGCAGGGCGCTGACCTCTACGAGCTGGTGCGCCCGCGCCGGCTGGTGCCGGTCCACCACAGCGACTACGGCGTCTTCACCAGCCCGCTGTCGGACTTCCTCGCCGAGTGCGACCGACGCGGCCTCGACGGCGTCCGTCCGGTCGCCCCGGGCCAGGTGATCCCCCTGCCGCCGCCCTGACGCGGTCTGGCCGGGTACGACGCGCTGTCCTGGCTGAGGTCCTCGGCTGCCGGTTCATCCGCGCACTGCGCGCGTTCGTAGCGCGAGATCACCGAGCCGGGGAGCGCCGGCGTGGCAGATGCTCCGCCAGAGCCGGGCAACAGGGCGTTGAGCGACGTCGATCGAAAGATCAGCCGCATCTACAACCGACTCCAAGCCCGTGCGTGGAGGCTCGCGCCGGCTACAGCTCCGAGGTGGACAGCGGCGCATGGCCTCTGGACGACCCGGCACCCGAGGCGGATACTTTTCGGACGGGTGAAGGTTCCTGACTCGACCAAGCGCTACCGACGAGCACGTCATCGTCCCTGACGTCGTCGGCATGCAGGCGCTGAACGCCTGGCTGCTGGGACATGACCACGGCCTTCTGCTCCAAGGTCCCGATCCCGACGCTCCGACGCCGCTGTTGAACGGCGTCATCACGCACCAGCAACCGCCTCCAGGAACACGGGCGCACCGCTGGGACGCGGTGACCGTATGGGTCGGTCCAGGCCCTGACGCCGGAGTGCGAGAGCCCCGTCGGCCATTGCCTCCTGATGGCGAACTGCATGCGCCCGTGCCCGTCGCAGAGGACTGACAACGGTTCGGGCTGGCGACGGCTCCACAGGAGGCTGATCGACGCACGTCACCTTGGCACGGGCCGCATCTTGCGGGCTGAGCCACGTCCGAGCCTGGCGGACGAGGCGCTGGCCCTAGAAGGGTGGATCTTCGGGCCAGCCGCGGCAGGGATCGGCGACCGGCGGGTCTGCCGGGGCGTCGAGGTGCAGGGGCTGGTCGGTGCGGGAGTCGTGTCCGACGGGTGGACCGTCGTCGTCGCGCGGCGGTGGCGGTGCTGGTGGCGGCAGGGCCGCGCCGGGCTGCAGCGGCGGAGGTGGCTCGTACTGCGGTGGCGTCTGGTACTGCCGGCCGCTGGGGCTTCGCCAGAGCAGGCTGCCGTCGGGCAGCGGCTTCGGCGTCCAGCCGTCCTGCTTGCGCTGGTGGCACCAGCGGCTGCGGGGGGCGAGGTTGTCCGCGCGGGTGCGGCCGTGCGGCCAGCGGTCGGTGTGCTCGTCGTCGCACTGCCGGGAGGGGCAGGAGCAGGTCAGGAAGTCGCAGCGGGGTTGGCGGGTCTTGACCAGCCGGGACAGCCCCGCCGAGGGCCGGTACTGCGGTTCGGCCTCGACCGGTGCGCGGGAGGGGGTGTGGACCATGTCCAGCAGGGCGGCGCGGACGGCTTCGGCCTGGGCCTGGGCCTGGGCCTGCTCGCCGGTCAGGCCCTGCCGGCGCAGCTCGGTGGTGCGGCGCGGGTCGGCGACCGGGCGCACGACGGTGTCCTCGACGTGCAGGACCTCCCCGGTGGTGGCGTCGACGCAGGCCTTGCGCAGCTCGGCGGTGGCCAGCAGCACCCGGCCCAGGTCGGCGTCGACCGGGCCGATCTCGAGCAGCTCGCACGGCCCGTGGTCCAGGCCGAGGGCGGTGGTGACCGGGACGTGCACGATGATCTGGGCGGGTCGGCGGCGGCGGCCGTCCAGGATGAGTGCGCTGCCAGGCGCGACCGGCGCGGCGGTCATGCGCGCAGCCTCTTCCTTCGCGCCTCCCGGGTCGTCCGGGCCGGTCGGGCCGATCGGGCCGGTGGGGGT
>DATLGD010000056.1:0-15925 GCA_035540755.1 Mycobacteriales bacterium | reverse complement strand
CCTGTGCGACTCGCTGCTGCGCGAGGGAGCGCCGGGCCTGCACTTCATCACCCTCAACCGGAGCACCGCGACCCGCGAGATCTACAGCCGGCTCGGGCTCGGCGCGCTGACCTGAATCCCCTTTCAGGCATCGGCTGGCTTCCCGGGCCTACGGTGGAGCCATGAGGCTCGCCCACCGCGTGCACATCTCCGCCGGTCCGGCCGAGGTGTGGCAGCTGCTCGGCAGCCCGCGGCGCTGGCCGGAGTTCAACCCGTTCCTCCGGCGTGTCCAGGGTCGTCCGGAGCGGGTCCGCACCGGCGACACGCTGCTCGCGGTCGCCCGCCTCAGCTCGGTCCGGATCCCGGTCGACGTCGTCGAGGCCGACCCCGAGCGCCGGCTCGAGCTGTTCTTCCACACCGCTCCCGGCGTCCGCGAACGGGTCGCCTTCGAGATGGCGCCCGACGTGCGGGGCGGATGCACCCTCCGCGTCACGGTCGTGGTGGAGGGCCTGTTCGCCCGGGCCGCCGCAGCGCCGCTGTGGCTGGCGAACGGCCTGGTGGCGCGGGTGCTGGGCTTTCGCGCCGAGCGGGACGCCCGGGCGGCACGGCAGCGGGGGAGGGGTGCGGCGTGAGCGTCCCGGCCGGCCTCGGCCTCCTGCTGCTCGGCGCCGTCGTCCTCGTGGTGCTCGCGCTGGCCACCGCGCAACGGCCCGAGCACGAGATCCCCGACCGGGACGGCTACTTCGACCAGTGGCAGCAGCTGCACGGCGGCTACGACCCGCGCACCGCGACGGTGTGGGTGCGCTTCTGGCTGACCCTCGTCTACCGGATCGCGCGCCCGCTCGCCCGGCGCGGCGTGCAGCCCGACGTCGTCACCCTGGGGTCGCTCTGGTTCGCCTTCGCCGTCTTCGTGCCGGCCTCGGCGGGCGGCCACTGGCCGATCCTCGCCGGCTGGGTGCTGGTCGCGAGCGGGCTGTTCGACACCCTCGACGGCTGCGTCGCCGTGCTCGAGAAGCGCACGTCGAAGTGGGGCTACGTGCTCGACTCGCTCGTCGACCGGCTCAACGACGTCGTGTACCTGGCCGCGGTCGTGTCGGTCGGGGCGCCGCTGGAGCTGGCCATCGCGGTCGGGGTCGGCTTCTTCCTGCTGGAGTACGTGCGGGCCCGCGCCGGCAACGCCGGGGGCGACGACGTCGGCGCGGTCACGGTCGGCGAGCGGCCGATGCGGGTCATCTTCCTGTCGGCCTCCATCCACTTCGGCGGCGTGTTCGTCGCCCAGTCGGAGGCGGTCGCCACGGTGGGCATGTCGGTCATGGCTGCCTTCACCGCCGTGGCCCTGGTGCAGCTGCTCGTCGCCGTGCGCCGGCAGCTGCTCGCCCTGCCGCCCGACCCGGCAGAGCACGGCGAGCAGCCAGCGGTCACCCCCGCCGGCGGCTGAGCGTGCACGTCTCCGCCAAGGCGGACTACGCGGTGCGCGCCGCCGTGCACCTGGCGTCGGTGTCCGCCGGACCCACGACGGCCGACGCCATCGCCGCGGCCCAGGAGATCTCCCCGAAGTTCCTCGAGAGCATCCTGGCCAGCCTGCGCGCCGCGGGCCTGGTGCGCAGTCAGCGGGGTGCGCACGGCGGGTACTGGCTCAGCCGCCCTGCCGACGACATCACCCTGGCCGACGTCATCCGGGCGGTCGAAGGCCCGCTGTTCTCGGTCCGCGGGCAGCGGCCGGAGGACATCGCCTACACCGGTTCGGCAGCGGCCCTGCGGCCGGCGTGGATCGCCGTGCGGGCGAGCATGCGAGAGGTGCTCGAGAACGTCACCCTGGCCGAGCTCGCCACGGGCCGGCTGCCGGACGTCGTCACCTCGAGGACGGCCGAGCCGGGGTCCTGGCGGTCCGTGGTCAGCGGCCCGCGCCGCTGACCGGCGGTCACCTCCCGGCGGACTCGTCGACGAGATCGGCGACGATGCGGGCCGACAGCAGCACCAGCGGCAGCCCGCCGCCGGGATGCGACGAACCCCCGACGAGGTAGAGCCCGGGGACGGGGGAGCGGTTGGCCGGACGGAGGAACGCGGCTGCGGCGCCGTTGCTCGATGTGCCGTAGATGGCGCCGCCGGGGGCTCCCGTGCGCTCCTCCAGGTCGGCCGGTGAGAGCGCCCTCGACCAGAGCACCCGCTCGCGCACCGGCAGGCCGCGGGCGGCCAGCAGGTCGAGCAGGCGGTCGGCGTAGCGGTCGGCGAGCCCGGGCGCCCGCCAGTCGACCGCCCCGGCCCCACGGCCGTGCCGGGGCGCGTTCACCAGGACGAACCACGCCTCGCAGCCGGCGGGGCGGACCGCCGGGTCGTCGGGGGCGCTGACGTAGAGCGTCGGGTCCTGCACCGGCCGCGCCGGGTCGCCGAAGACGGCGTCGAACTCGGCGTCGTAGTCGGCCGGGAAGAGCACGTTGTGGTGCGCCAGGCCCGGCGTGCGTCCCCGCACGGCGAGCAGCAGCACGAAGCCCGACAGTGACGGCGTCGCCCGCGCCAGCCGGCGACGCGCGCCCCCCGCGGCCCCGGCCGGGAGCAACCGCCCGTAGACCTGCGCGGCGTCGGCGTTGGCGACGACGACGTCGGCCGCGAGCCGCTCGCCGTCGTCGAGCCGGACGCCGACGGCGCGCCCGCCGGCCATCTCGATGCCCGCGACGCGGGCACCGAGCCGGACGGTGGCGCCTCGCTCGACGGCTCGGCGGTGCAGCTCGACCGCGATGCGGTGCAGCCCGCCCGGCACGTACCAGCCGCCGTAGGCCTGCTCGGCATGGGCGACGGCGGCCAGGGCAGCGGGTGCGCGCCGCGGGTCCGACCCGGTGTAGGTCGCGTACCGGTCCAGGTAGGTCCGCAGCCGCGGGTCGCGCAGGGTGCTCGCGCCGAGCCGGCGCAGGCTGTGCCACGGAGCGATGGCTGCGACGTCGCGCGGTCGCCGCAGCGCCAGGCGGGCCAGTGTGCGCGGGCCGTCCAGCGGCGACTCGAGGAACGGCTCGCGGCTGGCGTCCCACACCCGCTCCGCCCGCACGGCGAACCGGCGCCAGTCGGCGCCCGCGCCGGGGCCGAGGGCGGCGTCCAGACGCCGGCAGTGCTCGTCGAGGTCGCTGGCGGCATCGAGCGTCGTGCCGTCGGCGAACCGGTAGCGGGCGACCGGGTCCAGCGGCGTCAGCTCCAGGTCGGGTGGCGGCCCGCCGGTGTCGGCGAAGACCTCGTGCAGCAGGTGCGGCAGCGTCACCAGGGAGGGGCCGGTGTCGAAGCGGAAGGTGCCCGAGCCGGTCTCTGCCTCGACGAGGCCGAGCTTGCCCCCGACCTGCTCGGCGGCCTCGCAGACGGTGACGCCGTGCCCGGTCGCGCCCAGCCGGGCTGCGGCGGCCAGGCCGCCGACGCCCGCGCCGACGACGACGACGCGGCTCACCGCGGGGCGACCGACCCGTCGACCGGGCGGCCCTTCCAGGTGAGCCGGCCGGATGCGCGGTCCCGGCGCGAGCGGACGGCGAGCGTCAGCACGGCGACGACCGACAGCGGGTGGAGGGCGGCGTCCGGCAGCCGGCCGCCGGTGCGGTGGGCGGCGACGAGCCGGCCGGCGACTCCGGCGGCGTAGCCGACGAGCCCGGCCCGCGATCCGGCGAGCGCGGCGACCGGCGGGACGACGTAGAGCGCGGCGAGCAGGGCGAGCGCGGGCAGCGGGACGGTCCAGAGCGACTTGCCGTACCCCTGCACCAGCTCGGGCCACCCGTCGTACATGCGCGTGGTGGCCAGGGACGTGCCGTCGACCACGCCGCCGGTGCCGCCGGTGCGCTTGAGGGCCTGCAGCAGCGCGACGTCCTCGACCACCTCGCCCTTGACGGCGGCATGCCCACCGGCGCGCTCGTAGGCGTTGCGGCGCACGGCCAGCAGCTGCCCGTTCGCCGCCGAGAGCGACGGCCGCGGGCTGCGCTCGGCCAGCCGCACCGGCAGGAAGGTCAGCCAGGACCACTGCAGGAGCGGTTGCACCAGCCGGGTGGCACCGGGAGCCTCCTGGCGGGGGTAGGGACAGGCCAGGTCGAGCTGGGCGTCGTCGAGCAGCGCCACGGTCGCGGCCACCGCGTGCGGGGCGAGCACGACGTCGGCGTCGAGGAAGACCAGCACGTCGCTGGTGTGCGCCGCGGCGTCGGCGAGCTGCTGGCAGGCGTGCGGCTTGCCGAGCCAGCCGGGGGTCAGCGACCGGCCGGGCAGCAGGCGCACCCGGGGGTCGCCGGCGCAGACCCGTCGGACGACCTCGGCGGTGCCGTCGGTGGAGCCGTCGTCGAGCACCACCAGCTCCAGGTCGACGCCCTGCTGCGCGAGCACCGCACGCAGGCACGGCTCCACGCGGGACGCCTCGTCGCGCACCGGGAGCAGCACCGACACCCGCCGCGCGGTGCTGCGCGCGCACGGCACCCGCAGCAGGCGTGCGTTGACGGCGGCGTGCACCGCCAGCAGTGCCGCCCCGCCGGCGAGCACCGGCAGCGGCGACTTCACCGGGCCGCCCTCCCCGAGCGCAGGGCCAGGGCGTACGGGACGGCGACCAGGCCCATCCCGACGGCGCCGACGACCGCGACGCCCGGGCGGCCGAAGAACACGGCGAACGCGAGCACGGAGGAGGCGTAGGTCCACAGGAACAGCGCCGCCGGCACCCGGTCGTCGGCGGCCCTGCGGGGCAGCAGCTGCAGCACCCCGATCATCACGGTCGCCACCAGCAGCCAGCCGAGGTGGTTGGAGACCGGGATGTCCGGTGCCGTCGGCAGGGCGAGCTGCACGTCGCGCCAGGTCCAGTGGCCGGCCTCGACCATCTGCGGGTCGAGGAACAGGTCCCAGGAGGCGAGGGCCCACGCCCCGACCGCCGCCGCCGCGACCGGGTGGCGCGCCAGCCGTTGACCGACGAGCAGGCACGGGTAGGCGAACATCGCCCACGCCATGGGGATGACCAGCGGCACGTCGAGCAGCTTCGGGCCGAGCGAGCCGGCGTAGTCGTACTGGCCGAACGGGAACCCGGTGTTCGTGCCGACCGACTCGGCGACCAGGCCGGTCCCTGCCGTGACCGCCAGGTAGACGGCGGCCCAGCGCAGGCCGCGGTGCACGGCCGCGTGGCTGAGCGTGGCCGCCGCGAAGACGGCGACCGTGGCGACGGTGAGCCGGTCGCGCGCGGTGCCCGAGACGAGCGGGTAGCCGATCTGCAGCAGCACCGTCAGGGCAGCCAGGACGACCGGCACGCGGCGCAGCGCGGCCCGGTCCGTGCTCGTGGGAGAGGCTGTCGAGGGCACCGCGTGGTCAGGCCTTGCGGAAGGTCCCGCGCAGCCGCGTGACGGCGTCGGCGAGCGCCACCCGGGCCGCGGGGCCGTGCGTCGCGAACCAGTCGGGCTCGTCCTCGACGAGGTCGTCGTAGGCCTCGCCCAGCTGCTCGCCGCCGAGCGCGCGACCGGCGACCGGGTCGTCGTAGAGCAGGTGCCACAGCTCCGACACCTCCGCCGTCGACGGCAGCGGCATGCCGGTGCTCAGCCAGCCGCCGAGGTCGAGGTCGATCTCGTCGGGGAGCCCGTCCTGCAGCTCCTGGCCGCGCTGCTGGGTGTGGTGCTCCAGCGCCGCGCGGCTGCCGAACAGGGGTACCGTGCCGTGGTCGCGCAGGAGCACATCGGTCTCGCTGTCGTCGTCGACGACCCAGCCGGCGTGCCACCGGCGGGCGCCGTCCACGAGCAGCACCTCGTACACGTCAGCCACGGCGCAGTCTCCTCCCGATCGTGGTCATGAACGACGGCGTGCGGTCGGCCAGCGCCACCGTCGCGGACGAGCGACCGCTCGCGCCGAAGACGCCGCCGCCCGGGTGGGTCGACGCCCCGCAGAGGTAGAGACCGGCGACCCCGGGCACCCGGTAGCCGGACAGTGCGGGCGTCGGCCGCCACAGGAACATCTGGTCGAAGGCCATCTCGACGTGCATGACCTGCCCGTCGCGCAGGCCGAGCTCGCGCTCGAGGTCCAGCGGGGTCTGCACGTGCATGTGCTCCACCGACGACGCGAAGCCCGGCGCCACGCGGTCGACCGCCTCGACGAGCTTGGTGCCCTCCCGCTCGCGGATGTCGTCCCAGCGCTCGCCGTTCGACAGCGCGTACGGGTGCCACTGCCCCCACACGGTCACGTTGTGCTTGCCGGGCGGCGCGATGTCGTCGTCGAAGGCCGAGAAGGTCATGGCCAGCACGGCCGGGTCGGTCGGCGGCAGCCCGGCGACGAACTCGCCGTGCGCTCGGCGCAGGAACTGCCGGGACGGCGCGAGCAGCTGGATCGAGCGGTAGGTCTCCTTCGTGGCGGAGGGGTAGCGCGGCAGGTCCGACGTGCCGAGGCGCACGACCATGCCGATGCCGTTGCCGGTGCGCACGTGCCGGCGGCTCCGCTCCACTGCTGGCGGGAGGCGCTCGCCCAGCAGGTCGAGGGTGGTGAGGACGTGGCAGCCGGCGACGACGATGTCGGCCTCGAGCCGGTCGCCGCTCTCGGTGACGACGCCGTCGACGCGACCGTCGCTGCCGACGACGATCTCCTTCGCGCCGTCACCCAGGCGCACCCGGCCGCCGAAGGACTCGAGCCGGCGCTGGAGCGACTCGCTGAGCATGCCGCTGCCGCCGCGGGGGTGGCCGGGGGGGACCAGGTGCATGACGGTGTTCCAGCCGACGAGGTCGGCGGTGGCGACCTCGTGCGTGGGCGGCCCCGACTGCGCGCCCATCCACGCGAGCGCGGTCTTGAGCCGCTCGTCGTCGAAGTGCTCGTCGAGCAGCGAGTCGGCCGTGGTGAGGAACTGCCGGGAGAGCTCGAGGCCCGGCAGCCCGGTGCTCTTGCCGACGCCCCACAGCGTGCGGCCGAGGTGCCGCGGCGTCGGCGGACCCTGGAAGGCCTCGAACACCTTCACGTTCCGCGCCGACCAGTCCTCGACGAAGGCGCGGTAGGCGTCGGCGTCGCGGCTGCCGCAGACCGTCTCGATCGACGCGCAGGTGCGGTCGAGGTCGACGTGGAAGGTGATGGCCTGCTGCTCGCCGACGGGGCCGGACGGGGCGAACCCCCACGGATCGAGGTCCTGGTACTCGAGCCCGCACTCGGTCAGGTGCAGGTCCTCGACGATGCCGGTGTGCCGGACCATGATGTGCGCGCTCGACCCGCGGTCCATGCGGTAGCCGGGGAAGCGCTCGACGGTGCTGGCAGCGCCGCCCACGACGGTGTCGCGCTCGACCACCTCGACGTCGAGACCGGCACGGGCCAGGTAGCAGGCCGCGACCAGCCCGTTGTGCCCGGCCCCGACGACGACCGCGCGGTCACGGGCAGCGGTCGGTGCGGTCACCGGCTCGACACTAGGCCGACCGGGGCGGCAGACGCAGCCCGAGCACGGCGAACTCGCGCGGGTCGCCGGGGAAGACCAGCCGGCGGGCGAGGTCCTGCCACCCCGCGGCGCGGTAGAAGCCGCGCGCCCGGGTCTGGGCGTCCGGGGTGGTGAGCACGGCGGTGCGGGCGGGCACGTCCGCGAGCAGCGTGTCGAGCAGTCGGCGTCCGAGACCCTCGGCCTGCGCCTCCGGACGCACGTGCAGCTCGCAGACCTCGAACGCGCCGTCGAGCCACGACGCCGCGGCGGCCGGACCGAGGGTGTCGGCGAGCGCCGCACGCACGTGGTCGTGCCACCACTGACCGCGGCGTCCGACGTAGCCGTAGGCCACCCCCACGAGCCGGTCGTCGTCGTCCACCGCCGCGACGACGGACAGCCCCGTCCGGTCGAGGTGGCCGGCGAGCACACCGCGACGGGCCCGGGCCGCGACCGGCGGCACGTCCATGGCCTCGGCGTAGACCTCGAGCACCTCGTCGCGCCGGGCGCAGAACAGCTCGCGGTCCCAGCGGACGACGCGCACGCCGGTCGGCGCCGTCATGCCAGCGGCTCGACGCCGTCGAGCGTGCCCTCGGTCGCCAGGACGGCGAACCGCGCGAAGAGCTCCTCGGCGTACCAGTCGACCTCGGCGGTGCGCCGGATCACCTCGACGTGCGCGGGGCTGCGGTGGGCGAACGTCCGCAGGGCGGTGGCGCTGTCCCAGAGGCTGAACGTGCCCTGCAGCCCGACCGGCGCCTCGCCGATGCCGACGGCGGCGCGAAGGCCCGGGTGGGTGTGCAGGTCGGCCGAGACCGGCGGCACCGCGCGCCAGAACGACACCGCCCTGCGCGGCCGCAGCCGGGCGCGGGTCAGGGCCGCGACCGGACCGTGCTCCCGCTGCGGCACCGGGTCGCCGAACGGCTGCCGCCCGCTCCAGCTCCCGCGGCTGCTGGTCGGCCGCAGGTCGGCGCGGAAGGACTCCTCGGCCAGGCGGCCCCACGACGCGGCCACGGGACCGGTGTGGAACCGGCGCGCGGCCTCCGGATCGGTCCAGGTGGCGAGCAGGCCCCAGCGAGTGAGGTCGGCGTCGCGCGCGGTGAAGGTGCGGCCGTCACCCGTGCCGAGCAGCTTGGCGAAGCCCAGCCCCGGCGTCCGGCGCACCCGGCGACGGTCGAGCGCCATCCGTGCCACGGCGGCGGGGACCGCGCGGGGCGGAACCCGCCAGAGGTGGAGCGTCACCAGCGTCGGGACCGGCTCGGTCATCGTGCGCCGATCATCCGGTCACCTGCGCCGGGGTGCCGCCGGTGAGCCGGAGCAGCTCCGCGTAGCAGGTCGGGAAGACCGCGTGCGGGTGCCCGGCCGCGGCCCAGACGACGTCGTGCTGTGCGAGGTCGACGTCGACGTCGACCAGGGTGCGCAGCGGCGCCGGGTGGCCGACCGGCGCGACGCCGCCGATGGCGTAGCCGGTCGCCTCGCGCACCAGCGAGGCCGGCGCGCGCTCTACGGCGGCGACACCCAGCAGCGAGGCCACCACCGAGGTGTCGACCCGGTGCGCGCCGCTGGTCAGCACGAGCAGCGGCTCGCCGTCGGCGACGAACAGCAGCGAGCTCGCGATCGCGCCGACGTCGCACCCCAGGCCGGCGGCGGCCTCGGCGGCGGTCCGGGCGCTCTCGGGGAGCATCCGCACCTCACCCCGCCAGCCGGCGGCGGTGAGGACGCCGACCACGCGGGTCACGGTGGGGTGCACGACGTCAGCCTGCCACCGCGCGCGGCGCGACGCCTCGCGACGAGCGGATGCCTAGGACGGCTGCACGTCGCTCGGCTCGCCGGGCTGCTGGGTCTGCTGGTTGTCGGGGTTGCTGTCGCCCGAGGTGGGCGAGTCGCCGTCGCCGCAGGCGCCGGTGAGCATCGTGACGGAGGCCAGCAGCACGGCTGCGAGAGTGCGCTTCATGAGGAGGGGCGTTCCCCGGGATGACCGGCCTGCACCTGTGCGTTGCGCCTCTCGTGGACAGTTCCCCGGCAGGCGTCGTGCAGGATGGTGCGGTGACCCGGGTCTGGAGCGGTGAGCAGCTGCAGGAGCTCGTCGAGCAGGTCGGGCGGGCCCTCGAGACGGCCTCGGCGCAGGACGTCCTGCGCTGGGCGCACGAGACCTTCGGGGACGGCTTCGCCATCGCCTCCTCGATGGGCGACGGCCTGCTCGCGCACCTCGCGCAGAGCGTCGCGCCTGGCGTGCACGTGCTGTTCCTGGACACCGGCTACCACTTCGCCGAGACGCTCGGCACGCGCGACGCCGTCGCGGCCGTCTACGACGTCCAGGTCCGGACGGTCCTGCCGCTGCTCACCGTCGCGCAGCAGGACGCAGCGCACGGCAAGGACCTGTGGCAGCGCGACCCCGCCAGCTGCTGCGCGCTGCGCAAGGTGGAGCCGCTCGCCCGCGCGCTCGAGCCCTACGTCGCCTGGGCCTCGGGCATCCGGCGCGACGAAGCGGAGAGCCGGCGCGATGCCCGGGTCGTCGAGTGGGATGCGAAGCGCGGCATGGTGAAGGTGAACCCGATCGCCGCCTGGACGCAGGAGCAGGCCGACGCCTACGTCGCAGAGCACGGCGTGCTGGTCAACCCGCTGGCCTACGACGGCTACCCCTCGATCGGCTGCGCGCCGTGCACGCGGCGGGTGGCGCCGGGGGAGGACCCGCGCGCCGGTCGGTGGGCGGGCACCGCCAAGACCGAGTGCGGCCTGCACCTGTAGCCCCGGCGCCGCCCCCATCGCGACTTCCCCTGCGGCGTGACACCGATCGTGCCCTTGAACGTGTCACCAGGCAGGGGAAGTCGCGGGGGCGGGGGAAGTCAGGGGTCGGTGCGGCCGGTGATCCCCTTGTAGCGCAGGACGAAGACGCGGGTGCAGTCCTCGCACTTCCACTCGCCGTGGCCCTTGTCCGGGTCGTCGCCCCACGGACGCACCGACTCCTCGCCGCAGAACGGGCAGAAGAACGGCACCGCCCGCGCGGTCGGCTCCGACATCAGGGGGCCATCAGCGCAGCAGCGCCTCGTCGGCGCGACGGGCCCAGGTCGCGAAGCGCTCGCCCTCGGCGCGGTCGACCAGGTAGCTGCGCAGCAGGCGCTCGACGTAGTCGACGGCGCCCTCGCCGGTGACCTTGAGCCCGCGCGACTTGCGGCCGAAGCCGGCGTCCTCGCCGAGCCGTCCGCCGAGGTGGACCTGGAACCCCTCCTCGCCGTCGACGATGGAGCCCTTCAGCCCGATGTCGCCGGTCTGGAACCGCGCGCAGGAGTTCGGGCAGCCGTTGACGTTGATCGTGATCGGCTCGTCGAACTCCGGCAGCCGCTCCTCCAGCGCGGTGTAGATGTCCTGCGCCCGCTGCTTGGTCTCGACGATGGCGAGCTTGCAGAACTCGATGCCGGTGCACGCCATCGTGCCGCGGCGGAACACCGACGGCCTGACGCGCAGGTCCTCGGCCTCGAGCGCCTGCACCAGCGGCGGCACGACGTCGTCCGGGACACCGAGCAGCACCAGCCCCTGCTGAGCCGTGGTGCGCACCCGGCCGTCGCCGTAGAGCGCCGCGAGCTCGGCGACTCGGGTCAGCTGCGACCCGCTCGTGCGGCCCGCGCGCGGCACGACGCCGACGTAGTTCAGCCCGTCGACCTGCCGGTGCACGCCGACGTGGTCGCGCTCCTCGCGGGGGGGCGTCGCCGGCGCCGGGCCGTCGGGCAGGGGGCTGCCGAGGTACTCGTCCTGCAGCACCTGGCGGAAGCGCTCGGGGCCCCAGTCGGCGAGCAGGAACTTCAGCCGGGCGTGCGTGCGGGACCGCCGGTAGCCGTAGTCGCGGAACACCGAGCAGACCCCTGCCCAGGCCTCCTCCACCCGGTCCGGCTCGACGAACGTGCCGAGTCGCAGGCCGAGCTTGGGGTTGGTCGAGAGCCCGCCGCCGACCCACAGGTCGTAGCCCGCACCGAGCTCGGGGTGCACGACGCCGACGAACGCGACGTCGTTGATCTCGTGGTTGGTGCAGTGCGTGCCGCAGCCGGAGATGGACGTCTTGAACTTGCGCGGCAGGTTCGCGAAGGCGGGGTCGCCGACGAAGCGCTTGGCCACCGCCTCGACGGCCGGCGTCGCGTCGATGACCTGGTCGGCGTCGACGCCCGCGAGCGGACAGCCGAGGATGACGCGCGGGGTGTCGCCGCACGCCTCGGTCGACCCGAGCCCGACCCGCTCGAGACGTGCCCAGATCTCGGGCATGTCCTCGATCCGGATCCAGTGCAGCTGCACGTTCTGCCGGTCGGTGACGTCGGCGACGTCGCGGCCGAACTCGGTGGCGACCTCGCCGATGACGCGCAGCTGGTCGTTGGAGAGCAGGCCGCCGTCGATGCGCACGCGGAACATGAAGTACGGCGCCTCGAGCTCCTCGGGCTCGAGGAGCGCGGTCTTGCCGCCCGGGATGCCCTCCGCCCGCTGCGTGTACAGGCCGTACCAGCGCAACCGGCCGCGCTTGTCGGCGCCGTCGATGGCGTCGAAGCCCTTCTCGGCGTAGGTGGTCAGGACGCGGTCCTTGACGCTCAGCGGGTCGCTGTCCTTCTTGACCTGCTCGTTGGCGTTCAGGGGCTCTCGGTAGCCCAGCGCCCACTGGCCCTGTCCGCGCTTGGCGGGCATGCGGTGTCTCCTCGTCCTGGTCCGTCGGTGGTCCGTGCCGGTTGCACTGCTGTGCGGGGATGCGGTGCAGGGATCAGGCGGCGGGACAGACGGCGCTGCTCGTGCGCTGCAGGTCGACGTGGAGTCGAGCCACCAGCGGCACGGAGCGGAGCGCAGACACGCCGTCCAGAGTCGCACAACGCTCCGTCGGCGCCGGCATGCCGACGCGGGGCAGTGACACGTCCCACAGCGCCCCGTGGGGCTCTCGCGTCGACCGCCGACCGGGTGCTGTGCCATCCTCTCCTAGTGACCCGGTGGGAGAACGAGGACGAGCGCGTGCAGCACGCGGTCCTCGTCGCGCGGCTGCACGTCGACCTGCAGCGCGTCGCCAGCGCGGTCTGTCCGCGTTCCTGACCTCCGGGACGACCTCGGCGCGCTGACGCGCCTCGCCCCCGGGAACGCCGGCCCTGCCACGGGGCCCGTCCGCGCACGCCCGCGCACCCTCGACCGCTCCGTTCCGGAGGACCCCTGCATGACCACTGTCGACGTCCGGCCGCAGGCCGGCGCCACCCCGCTGCCGTCGGCCGCCGGAGCCACGGTGTGGTTCACCGGTCTGCCGAGCGCCGGCAAGACGACCCTCGCCACAGCCGTGGCCGCGCGGCTCGACGGCCGTGCGGTCGAGCTGCTGGACGGCGACGAGGTGCGCGAGTTCCTGTCTCAGGGCCTCGGGTTCAGCCGGGAGGACCGTGACACCAACGTGCTGCGCATCGGCTGGGTCGCGGCCACCCTGGCGAGGCACGGCGTTCTCGTGCTCGCGAGCGTCATCTCGCCCTTCGCCGAGACGCGGGCGGCGGTGCAGGCGCTGCACGAGCGCAAGAAGGCCAGCTTCCTCGAGGTGCACGTCGCCGCGCCGGTCGAGGTGTGCAGCGAGCGGGACGTCAAGGGGCTCTACGCCCGGCAGGCCCGAGGCGAGCTGACCGGCCTGACAGGGGTCGACGCCCCGTACGAGGTGCCCGCCGCACCCGCGCTGCGCGTGCCGACGCACGAGCTGGGCCTCGACGCGTCCGTCGACCAGGTCCTGCGGCTGCTGGCCGATCGGGGGCTGGCATGACCGCCCCCGTGAAGCTGTCGCAGCTCGACCTGCTCGAGGCCGAGAGCATCCACGTCATGCGCGAGGTGGCTGCTGAGTTCGAGCGGCCCGCGCTGCTGTTCAGCGGCGGCAAGGACTCCATCGTCATGCTCCACCTGGCCACCAAGGCGTTCTGGCCGGCCCGCATCCCGTTCCCCCTGGTGCACGTGGACACCGGCCACAACTTCGACGAGGTGCTCGCCTTCCGCGACCGCCGCGTCGAGGAGCTCGGCGCGCGGCTGGTGGTGGCGAAGGTGCAGGACGACATCGACGAAGGGCGCGTGCGCGAGGTCCCGGGCGGGCTGCGCAACCCGCTGCAGACGACGACGCTGCTGCGCGCCGTCGAGGAAGGCCGCTACGACGCCGTCTTCGGCGGCGCCCGCCGCGACGAGGAGAAGGCGCGGGCCAAGGAGCGGTTCTTCTCCTTCCGCGACGCGTTCGGGCAGTGGGACCCGAAGAACCAGCGACCCGAGCTGTGGAGCCTCTACAACGGCCGGCACCTGCCGGGAGAGCACATCCGGGTCTTCCCGCTGTCGAACTGGACCGAGCTCGACGTCTGGCGCTACATCGCCCGCGAGCGCATCGAGGTCCCCGAGATCTACTACGCGCACGAGCGGGCGGTGTTCGAGCGCGACGGCATGCTGCTCGCCGTCACGCCGCACTCGCTGCCCCGCGCCGGCGAGCAGGTGACGACGCGGACCGTGCGCTACCGCACCGTCGGCGACGCCTCCTGCACCGGCGCGGTCGCCTCACCCGCCCGCACCGCCGAGGAGGTCGTCGACGAGGTCGCCGCGACGCGGCTCACCGAGCGCGGAGCCACCCGTGCCGACGACCGCGCCTCCGAGGCCGCCATGGAGGACCGCAAGAAGGAGGGCTACTTCTGATGAGTGATCTCCTGCGGTTCGCCACCGCCGGCTCCGTCGACGACGGCAAGTCGACGCTGATCGGCCGGCTGCTCTACGACAGCAAGACCGTGTTCGCCGACCAGCTCGAGAGCGTCGAGCGCACCTCGGCGGACAGGGGTGACGACTACACGAACCTGGCGCTGCTCACCGACGGCCTGCGCGCCGAGCGCGAGCAGGGCATCACCATCGACGTCGCCTACCGGTACTTCTCGACGCCGGTGCGCTCGTTCATCGTGGCCGACACCCCGGGCCATGTGCAGTACACGCGGAACATGGTCACCGGCGCGTCCACGGCCGACCTCGCGCTGGTGCTCGTCGATGCGCGCAAGGGCGTCGTCGAGCAGACCCGCCGGCACGCGTCCCTGTCGGCCCTGCTGCGCGTCCCGCACCTGGTGCTGGCGGTCAACAAGATGGACCTCGTCGACTTCGACCAGGCCGTCTTCGACGCCGTCGTCAAGGACTTCCGGGAGTTCGCGGACGACCTGCGCCGCCAGGGCTTCGGCGAGCTGCCGGACCTGACCGCGATCCCGATCGCGGCGCTGCAGGGCGACAACGTCGTGCACCGCAGCGACGCCATGCCCTGGTACGACGGCCCGGCGCTGCTCGAGCACCTCGAGCAGGTGCGGGTCGAGCGGGACCACGGCGAGGACCGGCCGGCGCGGTTGCCCGTGCAGTACGTCATCCGGCCCATGTCGACCGAGCTGCCCGACTACCGCGGCTACGCCGGGACGGTGGCGAGCGGCACCTTCCGCGTCGGCGACGAGGTGGTCGTGCTGCCCTCGGGACGCACGAGCACGATCGCCGGCATCGACACCGCCGACGGGCCGCTGGACGCCGCCGTCGCCCGGCAGGCCGTCACGCTCCGGCTGGCCGACGAGCTCGACGTCAGCCGCGGCGACCTGCTCGCCTCGGCGGCCGAGGCGCCGCCGACCGTCTCGAGCTTCGACGCCACCGTCTGCTGGATGGCCGACACGCCGCTGCGCGCCGGAGCACGTCTGCTGGTCAAGCACACCACCCGCACCGCCAAGGCGATGGTCACCGGGCTGCACGACCGGCTCGAGGTCACCACGCTCGACCGGCAGCCGGCTGACGCCCTGCAGCTCAACGACATCGGCCGCGTGACGCTGCGCGCCGCCACGCCGCTGGCGGTCGAGCCGTACGCCGTCGACCGCACCACCGGCGCGTTCGTGCTCCTCGACGAGACCACCGGAGCCACCGTGGCCGCGGGCATGGTGGCCGCCCCGTGAGCACCCGCTACGGACGGCACCTGCTCCGCACCGCGCTCCTCGCGCTGGCGTCGCTGGCGATGACCGCGTGCGCGGTGACGGACCCGACGTCGGTCGCGGCACCGGTGCAGGCGTCCGCCGACGCCCGTCCGGCGGCCGAGCTGCGGCTCGGGTACTTCGCCAACGTCACGCACGCCGGTGCGGTGTACGGCGTCGGTACCGGCACGTACGCCGACGCTCTCGGCGACACCGCACTGAAGACCCAGGTGTTCAACGCCGGTCCGGCCGCCGTCGAAGCCCTGTTCGCCGGCAGCCTGGACGCCGCCTACGTCGGGCCGAACCCGGCTGTCAACGGCTTCGTGCGCAGCCGCGGTGAGGCGCTGCGGATCGTCGCCGGCGCGACGTCGGGCGGGGCGTCGCTGGTGGTGCGCGACGACATCACCCGCCCCGAGCAGCTGCGGGGCGAGCGCGTCGCCACCCCGCAGACCGGTGGCACGCAGGACGTCGCCCTGCGCACCTGGCTGGCCGAGCAGGGTTTCCGGGTGCAGCCCGACGGCGGCGGGGACGTCGTCATCCGGGCGCAGGAGAACGCCGCGACGCTGACCGAGTTCCAGGCCGGTCGGATCGCCGGCGCCTGGGTGCCCGAGCCGTGGGCGTCGCGGCTGGTGCTCGAAGGCGG
>DATLGD010000055.1:0-7533 GCA_035540755.1 Mycobacteriales bacterium | reverse complement strand
GCTCGACGTCGGTGGGGTGCCCGTGGGCGGCGGCGCGCCGATCAGCGTGCAGTCGATGACCACGACCGTCACCGCCGACGTGAACGCCACCCTGCAGCAGATCGCCGCGCTGACGGCGACCGGCTGCCAGATCGTGCGGGTCGCCGTGCCGGACCCGGTCGACGCCGCCGCGCTGCCCGAGATCGTGCGCAAGTCGCAGATCCCGGTGATCGCCGACATCCACTTCCAGAGCAAGTACATCTTCGCCGCGCTCGACGCCGGGTGCGCGGCCGTCCGGGTCAACCCGGGCAACATCCGCGAGTTCGACGGCAAGGTGGGCGAGGTCGCCCGCGCCGCCAAGGACGCCGGCACCCCGATCCGCATCGGCGTCAACGCCGGCAGCCTCGACAAGCGGATCATGGCCAAGTACGGCCGGGCGACGCCGGAGGCGCTGGTCGAGTCGGCCCTGTGGGAGTGCTCGCTGTTCGAGGAGCACGACTTCTCGGACATCAAGATCTCGGTCAAGCACAACGACCCCGTCGTCATGGTGCAGGCCTACCGGCTGCTGTCCGAGCGCTGCGACTACCCGCTGCACCTGGGCGTCACCGAGGCCGGGCCGGCCTTCCAGGGCACCATCAAGTCGGCGGTGGCCTTCGGGGCGCTGCTGGCCGAGGGCATCGGCGACACGATCCGGGTCTCGCTGTCGGCGCCGCCGGTCGAGGAGGTCAAGGTCGGGCTGGCGATCCTCGAGTCGCTGAACCTCAAGCAGCGCGGGCTCGAGATCGTCTCCTGCCCGTCCTGCGGCCGGGCGCAGGTCGACGTCTACACCCTCGCCGAGCAGGTCACCGCCGGCCTCGAGGGCATCACCGTGCCGCTGCGGGTGGCCGTCATGGGCTGCGTCGTCAACGGACCGGGGGAGGCCCGCGAGGCCGACCTCGGCGTCGCCTCGGGCAACGGCAAGGGGCAGATCTTCGTCAAGGGCGAGGTGATCAAGACCGTCCCCGAGTCGCAGATCGTCGAGACGCTCATCGAGGAGGCGCTGCGGATCGCCGAGGCCTACGACGGCCCGTCGGGCGAGCCGGCCGTCGGCGTCTCCTGACCTGGACCCCGTCCCGGGGCTAGGCTCCCGCCGTGCTGCGGACGTCCGGGGGAGCGCGACTGCTCGGGCCCGACGACCTCGACGACGTGCGGGCCCTGCTCGCGCGCGACCCGGTCACCGACGTGTTCGTCGCGGCGCGGGTCGAGGCCGCCGGGCTCGACCCGTGGCGGGCCGGGGCCGAGACCTGGGGCTACGGCGAGCGCGGGCGGCTCGAGTCGCTGTGCTGGTCGGGCGCCAATCTCGTGCCCGTGCAGGCCTCGCCCGCAGCAGTGCGGGCCTTCGCCGAGCGCGCCCGCCGCACCGGACGGCGGTGCTCGTCGATCGTCGGGCCGTCCGAGTCCGTCGACGCGCTCTGGCGGCTGCTCCGGCCGCACTGGGGTGCGGCCCGCGACGTCCGCACGGGCCAGCCGCTCATGGCCATCGACACCGACCCGCACGTCGCTCCCGACCCGGCGGTGCGCCCGGTGCGGCCCGACGAGCTGGACGTCGTGCTGCCGGCCTGCGTGGCCATGTTCACCGAGGAGATCGGCGTCTCGCCGCTGGCCGGGGACGGCGGGGCGCTCTACCGCGCGCGGGTCGCGGAGCTCATCGCCGCCGGACGGGCGTTCGCCCGCATCGAGGACGGCGCGGTCGTCTTCAAGGCCGAGGTCGGCGCCGCGTCGGCGAAGGCGTGCCAGGTGCAGGGAGTCTGGGTGCACCCGTCGCTGCGCGGCCGGGGCCTGTCCGAGAGCGGCACCGCGGCCGTCGTCGACCTGGCGCGGCGGAGCATCGCGCCGGTCGTGACGCTGTACGTCAACGACTACAACACCCCGGCCCGCCGGGCCTACGAGCGGGTCGGCTTCCGGCAGATCGGCACCTTCACCAGCGTCCTGTTCTGACCGTCGGGAGCAGTGGCACCGGTCACACCTGCCCGGCATGTGCTGCACTCCGGAGCCACGACGTCAGGTCCGGCGCGCCGCGTCGGAGGCGAGGAGGACACGCATGGCTCTTCAGGTGAAGCCCGGGACGACGTGGGACGAGGTGTACGCGCGGGCCGCGTCCGCAGCCCCGGAGGCCTTCGACGGCGACCGGGTCCTCAACCTCACCGGGGGGAAGTGGCGCCGCATCGGCGAGCCGGGCGAGCACCGCAACCCGGTCGACGGGGCGCCGATCCCCGGCCCGCCGAGGGTCTCCCACGACGAGGCGGCCGAGGCGGTGGCCTCAGCGCTGCGCGAGCACAAGGCGTGGGGCGACGTCGACCTCGACGAGCGCAAGAGCCGGGTGCAGGCGGCCGTCGACGAGCTGACCGAGCACCGCGACACCCTCGCGCTGCTGCTGGCCTGGGAGATCGGCAAGCCGTGGAAGCTCGCCACCGCCGATGTCGACCGCGCGCTCGACGGCGTCCGCTGGTACCTCGGCGAGATCGACCGGCAGCTGCAGGGCCGCACCCCGCTGCCCGGACCGGTGAGCAACATCGCGTCCTGGAACTACCCGATGAGCGTGCAGGTCCACGCCGAGCTGGTGCAGTGCCTGGCCGGCAACGCGGTGGTGGCCAAGACGCCGTCACAGGGCGGGTTCCACACCCTGACGCTCGCGCACGCGGTGATGAAGCGGGCCGGCCTGCCGGTGACGCTGCTGTCCGGCGTCGGCGGCCAGCTCGGCGACGTGCTCATCCGCTCCGAGGAGATCGGCTGCCTGGCCTTCGTCGGCGGCCGGGCCAACGGTCGCAAGGCCGCGACGTCGCTGGCCGACACCGGCAAGCGGCACTTCCTGGAGCAGGAGGGGCTGAACGCCTGGGGCATCTGGGACTTCAGCCGGTGGGACGAGCTCGCGGCGCACCTGACCAAGGGCTTCGAGTACGCCAAGCAGCGCTGCACCGCCTACCCGCGCTACGTCGTGCAGCGCGAGCTGTTCCCGCAGTTCCTCGAGATGTACATGCCGGTGGTCAAGGCCCTTCGCTTCGGCCACCCGCTGGCGGTCGAGAGCCCCGACGACGACCTGCCCGACCTGCAGTTCGGCCCGCTGATCAGCACGACCAAGGCCGACGACCTCCGCCAGCAGTACGCCGAGGCCATCGCCGGCGGCGGCATCCCGCTGTACCGCGGCGACGTCGCCGACGGCCGGTTCGTGGACGGCCAGGACACCAGCGCCTACGCCGCGCCGGCGTGCGTGCTCGAGCCGCCGCCGTCGTGGTCGCTGCGGCACGCCGAGCCGTTCGGGCCGCTGGACTCGATCGTCGTCGTCGACAGCGAGGCCGAGCTGCTCGCCGCGATGAACGCCTCCAACGGCTCGCTGGTCGCCTCCGTCGCCACCGACGACGCCGACTTCGGCGCGCGCATCGCCGAGGAGCTGCAGGCGTTCAAGGTCGGCATCAACAAGCCGAGGTCGCGCGGCGACCGCGAGGAGGTCTTCGGCGGCAAGGGCGCGTCGTGGAAGGGCGCGTTCGTCGGAGGCGACCTGCTGGTTCAGGCCGTCACCGAGGGCGACGGACCGCTCTACGGCAACTTCCCGACGTACTCGTACTACCCGCGCCGGGTCTGACGCGCGCCGACGGCGCCCGAGCGGCCCCAGCCGCCGCGGTCTGGGGCGTTCATGACGGTCGCGCGAAGGCGCCGTCCCGGACGTCGGCCCGCCGGCCGTGCGGCCACAGCCGACAGGACGCCGTCCGCACCACCGTCGAGCGCTCGATGGGTCGTTATGGCGGCGCCGCGCTCCACTTCGCCGGCCTGAACCGCCGCATCGGTGGATCGGTTCCCCACCCGGGCGTGTGAACCGTCACATCCCGTTCCTGCCCGTCTGTCCCCGGTGTCCACCTACGGTTGTCACGAAACTGTTGTCCACCGTTGGGTTTCTCCTGTGCAGTTCCTCGGGCTGGCTGCCCTGCGTCGCGCGCGACGCCTGCCTCTCCTGCTCGCCCTGACCGCGCTCCTCGCGGCCGGGCTCCTCACCGTCCCGGCCGGCCTCCCTGCCGGTGTCCCGGCCGCCGCGGCGTCGACGACGTCGAACACCACGCACCTGGTCAAGCGGGGCAGCGACGGCGCCGTCTGGTTCAAGTCTCGGCAGAACGGCGGCTGGGGCGAGTGGTACACCCTCCACGGCGGCGTCGTCGGTGAGCCCGCGGTCACCTCCTGGGGCCCGGGCCGCGCGGACGTCTTCGCCCGCGGCACCGACGACGCGCTGTGGCACCGCGCCTTCCACGACGGCCGCTGGAACGCCTGGCACCGCCTCGGCGGGCGCCTGTCCGAGGCGCCGGCCGCGGTCACCTGGGGCGTCAACCGGCTGGACGTCTTCGTCCGGGGCGCCGACAGCAAGCTGTGGCAGATCGCCTGGGCGGGCAACCACTGGACCGCCTTCTTCGACCTCGGCGGCACCCTGACCTCTGCCCCGGCCGTGGCCTCCTGGGGGCCGGGCCGGCTGGACGTGTTCTCCCGCGACGCCGCCATGGGCCTGCAGCAGGTGGCCTTCATCAACGGCCGCTGGAGCTCCTGGTACAGCCTCGGCGGCGTGCTGGCCTCTGCTCCGGCCGCGGTCTCCTGGGGGCCCGGCCGGCTGGACGTCTTCGTCCGCGACGCCCGCGACAAGCTCGCCCAGATCGCCTTCGACGGCGGCCGGTGGACGAACTGGTGGGACCTCGCCGGCGGCCTCAGCGCCGCGCCGGGGGTGTCCTCGCCGGTCGCCGGACGGCTCGAGGTCTACGGCCGCGGCGGCGACTCGGCCCTGTGGCAGCGCACCTTCGGCGGCGGCTGGAGCTCCTGGGAGCGCTTCTCCGACGGCGCCCGGCTCACCGGCGGCCCGGACGCCACCAGCTACAGCGTGCAGACCGCGGACGTGCGCCGCGTCGTCTCCAAGGGCCGGACGTACACGATCACCGTCCCGCCGGGCAAGCGCGGGACCGCCATCCACACCGCGCTCGACAAGCTGGGCTCGCCCTACGCCTACGGCGGCTCGGGCCCGAACAGCTTCGACTGCAGCGGCCTGGTGGTCTTCTCCTACGGCTCGGCCGGCGTGCAGATGCCCTCGCGCACGTCCTCGGGCATGTACGAGCGCCTGCCGAAGGTGAGCTCGCCCAGGCCCGGCGACCTCGTCTACTACGGCAACCCGGTGTTCCACATGGGCATCTACCTCGGCGACGGGCTCATGGTCGACGCCCCCCGTTCGGGCGACGTGGTGCGGATCATGAACATCCACAACTTCGGCTCGCCGCCCAAGTACACGACGGTGCCCGCCTAGGAGGAGCGACCGTCCGGCCCGCTACCCGCGTGCGCTGGCCAGCCCGTGCAGCACCAGGTCGATCCGGCGACCGTCGACCTCCACGGCGTCGGCGCAGGTGCGGGCCAGCTCCGCGACGTCGCGGGCCGACCGGGCTCCGTGCTCGCACAGCGCCCGGGCCAGCCGGCCCTTGGTCCACTTGTTGTCGTGGCTGACGACCGTGCGGCGGCCGCCGGTCTCGCGCAGCACGCGCACCTCCAGCGCCCCCGGCACCCGCGCCAGGGCCGCGTAGGCGCCCGAGCGCAGGTCCACCACCGGCCCGCGCTGCGCGGCGAGCTCGGCCTCGAGCGCCGGCCGCCAGAGCGGGCCGAGCCCGCCGAGGCCGGGCACGACCGTGCCGCCCGACAGCCGGTAGGCGGGCACCCGGTCGCCCGGCCGCAGGAGGCCGAACAGGGCGCTGGCGACGACGAGCGAGGCCCTCGCCCGCCGCAGCGCCGGCCCCCGCAGGCTCGCGGCGTCCAGGACGTCGTAGACGACGCCGGTGTAGCGGCGCAGCACCGGCAGCGTCGGCGAGGTGGTCAGCGCGGCGTCCTTCTCGACCTCGTCCGCCTGCCCGGGGGACAGGCCGAGCGCGATGCGCAGCGCCTGGGGGTCGCGCCGCGCCGCCGTCTGCACGGCGTCGACCAGCCGTTCCCGGACGGGTGTCAGGGACGGGAAGGACAGCGAGGCGAGGTCGAGCGGCGGCCCGTCGCCTCCGTCGGCCTTGCCCTCCGAGGGCGGCAGGAGCACGAGCACCACCCCAGGCTAGGAGCGGACGCGCGACGGGGCGGTGCCGGTCGGCACCGCCCCGTCGTCGCTCAGGTCAGGTCAGCAGCGCAGGTACGGGTCCTCGCTGGTGCCGTTGGACTCGCTGAACAGGGCGGCGTTGTCCCAGTAGGCCTTGCGGGCCTCGAACTGGGCGGTGTTGAAGGCGCAGTAGTCGGCGCTCTTCGTCCTGGTCGGCTCGCCGCTCACGCCCAGGTGCGCGAGCGCCTCGGCCACCACGCCGTGCTCCGGGTCAGGGGTCAGCGCGCCCCAGCCGGTCTGCGCCCAGGCGGCGGCGTCGACGACCGGCGCGGAGGTGAGGTCGAAGGTTCCGCCGCCGGGCTTGAAGTCGGTGGCCTGCGGGATGTACGCGGCCTCCTCCATCGCGCGCCGGAGCTGCCAGTTGGTCAGCGGCGCGTCGCCGGCCACCATGAGCGGCGAGTCGACGCCCTCGGTGACGATGCCGCCGACGTGACCGGCGGCCCGGCGCGCCTCGAGCAGCACCTGAGAGACGACGCCGGCGCTGGTCGGGGTGGCGAAGCTGGTGCCGCTCACGCTGCGGGTGCCACCGGACTGGCAGAGGTCGCAGTACGGCAGCGTCTGGGTGAAGTCGGCGACGAAGTCGACGACGTTGCCCGAGAGCAGCTGCCGGCCCTCGGTGGAGCCCTCCTGGAAGCCGGCGATGCCGAGCGCCCACCACGGGCCGCTGGTGCCGTCGAACGGAGACAGGGCCGGCGAGTTGTCGGCGGCGCCGGTGTGGATCTTGCCGAGGCCGACGACGCCCTGGAAGCTCTTCTCCAGGTGCAGGCCGAGCGGCGGGCTGCCCGGGAAGCCGTAGCTGGTCGTGATCAGGTCGTGGGCCGGGTGGGTGAAGGCGAAGGTCTCGGAGTCGCTCGAGATGCCCTCGACGAAGGAGATGACGGCCTCGGGATTGGCCCCGAGCACCGACGCCGTCACGCCCACGCCGTGGGTGTCGGTCGGGCTGTTCGGCAGGATCGGGCGGCCGGTGAGGTCGAACGACGTCGCGATGATGTTGGTGCCCGTGAACCAGTAGGGCTTGCCACGCTCGATCGTGTCCCACACCCGCGCCTTGTCGGCCGCGTAGTCGGCGGCCGGGTCGCCGGTGCGGGTCAGGCTCACGACCCGCTCGGGCGGGATGCCGAACTCGGCGAGCACCTCGGCCGTGACGCTGGAGGTCTCGACCTGGAAGAAGTCGTGGTAGGGGTTGATCCCGGAGTCGACGACGCTCACGACGACGCGCGAGCCGGCGGTCGTCGTCGTCGTCGACTGCTTGGCCGCCGCCGACGCGGCAGCGCCCTTGTCGGCCTTGGGGTTCGACGGTGCGGCGGCGGCGCTCGGCAGGACGCCGAGGGCGATCGGAACGGCGAGCAGGGCGCCGGCCACGCCCCCGACCCTTCAGTGTTCGCCGTCCGGCTCAGCGACTCCTGCTCCGGACGGAGCAG
>DATLGD010000054.1:0-3592 GCA_035540755.1 Mycobacteriales bacterium | reverse complement strand
GCGATGCCGCCGAGCGCGAGGTCGAGCAGCGCGTCGAGCTCGTCGCGGCGGAACGGCGCGCCCTCGGCCGTGCCCTGCACCTCGACCAGCTCGCCGTCGCCGGTGGCCACCACGTTCATGTCGGTGCCGGCGGAGACGTCCTCGGGGTAGTCGAGGTCGAGCACCGGGACGCCGTCGACGATGCCGACGCTCACCGCGGCGACGCTGCGCACGAGCGCCTGCGGGCGGCCGAGGGCGGCGCAGGCGTCGGCGAGCGCGACGTAGGCACCGGTGATGGCCGCGGTGCGCGTACCGCCGTCCGCCTGCAGCACGTCGCAGTCGACGGCGATGGTGCTCTCACCGAGCAGACCCAGGTCGATGGTGGCGCGCAGCGACCGGCCCACCAGCCGGCTGATCTCGTGCGTGCGCCCGCCCACCTTCCCGCGCACCGACTCACGGTCGCTGCGGGTGTGCGTGGCCCGCGGCAGCATCGCGTACTCGGCGGTCACCCAGCCCAGGCCCGAGCCCTTGCGCCAGCGCGGCACGCCCTCGGTGGCGCTCGCCGCGACGAGCACGCGGGTGCGGCCGAACTCGACGAGGCAGGAGCCCTCGGCGTGGTCCAGCCAGCCGCGGGTGAGCTGGACGGTGCGGAGCTGGTCGGGGGCGCGGTCGTCGTGGCGGGTCACCGGACCCACGCTAGTCGCCGGTCAGCAGCGCCAGCTCTCGCCGATCATGGCCGGCGTCAGCAGCGGCTTGCGGGCGGGCGCGGCGTCCGGTGCGAGCCCGCCGGCGAACCGCCCGGACCGCAGCGGCAGGGGCGACTCGACCGGCTCGTCGTGGAAGCGCAGCACATCGAGACCACGGGTGTAGTCCAGCACGTAGAGGATCTCGTCGCTGGCCCAGTACGCGGCGCTCGATGTGGTGCCGACCGGCGTGAAGAACCCGATCTCCTCGATCTGGCCCTCCTCGTCGACCTCGAGGAAGCGGGTGCCGTGCTCGTACCAGCCGACGGCCAGCTGCCCGCCGTCCTCCCAGCCGGGCCGCGGGGTGAACCAGTGCGAGCAGTAGGTCTGGGTGAGGGCGTCGCCGTTCTGCACCCCGTTGGCCGCGGGCCGGTACTCGTCGGCCATCGTGAAGGTGCCGGACTCCTGCCAGCCGGTGGTGTCCCAGGTCATGAACGCCCCGCCCTTCGGGTCGGAGCAGTCGGTGGCGAAGGTCTCACCGCCCACGAGCAGCCAGCGGTCCTGCGCCTCGCGCGGCCACAGGTTGGCGTGCATGAAGCGCTTGTCGCCCGGAGCTCCCTGCGCGATGATCCGCGGCGCCAGCGGGTCGTCGCGCAGGTCGAACAGCGTGATCACGCCGGTACTGGTCATGACCAGCCCGGGTGCGACCTCGGTGACGTCGTGCGTCTGCCCCGGGCGCTTCCACTCCCCCTGGGCGCTGTTCCAGTTCAGCCCGGCCACCTGCCTCGGCGCCGTCGGGTCGGTCAGGTCGAACACCTGCCCCTCGGCACCCCAGGCGTAGGCGCACTCGAGCACGCAGGTGATGGTGTGCGGGTCGACGCCGTCGAGGCTGCCGATCTGGACGGGTTCGGTCTTGTCGGTGATGTCGTAGACCCGCAGCTCGTCCAGCGCCGTGATGAGGAGGATCTCGCCGTTGGTGTCGACGTCCTCCTCGGCGAAGTAGGGCTCCTGCGGCGACAGCACCGTCGAGACCAGCTGCGGGCTCTCGGGGATGCGGATGTCGTAGATGGACAGCTGCGAGGAGCTCGTGACGTACATGTAGCCGTCGCGCAGGTGCGCGCCCGCGGTGTCGGCGTGCAGCGGGACGTTGCCGAGCCACTCCACGTTGTCGCTGGCGAACCCTGGCGTCGGCAGGGGGACGGCGGTGGGCACGGCCGCGGCGGGCGCGGCGAGGACGCCGACCGAGAGCAGGGCGAGGGGCAGCAGTCGACGGCGCATGACCGACGGTTCGACACCGCTGCCCGTTGTCCTCCCCGGGGCTCAGACCGGGTAGGTGACGCCGCACTCCGCCCGGGCGATCTCGCCGTCGAAGGTCGCCTTCGCCTCGGCGAGCACCTCGTCAGGGTCGGCCCAGGCGACCAGGTGGGTGAGCAGCAGCCGGTCGACGCCGGCCTGCTGCGCGTGCTCGCCGGCCTCCCGACCGGACAGGTGCACGCCGGGCGGGTTGGTCTCGGCGTCAGCCCAGGAGGCCTCGCACAGGAACAGGTCGGTGCCGCGGGCGAGCTCGACCAGGTCGGCGCAGGCACCGGTGTCGCCGGAGTAGGTCAGCGAGCGCCCGGCGGCCTCGATGCGCATCGCGTGGCACTCGATGGGGTGGTTGGCGCGCACGGTCGACACCTCGAACGGCCCGATGCTCTGCCGCCCGACCGGCACCTCGCGGAAGTCGTAGACGTCGAGCAGGCCCTGCGTCGGCGGCTCCTCGAAGGCGTTGCAGATCCGCTGCGCCGTGCCGGCCGGTCCGTACACCGGCAGCCGCGGCGGCACGCCGTCCGGGTGGTAGCGGCGGGCGTAGGAGTAGGCGACCAGGTCGATGCAGTGGTCGGCGTGCAGGTGGCTGATGTAGACCGCGTCGACGTCGAGCAGGTCGATGTGCCGCTGAAGCGCACCCAGTGCCCCGGCGCCGAGGTCGACGACGAGCCGGAAGCCGTCGTGCTCGACCAGGTAGCCCGAGCAGGCCGACGTCGGGCCCGGAAAGGTGCCGGCGCAGCCCAGCACGGTCAGGTCCACGCGCCAGCCTCTCCCACGGCGGTGCTGCGCGGCAACGCGGGTGACATCTTCGCGACCTGCCCGATCTCCGGGCCGAGGAACCGTCGCCCCAGCCGGGCGAACGGCTCGGCGTCCCCGGTGGCGAGGAAGCGGTGCCGCGGCGCGGGCGCCTCCGGGTCGCGGTCGAGGCCGCTGCCGGCCAGCACGCGGTAGACGTCCTTGGCGGTCTCCTCGGCGCTGCTGACCAGCGTGACGCCGTCGCCGACGACCAGGCCGATCATGCCGGTGAGCAGCGGGTAGTGCGTGCAGCCCAGCACCACGGTGTCGACGTCGGCGCGCAGCAGCGGGTCGAGGTAGTGCGTGGCCAGCTGCAGCAGCTGACGGCCGGTGGTGACGCCGCGCTCGACGAAGTCGACGAACCGGGGGCAGGCGGCGCTGGTGAGCGAGACCTGCGGGGCCGCCGCGAACGCGTCGTCGTACGCCCGGCTGGCCACCGTGACCTGCGTGGCCAGCAGGCCCACCCGCCCGTTCCGGGTCGCCGCGACCGCCCGCCGCACGGCGGGCTGGATCACCTCGACCACCGGCACGTCGTAGCGCTCGCGGGCGTCGCGCAGGCAGGCGCTGCTCGCGCTGTTGCACGCGATCACGAGCAGCTTGACGCCGTCGGCGACCAGGGCGTCCATCGCCGCGAGCGCGTGCCGGCGTACCTCGGCGATGGGCAGTGGCCCGTACGGACCGTGCGCGGTGTCGCCGAGGTAGAGCAGGGGCTCGGCCGGCAGCTGGTCGAGCAGGGCCCTCGCGACGGTCAGCCCGCCGACACCGGAGTCGAAGACGCCGATCGGCGCGTCGCGTACGGCTCCCACGACCTCGAGGCTACGGGGCGG
>DATLGD010000053.1:0-53203 GCA_035540755.1 Mycobacteriales bacterium | reverse complement strand
GGAGGCGATGACCTCCCGCGCCCGCCCGCGCAGCACCCGGGTGAGCGTCGGCCAGTGCGTGAGGCCCACCGCCAGGACGACCGCCTCGGTGCCGCCGCCCAGCGCGAAGGCCAGCAGGATCAGCAGGACCAGGTGCGGCAGCGCCAGGAACAGGTCGATGAGCCAGCTCACGATGCGGTCGACAGCACCGCCGAAGACGCCTGCGGCGCACGCCAGCAGCACGGCGATGCTCGCCGAGAGCAGCACAGCGGTGGTTCCGACGACCAGGCTGACGCGCAGCCCGGCCAGCACCCGGGCGAGCACGTCGCGCCCGAGCCAGTCGGTGCCGAACCAGTGCGCGGGAGACGGTGGGAGGTTGCGCTCGGGCAGGCTCGTGGTCTGTGCGACGTCGGCGGCGAGCCCACCGGCGACGAACACGCCTGTCATCACGGCCAGGGAGATGCCGAGGTAGGCCAGGGTGCGGCGACGTCGGTCGACGAGCCCCCCGCGCCGTTCGGCCACGGCCGCGCCGATCGTCATCTGCGGTCCTCCGGCACCCGCGGGTCGAGCAGCGCGTGCGCGATGTCGCCGACCTGGTTGCCGACGTAGACGAACACGGTCGTGAACAGCGCGATGCCCAGCAGCAGCGGCACGTCCTGGCCGAGGGCGGCCGCCGTGGTCGCCGCGCCGAGGCCCGGGTAGGAGAACACCTGCTCGGCCAGGACGGCGCCGCCGAACAGCTCCCCCAGTGATGCGAACTGCAGCAGCACCGCGGGCGCAGCGGCGTTGCGCAGCACGTGGTGCACGACGACGCCGGCACGGGACTCGCCCAGCGCACGGGCGAAGGTCACGTGATCGCTGTCCAGCGCCTGGACCACCGCGTGACGGGTGTGCAGCACGACCGGCGCGACCCCCACGATCGACAGCGTCAGCGCCGGCAGCACGAGGTGGTGCAGCCGGTCGAGCAGGGTCACCTCGTCGGTCAGCACGCCCACCGGTGCGGCGCAGCACACGGGTGTCCATCCCAGTGACACCGAGAACACGTAGAGCAGCAGGAGCCCGACCCAGAAGGTGGGTGCCGAGGCCAGCGTGTACGCCCACCAGGTGATCAGGCGGTCAGCGGAGCGGCCGTGCCAGACGCCGGCGACGACGCCGAAGACGAAGCCGAGCAGCCCGGACAGCACCCATGCGGTGGCCATGAGCGCGAGGCTGGCGAGGAACCGCTCGGCGATGACGTCGGACACCGGCTGGTTGAAGGTCATCGACTGGCCGAGGTCGCCCCGCGCCACGTGCGAGGACCAGGCGGCGAAGCGCTCCAGCGGCGGCTCCCCCAGGCCCCACCGGTCGGCGATCAGGGCTCGCTGCTCCGGCCCGACCGCAGCGATGTCCGCGCCGACGTAGGCGTCGACGGGGTCGATCGGCGAGTTCACCATCAGGCCGAACGACGCGCCCGCGACCGCTGCCAGCAGCAGGACGAGCCGCAGGACGCGCGACGCCGCCGCCCGGGCGAAGGGCGTCGTGCGGGTCAGCAGGTCCACCGCCAGCCCGTGACACCGGCGGTGATGGGCCACCCGTGTCCGTGCGGTTCGACCTGCAGGGCTCCGACATCGAGGCACGTGTCGAGCAGGTAGGTGTGCTCGAGGTTGACCAGCCAGGCCCACGCGGCGTCGCCGGCGGCGCCGAAGCCCTGCCCTCGATCGTCGTGCTGGGCTGCCCGCCAGAACGGGATGGCGGCCTCCTCGTCGGCCGCGGCCATCGCCGCCTCGAGGTTGGCGTCGACGGCGTCGCTGGCGTAGAAGCCGGGGTTCCAGTACTCGACACCGGCCTGCGACGACGCGTACAGGTTGTACATCTCGGTCGGGTCGTGGCTGCCCCACCCGAACAGCACGGCGTCGGCGTGCATCCGCTGGCCGATGACGTCCCAGCCGACGCCGCTGGCGGTGACGTCCAGGCCGACCGGCTCGAGCATGTCGGCGACGGACAGCGCGAGCGCCTGTCGCAGCGTGTCCGAGGCGGGGTAGAGCAGCGTGAACGCGGCCTCCACGCCGTCGCGCTCACGCACGCCGTCGCCGTCCTCGTCGATCCAGCCGGCGTCCTCGAGCAGCTGCTCGGCCCGCGCAGGATCGGCGTCCGGCACGGCTGCGGCCGGCTCTGCCCACGGCAGCCCGTCGACCGGGCCGGTCGCCGCAGACCCATGACCTTCCAGGACGCCGTCGACGAGCGCGTCACGGTCGACGGCGACGTTGACCGCCTGACGGACCGCGCGGTCGGAGGTGACGTCGTTGCCGACCGGGTGCCCGTCCGCGGTCGTGCGCCCTGTGTCGGGGACGTAGGGGAACACGATGCCGCGGTTGTCCACCGACGGCACCGCGAGCAGTCGCATGCCCGGGATGTCGGCGCTCGCCAGTCGCGCCGGGACAGCCGCCAGGTGCAGCTGGCCCGCGGCAGCGGCGGCGACCGTGGCGTCCTCCGCGGTGAACTGGAAGACCAGCCGGTCGAAGGCCGGTGCCGGTCCGTAGTAGTCGTCGTTGCGCTCGACGATGAGCTGCTGGCCCTCGTCCCACTGCACCAGGGCGAACGGACCGGAGCCGACCGGGTTGCGGGCGTACTCAGGACCGTGCGCGTGCTGCGGCACGATGCCCAGCGAGACCAGCCGGTTGATGAAGGTGCTCTGCGGGCGGACCAGGCGCAGCTCGACGGTGTCCACGTCGACGGCCACCGCCTGCTCGAGCACCGTCACGTCGGTCAGGCCGCCGCTCCGGCCGGCCGTGCTGAAGGTGTAGGCGACGTCCTGCGCCGTGACGGGACTGCCGTCGGTGAAGCGGGCGTCGGTGCGGATGTCGACGGTCCAGACCAGCCCGTCGGGGCTCAGCGACCAGTCGGTCGCCAGGTCTGGGACGACGTTCATGTCAGCGTCGCGTGCCAGCAGCGTCGACTGGAACAGGGGCGAGCCGTACCGCCCCCATCCGAGCGTGGGGTCGTAGCCGTCGTCGGGCTCGCCACCGATCGCGAGCCGCAGCTCGGCCGGAGCCGCAGCCTCGGCTGCGTCAGGCCGGTCACCGCTGGAGCCGCAGGCCGCGAGGGCCAAGGCCGACGCGGTCCCGAGGGCTGCCCACAGTGCTGCTCGTGCCACGTCACTCCGTCCCTGGATGCCTTGTTGCCCAGAGACTGTACTTGCGAACAGTTCGCAGCAGTGCATCCGCCTACCGCGGCCGGTGTGACGTCGAGGTGGGCGTAGCAGGCGCTGGCGGTCTCGACGAGCGCGTGTCCTGGGGCGAAAGACAGGCGGGGCGGAGGGCGAACCTGTCCCGGAAGACAAACCTATCTGGACGGTAAGGTTGCTGTCTCAGCGCATCCAGATAGGTTGCTTCAGGTCGGTTGGTCGCACAGCCGCAACGACAGGGCGTCAAGCCTTGGCGTTGCCGTTGGGCAGCGCAGAACCCGCAGAGGGGACCGGCGATGTCGCAACTGGACAGCGACGCGCAGAGCCCGGTCGCGTTGCTGCTGCGCCAGGTGGAGGGCATCGACGCCTGGAACCTCGCGCGGCAGGCTCGTGAGCGCGTCCTGCACGCGGGTCCGCTGTCACGTCAGGAGCAGTTCGAGGCCCGGCGCCGGATCGACCTGCTTGCCCACGCGCACGCCACCGTGCTCGCGTGCGCGTCATCCGACCTGGCGAAGCAGCCGGCTGCACTGGGCGGCGCGATCGGGCGCCGGGCGGTCGTCGCTCACCGGCATCTGCATTTCGCCGACAGGCTCAGCCAAGCGTTGTCGGCTCGCGGCGTCCAGGTGATCGGCGCGAGCGAGAACGGAGCAGAGGCTCTGGGCGTGGTGGTGGCTGAGCAGCCGGACCTTCTTGTGATCGGTGACGCGCTCGTGATGCTGAGCGCGGCCGAGCTGCTCAGCGAGGTTGCGCTGTTCGCGCCGTCGACCTTCCGGGCGGTTCAGGTGTCGAACAGCAACGGTGTTGGCCTGATGCTGGACGCGGGCGCGCACAGCGTCTTCACCCGACAGCTCTCGCAGGAGGAGACGGCCGACCAGCTCCTTGCGCTGCTGGAGCCACGGGTCCGGACCGGCCATCAGGTTCTCTGCTCAGACCGGGATGCACATGATGCGCGCTCGAGAAGGAGGTGGGATGCGTGAGGTCCGACGCCACCGCGTCCGACGACAGTGCCGGGTCCGGCGGCGAGGACCTCGAGAGCCTGGAGCGTGGCGACCTCGCCACGCGGCTGATGGAGCTGTCTCGGCAGCTGCACGGTCAGGACGACCCGGCCGAAACGTTGCTTGCCGTGGTGAGCTCCGCGGTGCGGCTGGTGCCCGGCGCTGATGACGGGTCGCTGAGCCTTGTCGCTGCGCGGCGCACCTTGGTGACGGAGGCTGCCTCCAGCACGTTCGCCTCCACCATGGACAAGCTCCAGGAACAGTGTGGTGAGGGACCTTGCCTTGACGCTGTCTACGAGCAGCACACCGTCCTGGTCGCTGACACCGCTGAGGAGGAGCGTTGGCCGTTGTTCAGCGCCCGGGCGTGCGCGGGCGGCGCACGTAGCATCCTCGCGCTGCAGCTGTTCGTCGACGGAGACAACCTGGGCGCGTTGAACCTGTACGCCCGGCAGCCGCACGCTTTCAGCGAGGACGCCCAGCAGGTGGGTCAGCTGTTCGCCTCACACGCAGCGATGGCCTACTCGACCGTCCGTCGGCAGGAGCAGCTGAAGCGGGCCGTGACGACCCGAGAGCTGATCGGGCAAGCGCAGGGCATCTTGATGGAACGTCACAAGATCACGGCCGATGAGGCGTTCGGGATGCTGGTGCTGGCCAGCCAGCACAACAACGTCAAGCTCCGCGACCTCGCCGAGCGCCTGGCGCGTACCGGGACGGTCAGCGACGACGGCCGGGGCTGAGCACGAGCGGCGGCCCCGGGGCCTGTGGCTCCAAGCACCGGGACCTGACCCCGCGTTGGCCGGCCGGTCTCACGCCAGGGCTGACAAGCATGTGCCCCGATCCTGGCGAGTTGCACAAGCAGCTGGACGATCTGACATGCGCCGCTGTCCCGGAAGAACCAGTTCCGACGCAGAGTTCCGACTGCGCCGCTCGGGGTTCGGCTCTCGGAGCAGCTTTCCTGGGGGCGCAGAGCCGCGCCTAGGAGCCGGTTCGTGGTGGAGCTTCACGACGATCGCTGGCGCCCGCCGGTGCTGATGACGGCCTGGCGCCGTGGTGTCCCGCGGACCAGCTCGCCAGCAGCGTCAAGGCGTCCGCGTCGGGCGACCCGGCGGGTGCGCTGAAGGTGATGAACGTCAGCCCCGGATCGGCGGGCAGCTCCAGGGCCTCGAACTCCAGGTTCAGGTCGCCCACGACCGGGTGGCGGATCGCCTTGCGGCCGGTGCGGTGCAGGCGGACGTCGTGCGCGGCCCACCGCATGCGGAACTCCTGGCTGCGGGTGGACAGCTCCCCGACGAGGTCGGTCAGCGTCCGGTCGTAGGGGTCCCTGCCGGCCTCGGTGCGCAGCGCGGCGACGTTGTTGTCCGCGGCCTGGTCCCAGGCGATCCAGAAGTCGCGGGAGCGGGCATCGAGGAAGATGAACCGGGCGTGGTTCGGACGCCGTCCGGCGCTGCTCGTCGGGCTCGCGAACAGCGGCGCGAACAGCGCCCGTCCGAGCGCGTTCGCTGCGACGACGTCGCCGTTGCCGCTGTTGACCAGGACCGGTACGTCGGTCATCAGGTCGAGCAGGCGCCGGACCGACGGGCGGACCTCGCGTGCCGGCGCCTGCCGGCGGGCTCGGGCCGCCGGTCCGGCTGCGCGGGCCAGGTCGATCAGGTGCGCCCGCTCGGCTTCGTCGAGCTGGAGGGCGCGTGCCAGCGCCTCCAGGACCTCCTCGGAGACGCCGGCGAGGTCACCGCGCTCCAGGCGGGAGTAGTACTCCACGCTGACCCCGGCGAGGTCGGCGACCTCGCTGCGCCGGAGCCCCGGGACGCGCCGGGCACGTCCGTGCGTCGGCAGCCCAGCCCGCCCCGGGGTGATCTTCGCTCGGCGGGAGCTGAGGAACGCCTTGACGTCGTCGCGGTGGCTCACACCACAACGGTAGGCCGCCTGTGCGGGCTGAGGGGTGCCCTGCTGGTGCACCTCTCAGCGGTGCCTTCCTCACGCCCTTCGAGGCGGGTTCTCTGGTGGCCAGCCGCCGCACGGCGCGGCACGACAGCATCCGAGGGGAGCGACATGACGCAGGGCAAGCAGGTCTGGATGATCACCGGCGCGGGCCGGGGCATGGGTGTGGACATCGCGAAGGCGGCCGTGGCCGCCGGGCACGCGGTCGTCGCCACGGGCCGCGACCCGCAGAAGGTGCAGGCCGCCGTCGGCGCCTCGGACGACCTCCTGGCGGTCAGACTCGACGTCACCGACCCGGCAGACGCGGCGGCCGCCGTGCAGGCGGCGGTGGACCGGTTCGGGCGCGTCGACGTCCTGGTCAACAACGCCGGCAACTTCTTCGCCGGCTTCTTCGAGGAGATCCCGGCGGACGACTTCCGGGCGCAGGTCGAGACCAACCTGTTCGGCCAGCTCAACGTCGCGCGGGCGGTCCTGCCCGTCATGCGCGGGCAGCGCTCCGGCCTGATCGTCGCGCTCAGCTCGGTCGCCGGCATCACCGGCTCGGCATTCACCTCCGCCTACGTCGCGTCGAAGTTCGCGGTCGAGGGCTGGATGGAGTCGCTCGCGCCCGAGGTCGAGCCGTTCGGCATCAAGACCATGGTCGTCGAGCCGGGCTTCTTCCGCACCGCCCTGCTGTCGCCGGAGTCCACGACCTACGCCCAGCCGACGATCGACGACTACGCCGAGAAGACCCGCCAGACCGTCGACGGCTGGAAGCAGATGAACGGCAAGCAGGGCGGCGACCCGGCCAAGCTCGCCGCCGCCCTCGTCCAGCTCGCCGGCAGCGACGATCCGCCCGTGCGCTGGGCCGCCGGGGCCGACGCCGTCGCCGCCCTGAAGCAGAAGGCCGACGACCTGCGCGCGCAGGCCGACGCCCACACGGAGCTGTCGACGTCGCTGAGCCACGACGACGCCTGACCACACCGGCCACGCCAAGCGAACCCGCCGAAGCCACCGCGCTCGCGGCGGCGCGGCGCTCCTGATCGCAACACCCTCCGCCCCGGATGCGCCCCCACGGGCGCACCACCCTGACCCCGCCCCGAAAGGACCACGTCATGACCTCCCGCCTCGCCGGAACCGTCGCGCTCGTCACCGGCGCCAGCAGCGGCATCGGCCACTCGACCGCCCTGCACCTCGCTGAGCACGGCGCGTCCGTCGCCGTCGTCGCCCGCCGACGCGACCGCCTGGACGACCTGGTCGCGCAGATCGAGAAGTCCGGCGGCGCCGCGCTGGCGATCCCCGCCGACATCTCGGACCGCACCCAGGCCGAAGCCGCCGTGCAGACAGCCGCGGACCACTTCGGACGCCTCGACATCCTGGTGAACAACGCCGCCCTCATGCTTCTCGGCACCGTTGTCGGGGCCGACGCCAACGAGTGGGAGCGGATGATCGACATCAACCAGAAGGGGCTGCTCTACATGACCAACGCGGCCCTTCCGCACCTGCAGCGAGCCGCGCAGGAGGGCCCTCGTCAGGTGGCTGACCTCGTCAACATCTCCTCCATCGCCGGCCGAGTGTCGATGAGGAACATGGCCGTCTACAGCATGACCAAGTTCGGAGTGAACGGGTTCAGCGAGTCGCTCCGGCAGGAGCTCGCCAAGAGCCACGTCCGCGTCGGCGTCCTGGAGCCCGGCAAGGTCGCGACCGAGCTCGTCTCGCACAACAGCGCCGAGGTCATCGAGGACATCGAGGCGAACTTCGGCGGATTCCGCGAGCTGGACGCCCAAGACATCGCCGACGGAGTGACCTACATGGTCACCCGCCCGCGGCACGTGGCCGTCGGCGAGCTGTGGATCATGCCTACTGCACAGGGCTGACCGATTGCGGACGTCCACACGGTGGACACCGGCGCAGGCCGAGGCCACGATGTCGGCCTGGCGGCACCAGCGCCTCACCGGCTCGACCGAGATGTCGAGGTCAGCCGCGACCTCGACCTGGCTCAGGTCGCCGCGGCGAGCGACCCGCACGACGTCACGCTGGAACTCCTCGGGACTGCTTGGGCGCAGCGACATCCTCCCGCAGGACCACGTCCCGCGGAAGAGGTGTGGACCGAACCCGCAGCAGGTCCCAGTTCTCGAGGGAGGCCCGGACGAGGGAAATCCTGTCGCGGTCGCGGCTGGGCGACGCTGGAACCCGGCGGCTGTCTGCGTCGTCACCTGTACTTCCACCCGGGCGAGGACCCGGCTTCCACGCGACACGGGTCAAGGGCCGGCCGCCACAGCGGCACGAACGCCGACCTCGTCGCCGCCGGCCGTCGGGAGGGAGTGCTGGGTCCCCTAGAAACTGGAATCTCGCGATCCGTTCGCGCACGCGGCTGCACCGGTCGGGCTGTCATTCCGGGTCTTCCCGACGTACTGAGGGCCAGCACCGAGCGCCGACCTGCGCGCAACGTCTGGAGGTACTCCGCTGACCCGGCTCAGCGACCGATTGCGGCGCGCGCGTCCTTCATCAGCAGCAGCAAGTGCAGCGGGTCGGTCGGCGACGGTCCGACGTCGAAGTGGGCGTAGAAGGCGCGGGCGGTGTCGTTGAGCGCGTGTACTAACAGAGCTCGAACGCCGATGATCTCCGATGCCGCGACCGAGCGCAGGATGGCGTCGCGGAGAAGGTGCTTCCCCAGCCCGGAGCCCTGCTCCGTGCGGTCCACCGCGAGCCGCGACAGGAGGACCACCGGCACTGGATCCGGCATGTTGCGCCGCACCTTCCCGGTGGCATCGCGGTGCTGGACGCTGGCCGAGGCCAGCGCGTAGTAGCCGACGACCCGGTCGGCGCGGCAGGTCACGAAGCAGCGCGAGGCACCCTGGACGTGGTTGGCCAGCGCCCGCTGACGCAGGTAGTCGTCGAGCGGAGGCTCGCCGCTGTTGAAGCCGCTGGTGTCGTCGTCCTCCGCGATCGGACGGGGCACCCCTCCACCTCAGCGGCATGCCGGATCAGCGCGTCCTGGTGCGAAGCCAGGCGCACGGCGAGCCGGGAGTCCTTGACAGCCATGGACGCAGTGTGTGCCTGACAGGCGTACACGTCAGCGGCCCCAACCGCCGGCCTGGCACGGCCCGGGACCGGCATGAACCGCGCGGGTCTGGTGGAGGCTCTGATTCCGCGGGAGAGCCCCACGGCCGAGCCGGCCCGTGCACCCCGGGCACCGCAGCCGGCCTGCGGGCAGCAACCCACCGACCTCAACCGGGTCGGTCCCTACCATCAGCAACGGGTGCCTCTCCAAGCGCCGAGCGACGGCCCTCTCGGCCGGCCGAGGACAGGGAGGGCCGCTGCGCGTCCAGAGCATGGTCATGCTCCTGACGCGAAACCTGGACCCGAGACGATCTTGCTCTCGCCAGGGTTGTCGTCGAACTCTGCACCCCCTCTTGGCAGCAGCGTGCCAGCCGGCACTGACACGGCATTCCCGGCGACCTCAGACACAGCGGAACGGCGCGGGTGTTCGCGGCTCGATCCGGAGGGTCGTCGGTGAGGGCACCGGGGCGGGTGCAAGCACTAGCAGGCAGGACGCCTACAGGTCTGGGTCGACGTGGCGCCTACGGCTGGTTGGCCAGGCGCAGGACGGCGTTCGCCAGGACGTCCGCGCCGTCGGCGCAGGCGTCGGGCGTGGAGTACTCCCGGGGTGTGTGGCTGATGCCGCCGTTCTCACCCCTGACGAACACCATCGCCGTCGGGCAGATCGCAGCGATCTCCTGCGCGTCGTGGCCGGCTCCGGACATGGCACGGACGTACCCGAGCCCGAGGTCATGCGCGGTCTGCGCCAGCAAGTCCTGGATGGCGGGGTGGAACGGCACCATGGCGGTCTTGGCCATCCGCTCCCACGCGACCGCGACACCATGCTGCGCGGAGATGCTGTCGACGTAGCCGGCCAGGTGCTGCTCGGCTGCGGTCATCGCCTCGTCGTCGGGGTTGCGCAGGTCGATCGTGAGCATCGCGTGGTGCGGAATGACGTTGGTCTGTCCCGCGCCGATGTCGAAGGTCCCGACGGTGGCGCGCAGCTGCCCGAACTCGCCGCTGTCGCACATGCGGCGCAGCTCGACGACGACGTTGGCGGCGACCAGACCCGCGTCGTGGCGGGAGCCGATCGGCGTGGTGCCGGCATGCGCGGCCTCGCCACGGAGGGTGAGGCGCTGCCAGGAGATCGACTGCACACCTTTGACGATGCCGACGCTGACACCGGCTTCGGCCAGGATGGGGCCCTGCTCGATGTGGCACTCGATGTAGGCGTGCGGGATCGGCCGGCGCTCGTCCTCCGGGCCATCGAAGCCGATGCGCTGCAGCTCCTCGGCCACGGTCCTGCCGTCGGAGTCGGTCAGCTTGTGGGCGTGGTCGAGCGGGATACGGCCGGCGGTGACGGCAGAGCCAAGCATGTCCGTGCCGAAGCGGACGCCTTCCTCCTCGGTGAAGAACCCGACCTCGACGTCGCGCAGCGTCTCGATCCCGGCGGCGTTGAGCGTGCGCATGACCTCGATGCCGCCGAGGACGCCCAGGGTTCCGTCGAAGGCGCCGCCGGTGGCGACGGTGTCGATGTGGCTGCCCATGAGCACGCACGGCAGCGACCTGTCCCGTCCAGGCCGCGTGGCGTACACGTTGCCGATCCTGTCGACGCGCACCTCGAGTCCCGCTTCGGTCATCCACTGCACGCAGCGGCGGCGGGCCTCGGCGTCGGCTTCGGTGAGGGCGAGCCGGCGAACGCCCCGCAGGCCGGTGGCCTCGTCGTCGTAGGCGCCGATCTCCTTGAGCTCCATGAGCGCGGCCCAGAGGCGGTCGCGGTTGATGCGGACCTGCGGCGGCGTGGCGGTCATCGGGCGTTCCCTTCGGTACTGAGCAGGACGACGACGGCTCCGCTGTCCAGGTGCAGGGCGGCGCCTATCTGCGGATCGGCGAGGACGGCGCGGACGCCCGCAAGGGTCGCGGCGCCGCACGGTCCGGAGGACACGCCCAAACGGCCGAGGTCGTCGACGGCGCGCAGCGCCTCGTGGTCGGTGACCGCCACGGCAGCGTCAAGGCCGCCCCTCAGGACGGGCCAGGCCGAGCCGGAGATCGTCCCGCAGTTCAGGCCCGCCATGACCGTGTCGGCGGTTGGCACCGTCATGGGGCGCTGCTCCTGCAGGCTCGCGAGCACGCAGGCGGCGGTGTCCGGCTCGACCGACAGCACATGCGGTCGGGGCCCGTGGGATTGCCGGTAGTGACGCACCACGGCCTCAGCCAGCGAGCCCACGCCGACGGGCACCGCGACGAGGTCGGCGGCCAGCCCCTGCGCGGCCAGTTCAGCGTCGACCTCGTGCAGCAGCGTCCGGTAGCCGTCGATGATCAAGGCCGGGATGTCCGTGTAGCCCTCCCACGCGGTGTCCTGCACCAGCGCCCGATTCGGCTGCTCCTCCGCGAAGGCCGCGGCTCGCCGCACGGCCTCGTCGTAGTCGCCGTCGATGCGAACGACCGTCGCTCCCTCACCGGCAATGCGGTGGGCGGTCTCGGGCAGCATCACCGACGGGATGAACACCGTCGCACCGACGTCGAAGTGCGCGGCCATGCGGGCGACAGCGCGCCCGTGGTTGCCGTCAGTCGCCGCCACGAAGTGCACGCCGGACGTCCGTGCCTGCACCTGCTGGCACGCCCATGACGCGCCGAGGATCTTGAACGCCGGCAGGCCGAGGCGGGCGGACTCGTCCTTGACCAGCACGCGGCCGACGCCAAGCTTAGCGGCCAGGTCCGGCACGTCGACCAGCGGCGTCGGCTCGTATCCGGGCAGCGACCGGTGGAAGGCCACCGCCTCGTCGCTAGCCCCCGCTGCGGTCCACGTCTGGGCGCCGTCCGAGAAGTACCAGTGCGTCACCCGCTCAGCATTCCGCTGCGCCACCTTGCAGGTCCATCACGAACAGCGAGCCAGTACCGTGAAGAAGAACCGCACGATTTGCTGGAGGCTCATATTGCTCGATCTGCGACGTCTGCGCCTGCTGCGCGAGCTGAAGCGTCGCGGGACCGTGACTGCGGTGGCCGAGGCGCTCGGCTACAGCCCGTCGGCGGTGTCCCAGCAGCTCGCGACGCTGGAGCGGGAGACGCGCGTGACGCTGCTGGAGCCGGCCGGCCGGCGGGTGCGGCTGACGCCGCAGGCGGATGTGCTGGTCGAGCACGCCGAGCGGCTGCTCGCGGAGATGGAGCGCGCCGAGGCAGCGCTCGCGCGGTCCCTGCACGACACCGTCGGCACGCTGCGGGTAGCCGCGTTCCAGACGGCGGTCCTGGCGCTGCTGCCGGACGTGCTGCTGCGCCTGGCGCAGGAGCACCCGAGCCTGCGTGTGGAGGTCACCGAGGCCGAGCCGGAGTCCGCGCTGCCCGCGCTCGTCGCCGGACAGTTCGACCTTGTGCTCGGCGAGGAGTACCCCGACCGGCCTCTGCCGCGGCCGCGTGAGGTCGAGCGGCGGGGCCTGTTCCGCGACGAGCTGCGGCTGGCCGTGCCCTCCGCATGGCCGGAGCGCACGCTGGCCGGCCTTGCACACCGCCCCTTCGTCCTCGAGCCCACCGGGACGGCGGCCCGGGACTGGGCGACGGCAGCGTGCCGCGCGGCCGGCTTCGAGCCCGACGTGCAGCACGTGTCCACCGACCTGCAGATCCACCTCACCCTCGTCGCGCACGGTCTCGCCGCGGCACTCGTGCCGGATCTCGCGGGGGCAGCCGGACGCGATGGCCTCGCCGTGCACGCGCTGCCCGCCGCTCCGGCCCGCTCGGTGTTCGCGGCCGTCCGTCTCGGCGCCCTCGACCAACCGACGACCGCCGCCTTCACCGACGCCCTTGTGGTCTCCCACAGAGCCGCGACCGGGAAGGAGAACTAACAGGTCCGGCTCTGCTTCGCGCGGTGGACCCGGACGGTCCCTGCACCCAGACTGCTGCGGTGACCGTCCTCGACGTCGACCCCCGTGTGCGCGACTGGCGCCACCAGCTGCACCGCATCCCCGAGACCGCGTTCGGGGAGCACCACACTGCGCAGTACGTCGCCGGGGTGCTGCGCGGCTTGGGCTTCTACGTCGCGACCGGTGTCGGCGGCACCGGCGTCGTCGGCTCGCTCACCCGCGGCAGCAGCAACCGCGCGGTCGGCCTGCGCTGCGAGCTCGACGCGCTGCCTCTCCAGGAGAGCAGCGGCGTCGCCTACGCCTCCACCCATCCCGGCGCGATGCACGCCTGCGGCCACGACGGGCACATGGCGATGCTGCTCGGCGCCGCAGCGGGCCTGGCCGAGCGGGACTTCGACGGCACGATACGGCTGCTGTTCCAGCCAGCCGAGGAGCCCGGTCGCGGAGCGCAGGCCATGATCGACGACGGCCTGTTCGACCGTTTCCCGCTCGACACGCTGTACGGACTGCACAACATGCCGGGCATGCCCGCTGGGCACCTGCTCACCAGCCCCGGTGCCATCATGGCCAGCGAGGACAACTTCACGATCGCGATCCACGGCCGTGGCGGACACGCCAGCGCGCCCCACCTCGTCATCGACCCGCTCATTGTTGCCGCGGAGATCATCACCGCGCTGCAGAGCATCGTCGGCCGCAACGTCGACCCGGTCGCCACTGCCGTCGTCTCCTGCACCGAGTTGCACACCGACGGCGCCCGCAACGCCATCCCGAGCAACGTCACCATCACCGGCGACACCCGCAGCTTCGACCCCGCTGTGCAAGCCGTGCTGGAGCAGCGCGTCCGCGCGATCAGCACCGGCATCGCCACCGCGCACGGCGCCTCCGTCGACGTCACCTACACGCGCGAGTTCGCGCCGACCGTCAACGACCCTGGCGCCACCGCGCGCGCTGTGCGCGCCGCGCAGTGCGCGCTCGGCACGAACCGCGTCGACGGAGCCTGTGCACCGGTCATGGCCAGCGAGGACTTCGGTGTCCTCGCGGGCCACGCCCCCGCGTGCCTGCTGTTCCTGGGCAACGGGACGGGTCCCGGTCACGGCGGGACTCCGCTGCACAGCAGCGACTACGTCTTCAACGACGACATCCTCAGCGCCGGCATTGCGTTCTACACGCAGGTCGTGCACGACAGCCTCACCGCCTGACACGCGCCCGCACCCGTCCAAGGAGGACCGCCTGGCCGCGTTGAGCCGCTTCCCCGTCCCTGAGCGGGCTGACCTGCCCGAGGACCTGAGGTCTCGGATCGACGAGGTCGAGCAGGAGTCGGGGTTCGTGCCGAACGTGTTCATGATGCTCGCGCACCGACCGGAAGAGTGGCGGGCGTTCTTCAGCTACCACGACGCGCTCATGGACAAGGAGACACCGCGCTCAGCAAGGCCGACCGCGAGCTGATCGTCGTCGCCACCAGTGCTGAGAACCACTGCCTGTACTGCGTCGTCGCCCACGGGGCGATCGCCCGCATCCGCTCCCGGAACCCGCGACTGGCCGATCAGGTCGCCACGGATTGGCGCAAGGCGGAGCTGGACGACCGGCAGAGAGCGGTCCTGGAGTTCTCGGTGCGACTGTCACTGCAGCCTTGGACGGTCGCACCAGAGGACCTCGCCGGGCTGCGTAAGCACGGCCTGACTGAGGACGACGTCTGTGACGTCGGCTCCGTCGTGGCGTTCTTCGGCATGTCCAATCGGCTCGTTCACCTGACCGGGACGATGCCCAACGACGAGTTCTACCTGCTGGGGCGAACGCCGCGATCGTCCTAGCGGGATCCCTGGGCCACAGGTCGGCCGATAGGGCCTGCGGGCCCGTGCAGCTTCACCTGAGCGCACCCGCCAGGGTGCGGTCACCCGACCGCAAGGCCGACGTAGGCGACTTGCGCCCTCGGCACCTGGTTGCGCACGGCAGAGACCCCGGCACTATGAACAGTGCCGGGGTCCCTGATCGCTGTAGCGGGGGCAGGATTTGAACCTGCGACCTCTGGGTTATGAGCCCAGCGAGCTACCGAGCTGCTCCACCCCGCGTCGGTACGTGCACAACCTTACGTGACCCGCGGACGGCGGTGCAAACGCGCCGGTCAGACTGGCGCCATGAGCGACGGCGTGACGATCTGGGCCAACCCGCGCTGCAGCAAGAGCCGCGGCGCGGAGGCGCTGCTGGCCGAGCGGGGCGTCGAGGTCGAGCGGGTGCTCTACCTCGAGACGCCGCCGAGCCGCGAGGAGATCGAGCGGGTCCTCGTCCTGCTTGGCACCGACGATCCGCGCGGGCTCACCAGGACCGGCGAGCCGCTGTTCCGCGAGCTCGGCCTGGCCGACGCCAACCGCGAGCAGCTGCTCGACGCACTGGCGACGCATCCAGAGCTGATCGAGCGGCCGGTGGTGGTGCGCGGCGATCGCGCCGTCGTGGCACGGCCGCCGGAGCGCCTGCTGGACCTGCTCGACCCCTGATCGTGCATTCGGCATCCTGGCAAACCGGCCGCACCAGGACGTCCGGCCGTCCGTGCCGGCGCCATGTGTCAGGACGCGGACGCAAGCTGAGGGTGAGGTCAGCCGCCCTGCTGCTGGCTCAGCTCGGCCGCCCGGTCGATCGCGGCGCGGAGCCGGCGCTGCGCCTCGCCGTAGGCGGCGAAGTCCTGCCGCCGCAGCGCGTCCTCGCCGGCCCGGTAGGCCTCGTCCGCCTCGCGCACGGCCGCGGCGAGGTCGGCGGGCGGTGCGGCCGGCGGGGCCGCGGGCGTCTCCGCCGGCGTCTCCTCGGTGGGCGCGCCGTCGGCCGGCGGCGTCGGCGTGGCGGGGGCCGGCGCGCCGAACAGGTCGGCGAGCGACTCCGCGAGGGTGCGGCCGGCGGCGACCTCGTTGCCGAAGCTCACCAGCACGCGCTGCAGCGTCGGGAAGCTCTCGCCGCCCTGCGCCCGCACGAACACCGGCTGCACGTACAGCAGCCCGTCGCCGGCCGGCAGCGTCAGCAGGTTGCCGAAGGTGACCTCCGCCCGGTTCTGCCGGAACGGGAACAGCGACTCGGCCACGACCTGCTCGGACAGGAACTGGTTCGCGACCTGCCCCGGACCGTTCGGCGGGTTGCCGCGCGGCACCTGCAGGACCCGGATGACGCCGTAGTCGTCCGGGTCGGACGACACGGACGCGAACGCCGCGAGGTTCGGCCGGTTCAGGGCCGTGAACGAGGTGTTCAGGCGGAACTGCCGGTCCTGCCCCGGGAACTCGAGCATCGAGTAGAACGGCGGCTGCCGCGGTCCGCCGGCGGCGGCCTCGAGGACGTTCTGCTGCGGCTGGGCCTGCGTGCCGGTCTCCTGACCGGGCGGCGGGACGACGCCACCGGCGATGCGGTTGATGGCCTCGGCCGGGTCGGCCGGGATCTCCCAGTAGTCCTCGCGGCTGAAGAACTCGCGGGCGTCCTCGACGTGGTACTGCGCGAGCAGCTCGCGCTGCACCTTGAACAGGTCCTCCGGGTAGCGCAGGTGCGCCCGCAGCTCGTCGCTGATCTCGCTCTCGGGCTGCACGAGGTCGCCGCCGAAGGCCTTGTTCCAGGACTCGAGCACCGGGTCGCGGTCGCCGAACTGGTACAGCGTGACCTCGCCGGTGTAGGCGTCGACGGTGGCCTTCACGGAGTTGCGGATGTAGTTGGCCTGGCGCTGCACGGCGATGCCGCCGCTCTGGCTGTCGGTGGTGACGTCACCGAAGTTGACCCGCTGCGAGTACGGGTACCCGCTGCTGGTCGTGTAGCCGTCGACGATCCAGACGATGCGGCCGTCGATGGCGGCCGGGTACGGGTCGGCGTCGACCTCGAGGAACGGCGCGACCTTGCGGACGCGGTCGCGCGGCTCGCGGTCGTACATGATCCGGCTGTCGTCCCGGATCGCGTTCGACAGCACCAGGTTCGGCTCGCGGTACTTCAGGGCGTAGGCGAGCTTGCGACCGAGATGGGTCAGCTGGACGCCGCCGTCGCCGTCGTAGTTGAAGGTCGCCTCGTTGCCGGTGGGCTCTTCGTCGACCGGCGGGGCCTCCTCGACGTCGTCGGGGACGGCGGCCTCCGCGGCCTGGAAGTCGCTGGGCCCGTCGATCTCGGGCTCGTCGGTGTTGACGACGGAGTACTCCGGCGACAGCTCGCCGTAGTAGATGCGCGGCTGGTCCAGCTGGATGGGGCTGTCCGGCGCGTCGACGTCGACGAACGCCGGCCGTCCCTCGGAGTCGACGGCGTTGGCCGGCGCGGCGATGAGCCCGTTGCCGTGGGTGTAGGCCAGGCGCTCGCGGATCCAGTTGCGCTGCGCGCCGGACAGGTTGGAGATGTCGACCTCGCGGGCCGCCACGACGAAGTCCTGCAGCTCGCCGTCGACCTCGTAGCGGTCGATGTCCAGGCTGTCGGTGACGCCGAAGTAGAAGGTCAGCCGGCGCAGCTGCTCGAACGTCGGCGAGAGCTGGTTCGGGTCGAGCAGGCGGGCGGTGTCCACCCGGGCCTGCTCGGTCTCGAGCTCGTCGACGTCGGCGTCCTGCTGCGCTCGGTAGTCGACGACCTCCGTCCCGTCGATGCCGTACGCGGCGCGGGTGGCGTCGATGTTGCGCTGGATGAACGGAGCCTCGCGCTCGACCTCGTTCGGCGTGACCCGGACCTGCTGGACGACCGCCGGGTAGATGCCGCCGATGACGATCGACGACAGCACGAGCAGGCCGAGCGCACCGGCCGGCAGCACGATGTTGCGCACCACGATGTTGGCGAAGAACAGCAGCGCGCAGATGACCGCGATGCCGATGAGGATGTTCTTGGCCGGCAGGACGGCGTTGACGTCGGTGAAGTGCGGTCCCTGCACGAACCCGCGGTCGGAGAAGGCGAGCCCGAACCGGTCGAGGTAGTAGGCGAAGGCCTTCAGCAGCACGATGACGCCGACCAGCACCGACAGGTGCGCCCGCGCCGCGGGGCTGACCTTGTCGCCGGGCGTCTGCAGCCGCACGCCGCCGAACAGGTAGTGCACCGCCGCGGCCGCGATGAGCGAGAACACGACGGCGGTGATGAGGAAGCCCAGCACGAACCGCTGGAAGGGGTAGGTGAAGGCGAAGTAGCTGACGTCGCGCTCGAACTGCGCGTCGAGGACGCCGAACTGTGAGCCGTTGCGCCACAGCAGCCAGGTCTGCCAGCGGGCGGCGGCCGACAGGCCGGCGAACAGGCCGAAGACGCCGGCGCCGACGAGCAGCAGGGGCCGCAGGTACGGCTCCACGCCGACCCGGTACCGCTCGAGGTTCTGCTGCTCGAGCGACATCGGCCGGAACGGCGGCCGCATCCGGTACGCCAGGTAGGCGTTCGCGCCCACGAGCACCGCCATGAGCAGCCCGAACACCACGAACAGCAGCGCCCGGGTCTGCAGCACGGTGGTGAAGACCGCCGTGTAGCCGGTCTCCTGGAACCACAGCAGGTCGGTGTACAGCGACAGGACCAGGCCGCCGAACATGAGGATGACGGCGACCACGACGAGCGCAGGTCCGAGCAGGCGCGGGCGGGCCGGCAGGCCTGCCCCGGGGGTGCGGACGGCCACGAGGGCTCACTTCCAGGAGACGGCAGTTCTCTCCGGCAACTCAACCACAGCGGCTCCGGTTCCCCCGATCGGGAAGGATCGGGGTCATGACACCGGATCGAGACCTGTCCGACGCCCTCGGCGGAGCCCCGGACGCACCGCCCACGCGGGCCTCAGTCGCCGTCCCCGACCCGTTGCACGCCGTCGTCGGCGAGGTGGAGGGGCACGTCGCCGAGGCCGGCTGGGACCAGCCGCCGCAGCTGTTCGCGCTGGTGGAGACCGAGGCGCTGCTGCGGGCCGAGCCTCAGCTCGCGCAGACGATGGGGATCGTCGCCGGCGTCCCGGGGGGCATGACGCCGGTGGCCCAGGAGCCGCTCGGCGACGGGCCGCTCGACGAACGCCTGTCCGGGCTGGTCTTCGGCCCGGAGGTGCTCGGCGTCGCGCTCGCGCACGAGGTGCTCGTGCTGCCGCCCTCGGCCGAGGCCGCGCTGGAGGACGTCGACGACCCGGCCGCCGTCGCCGCCGAGCACCCGGACCGCCGCGAGGTCCGGATGGTGGTCGGGGTGCTGCGCGACGGCAGCCGGGCCGCCGTGCTCAGGCTCCGCGGGACCGGTGGGGAGCCGGACGAGCGGGTGACCGGACCTGACCTGGCACCGGGCCTCGCCGAGGCGCTCCTCGCGACGCTCGAGGACTGACAGGGGCAACCGGTTCCGGGCTGACCGGCACCTCGAGCGCGAACTCCGCGCCCTTGCCGCCGGCCGCCGGCGAGACCACCGACAGCGTCCAGCCGGCGTCCTGCGCCACCCGTCGGACGAACGACAGGCCGAGCCCCAGCCCGCCGACCCTCCGGGTGGCCGAGCCGTCCTTCTGCTCGAACGACGTGAACAGCAGCTCCTGGTCTGCGGCGTCGACGCCGGGGCCGGCGTCGCGGACGGCCAGCCGCACGGTGCCGCCCTCGGGCGGGGCCGCCGCGGCGAGGGTGATCGGTGTGCCGGGCGCGGTGTACTTGACCGCGTTGTCGACCAGCTCGTCGAGCACCTTGGCCAGCCACGCCGGGTCGGCGAGCACCGCCGGCAGGCCCGCCGCCGCGCGTCGGCGCAGGTCGCCGGCGCGCTCCGGGGCCCTCGCCTGCCAGTCGGCCACCCGCTCGTCCAGCAGCGTCCGCGGGTCGACCGGTCGCGGGACGGTGCTCACCCGGCCGGCCTCGATGGCGGCCACGTCGACGAGCAGGTCGACCACCCGGTTCATCTTCAGCGCCTCGGACAAGATGGTGCCCGCGTAGGTGGTGACCTTCTCCGACGCGAGCCCGGGCCGGTGCGCCAGCAGGTCGGCGTAGCCCCGGATCGGCGTCAGCGGCGTGCGCAGCTCGTGGCTGACGTTCGACAGGAACTCGGTCTTCATGCGCTCGACCTCGCGCTCCTGGGTGGTGTCGCGCAGCACCACGACCACGCCCGCAGGCCCGTCGGCGCCGGCGTCCAGCGGGGTGACGGCGACGCGCACGGGCGTCGTGCGGCCGTCGGCGGCGTGCACCTGCGCCGGCTCGTCCCGGGTGGTCGCCGGGTCGAGGGGAAGCGGGCCGCCGTCGTCGGCGCGCAGGTCGAGCACCTCCTCGAGCGGACGGCCGAGCACGGCGGGCGCGGCGGCGACGCCGACCATCGCGAGCGCAGCCCGGTTGGCGCTGGTGACCCGCCCTTCTGCGTCGGTGGCCACGAGCCCGTCCGACATCGACGCCAGCACGGTCTCGAGCCGGACGGCGCTCTCGCGCAGGTCGCCGGTCAGCCGGGCGAGCGAGCCGGTCATCGTGTCGAAGGCGGCTGCGAGCGTGCCGACCTCGTCGCGCCCGGAGACGCCGCTCCGGGTGCCGAGCCGCCCGGCGGTGACCTGGCGGGCGGCCGCCGTCAGGCGCTGCACGGGCTGGACGGTGCGCCGGCCGAGCAGCAGCGCGAGCGCCGCGACGACGGCGGTGGTGCCCAGCGCCGTCAGCAGCAGCGCGCGCAGGGCGTCGCGCTGGGCGCCGAGCGCCACCTCGGCCTCGCGGGAGAGGGCGATCGTGCCGACCGGGTCCCCGTCGGCGCCGGGCAGCGGCCGCAGGTGCACGGTCGGCCGGGTGCCTTCCGCCGGCACGGTGACCCCGCCGGTCGGCACGCTGCCGGCGGAGCGGGCGGCGTCGACGACGTGCTCGCGGCCTCGCTCGGACAAGTTGGACGCGACGACCTGGTCGTCCACCAGCAGGGTGTAGCCGAAGCCGCCGGCTTCGAAGTCGCGACGTACCAGGTCGTCGCCGAGACGCAGGCCGTAGACGAAGGCCCCGGTCGCCTCGTCGGTGGGGGTGGGCCGCTCGAGCGGCTGCGCCACGACGAGGGCGAGCCCTGGCTCGGCGCCGAGCAGCCGCACCCTGGCCGGCACGGCGTCGCGCGCTGCGGCCGGCCCGCCTGCGGTCGCCGCCTCCACGACGTCGCTGCCGGACAGGCCGACCGCCTCGGCCGGCGACAGCGGCGCGCGGCCGCCGAGCACCACCGGCTCCCCGTCGCGCGGCACGAGCAGCGCGAAGTCCGCGGAGCCCTCCTCGGTGAGCAGCCGCAGGAAGCCGTCGCACTCGGCGGGAGCGAAGCCGGCCGTGCCGCAGCCCCGCGCGAACACCGGCGCGAGCACCGCGATGCGGTCGAGCGACTGCTGCAGCAGCTGGACGCGACCGGTGGCGGCGTCCTCGACGAGCGCAGCCTGCTCGCGGCTGTACCCCTCGGCCACCGTGGTGCCGATGACGCCGACGGCCGCGGTCGCCATCGCGAGGACGCCGGCGAGGATCGCGGCCACCACCTTGGCCAGCAGGCTGCTGCGGGCCAGGACGAGCAGCGCGCCGAGCACCAGTGCGGCCGCGGCGCCGCGCAGCCCGAGGACGGCCACGGCGGCGGCGGTCGAGTCGCGGGCCGGCGGCGCCGCGGCGGCCGCGCCTCCGGCCAGCAGGAGGCCGAGGGCGAGCAGGCTCCCGGCGAGGTCGCGGCGGGCGCGCACGGCCGCTACGGCGGCGAGCGCACCGGACAGCGCCGCCACCACCGCCGGAGCGGGGGCGGCCCCCAGCGGTACCACGACCGCGGCGGCCCCGGCGTCGGCCGGCGACGCCCCGGCGGCGCGGCCGGACCGCACGAGCGCACCGCTGTAGAGGCCGGCCGCCACGAGCAGCAGCCCGGCGGCGCGGGCCAGCAGCAGGCCGTCGTCGTCGCCCTGGCCGAAGCGGGTGGCCGTGACCGTCTCGGCCACCACGAGCACGGCGGCGCCGGTCACGCACAGGGCAGCGGCGGTGCGGGAGCGGGACGCCACCGCCAGGCAGGCGGCCGCGAGCGAGGCCCACGCCGCGACTGCGAGCAGGAGCACGGCCCCGACCAGCGCGAAGGGGACGCCGGGCTCCATGCCGGGAGCCTAGGCCCGGGCCGCCCGGTTCAGCCGGACCTCCTGGTGCGCGGTCCGGCGGACCGTCAGCAGCCGGCCGGCTCGCCACCCTGCTCGAGGGTCTCGAGCGCGTCGAGGGCCTCCGACAGGGACGCCACCTTCACCAGGCGCAGGCCGTCAGGCACCCGCTCGGCGGCCTCGGCGCAGTTGCCCTCCGGCACGAGGAAGACCTCTGCGCCCTTCTCCCGCGCCGCGACCAGCTTCTGCGGGATGCCGCCGATCGGGCCGACCACACCCTCGTTCGAGATGGTGCCGGTGCCCGCCACGTACCGGCCTCCGGTGAGCGACTCCGGCTCGAGCTTGTCGACGATGCCCAGGGCGAACATCAGCCCGGCACTCGGGCCGCCGACGTCCTGCAGCGTGATGTCGATGGTGAAGGAGTACTCGGGCATCTCGGCCAGGACCACGCCGATGATGCTGCGGTCCTCGCCCTCCGGCTGGGTCGTCGTCAGCGCCGTCTCGGCGGGCTCGCCCTCGCGCTCGAAGCCGACCCGCAGCTCGGTGCCCGGTGGGCGGCTGCTGATGAGGTCGCGCAGGGCGGCGCTCCCGTCCACCGGCCGGCCGTCGACCGACGTGAGCACGTCCCCCGCCTCGAGCCGGCCGTCGGCGGGCAGGCCGCGTTCCACGCGCTGCACCTGCACCCGGGTGGTGAACGGGATCTCGAGCTGGCGCAGCGCGGCGAACGTGGCGGCGTTCTCGCTCTCGAGCTTGCGCTCCTCGTTGCGCCTGCGCACCTCCTCGTCGCTGTCGCCGGGAGGGAAGACGAACTCGCGCGGGACGACGGCGCGGTCGCGGTCGAACCAGTCCCGCAGCGCCTCGGTGAGGGTCAGCTGCGAGCGCACGCTGATGGTGGTGAGGTCGAGCTGGCCCTCGGTCGGGAAGGTCTCGCGGCCCTCGACCGCGATGACCGGGGTCCCGCCCACCTCACCGAGGGTGTCGAAGGTGGGACCCGGCAGGTAGGACACGTAGGGCACGGGCAGCACCGACGCGCCCACGGTCAGCAGGACGGTCAGCACGCCTGCCAGCGACAGGGTCAGGGCACGGCGGTACACCGGCTCAGCCTAGGTCGGTCGGGCGCCGTCGGCCGGTCGGCGCCCGGCACGGCTTCCGCCGGGGCCCGGAAGCCGGCCGGGTCAGGCTCAGGTGGCGAAGAAGCCGAGGCTCTTCACGCCGTGCGCGCCGTTCTGCTCGGCGGCCACCGGCTCGGGGGTCTCCTGCGGCGGGACCACGGCCACCGACTCGGCCGCGGCGACCTCCGGCTCCGGCACCACCTGGAGGGCCGGCACGGATTCGGCGACGGGCTCCGCGGCCGGGAGGTCAGCAAGCAGGTCGGCCACCGGCTCCACCGGCGACGGCGCGGCGGGGGTGGCATCGGCCTCCGCCGGCACCTCGACCCGGTACCAGGTGCGGAACGACAGCGGCACCGCCACGCCGAGCGGGTGGACGCTGGCCTCGTGCACGCCCTCGACGTTGCGCAGGTGCTCGACCAGGCGGACGGCGTCCTCCAGGTCGGTGACGCGGCGGAAGGCGGCCGAGCCGTCCGGAGCGGGGAAGAAGACGACGTGCTCCACGAGAGCCTCCTGGCGGTGCGGCGCCGCTTCTCGGCGACCGGCGGGACGGTTCCTCGGTGTGATCGGCCTCCGCTCGTCCCGTCTTGAGGTGCTGCACCCGCGGACGGCTCAGTGGCGCCGGCGGGGCCGGTCCGGCGGCGCTGCGAGGGCCCGGCGGAGGCGGGCGTGCTCGGCGACGCTGTCGTGCGGGTCGGCCGGACGGCGCTGCCGCCCGCTCCACGCCACCCACGCGACGGCGGCGAGCGTCGCGACGGGGACCGGAAGGAGCCAGGCGAGCCAGGCGGGCACGGCCTCAGGGTAGGCCGGTCGGGGCACGCTACGGCGTCCCGACCCACTCCTGTCCCCCGTCGGCGAACACCTGGCGCTTCCAGACCGGCACCTCGCGCTTGAGGTCGTCGATGAGCCGCCGCGCCGCCTCGAAGGCCTCACCGCGGTGCGGGGCCGAGGCCGCCACGACCACGGCCACGTCGCCGACGGCCAGCAGCCCGGTGCGGTGCAGCGCCGCCACCCCGAGCACGGGCAGGTCGGCGGCCACGGCCTCGGCGACCCGGCGCAGCGCCTGCTCGGCGCCGGGGTGCGCCTCGTACTCGAGGGCGGTGACGCCGCGCCCGCCGTCCTCGTCGCGCACGAGCCCGGTGAACGAGACGACACCGCCGGCGCCGGGGTCCTCGACGGCGGCGAGGACCTCGGCGGCGTCGAACGGCGCGTCGCGCAGGGCGAGCAGCCGGACGGCGGCGGAGGCTGGCACGTGCCGGAACCTACCTCCGCCGGCGCCGGCGGGCACGCCGCACCAGAGCGGCGGTCCCGACCAGGGCCGCGGTCGCCCCTGCCGTGCCGGCCGCGTAGGCGGCGGCTCGGTCGCCGCTCGGCCCGGACGGGGCCGGCAGGGTGCGCAGGTGCTCCTCGAGCGCCGCCTCGGCCGTCCACGCCGGGGCCCACCCCGCCGCGCGCAGCCGCGCCGGTTCGACGACGACGGGCGCCAGCAGCGCGTCGAGCTCGCCCGGTGAGCCGGGAGTGACCCTCAGCCGGGAGAGCCGCTCGGCCGTGGACAGGGCGACGGCCGCAGGGAGCTCGAGCCGGCGCCGCCCGGAGCGGCGCTCCACCTCCTCCTGCCGGAGCCAGCCCTCGCTGCTGACCGCGCAGGCGCCGGTCACGGCGCCGCGGGCGGCGAGCACGAGCGCGGCGGCCAGGTCGTCGGCGTGGCACAGCTGCCACAGCGGCTCGACCCCGCGCACCGCCAGCAGCCGCGGCGCGCGCAGGGCCCGCAGCAGCGTCCCGGTCTGCTCGGGCTCGACGCCGCACAGCGCCGCCGGCCGCAGGACGACCACGTCCAGGCCGGTGCGCCGCGCGTGGCCCGCGAGGCGCTCGACCTCGACCCAGTCGCCGCTCAGCGAGCCGTCGGCCGGTGCGGCCACCGGTGCCGACTCGGGCAGCGGCACCTGCCCGGGCGCGGCCCGGTGCACGTCGGTCGAGGTCGTGAGGACGACCCGGCGCACCTCCGCCGCGCGGGCGGCCTCGAGCAGCGCGCCGGTGCAGGCCACCTCCCGTCGCCGCGTGGCCTCCGGTGCGGCCGGGTCGCGGGTCGGCGCGAGGTGCACGACCGTCTCGACGCCGGTCAGCAGCGCAGCCAGCGCCGGCTCGGTGGCGGGCAGCGCACCCATCCCGCGCGGCAGGGGGCGGGAGGCGTCGTGCTCGAGCCGCTGCAGCAGGTTCGCGCCGAGCCGGCCGTCGGCGCCGGTCACCAGCACCGAGCCGGGCACCGGTCCGCTGCCCGTGCCGCCCCCCGGTCGCGGCTCCGGGGCGAGCCCGCGGGGCCTCACCGGCCCGAGCCCGTGCCGTCGACGCCCGTCCGGCCGGCTGCCGCCCGCGGGCGTAGCGTGCTCGCCATGCTCGCGCGTGCCGCACGTCCCTCCATCCCGGCCCAGGACAGCACGTCCACCCGGGTGTCGACCTCCCCCGGCTCCCCGTCCGACGGCGGCCGGGCGTGACCCGCCCGCCCTTCGGCTTCGGCCCCGCCGACCGGCCCGACGACGAGCCGGGCCCCGGCGGCAACGACCCGTTCGGCCTCGGCGGCCTGCTCGGCGCGGGCGGCGGGGACGTCGCCGGGATGTTCGCCTCGATGCAGCGCCTGATGTCCTGGACCGGCGGACCGGTCAACTGGGACCTCGCCACCGAGGTGGCCACCACCGCCACCCGGGAGGGCGACCGCCCGGTCACCGCGGCCGAGGCCGAGCAGGTGGCCGAGGCCTGTCGCCTCGCCGACCTGTGGCTCGACGGCGTCACCGGGCTGCCCGCCGTCGGCGGCACCGCGCAGGCGTGGACCCGCACCGGCTGGGTCGAGGACACCCTGCCGGCCTGGCGGCAGCTGGTCGACCCGGTGGCGGGGCGGGTCGTGCAGGCGATGACCGACACCCTGAAGAAGGGGCTCACCGACGGGCTGGCCGGGCAGGGCGGCGAGCTCCAGCTGCCCGAGGGCCTGCCCCCGGAGATGGCCGGGATGCTCAGCGGCATGCTCGGCGGTGGCGGTCTGGCCGACGCGCTCGGACCGCTGGCGGGGGTGATGGAGCAGGTCGGCGGCTTCGTCTTCGGAGCTCAGGTCGGCCAGGCCCTCGGCGCGCTCGCCGCCGAGGTCCTCGGCGGCACCGAGACCGGGCTGCCGCTCGCCCGCACCGGCCGCCCCGCCCTGGTGCCGGCCAACGTCGAGGCCTTCTCGGCCGGGCTCGAGGTGCCGGTCGACGAGGTGCGCCTCTACCTGGCGCTGCGCGAGGTGGCGCACGCGCGGCTGTTCGCCGCGGTGCCCTGGCTGCAGGCCCACCTGTTCGACGCCGTCGACGCCTACGCCCGCGGCATCGAGGTCGACCCGGCGGCGATCGAGCGGGCGGTCGGCTCGGTCGATCCCACCGACCCGGAGTCGCTGCAGCGCGCCGTCGGCGAGGGGCTGTTCGACCTGCCCCCGACGCCGGCGCAGCAGGCCGCGCTGAACCGCCTCGAGACCGCCCTGGCGCTGGTCGAGGGCTGGGTCGACGCCGTCGTCGACGCGGCGGCCAGCGGCCCCCTGCCGTCGGCGGCGGCGCTGCGCGAGACGCTGCGCCGGCGCCGCGCCAGCGGCGGCCCGGCGGAGCAGACCTTCACCGCTCTCGTCGGGCTGCAGCTGCGCCCGCGCCGGCTGCGGGACGCCGCGGCCCTGTGGGGGGCCCTCGCAGCACGGGGCGGCGCCGAGGCCCGCGACGCGCTGTGGGAGCACCCGGACCTGCTGCCTTCCGCGGCAGACCTGGACGACCCGGTGGGCTTCGCCCACGGCGACCGCTCCGCAGCAGCGTCGGACGACGTCGGCGAGCAGGGCTTCGACTGGGACGCCGGGCTGCGCGACCTCGACAAGGACCTCGACGGAGACCTCGACGACGACGCCGGCGGCGGGCCGGAGGAGCCGCCCGCACCGACGGGCTGATCGCCCGCCTGATCTCGAGCCGTCCGGCCGTCGCTGCACGTCCGCCAGCGTCCCGGCGCGGGCCGGGAGCGGAGACGGTCGGCAGGGCACGACCGGACGCTACTTCGTCAGCGGAATTTCTCGGCTCCACAGCCGGTCGCGCGCGTTCGCGCAGGTCAGCGGCCTGTCCCCGCGGTGAGCGCCGGGGCGTGCACAGCACCGACCCCCGGCCGTCCACAACGACACGCCTCCCGGTCCCCACCTCCTCCACAGCTCTGTCCACAGGCTGTGCACGACCGTCGTTGACGGCGTCAGGGGCCGCTCGTAGCGTCCTGTCGCAACGGAGCCCCCGGCGCTCCGGGACCGGCCGCAAGGGGAAGGCGGGTGGCCCTGGAGCCCGGGGGTTCCGTGGTGCCCGGGGACGAGCGGCGCCGTCGCTCCGCCGCGGCGGCTCGCCGGGACGTCAGCGGCCGGTGAACACCGCGGGGCGCTTCTCGGCGCGGGCGCGCAGGCCCTCCTGCAGGTCGGCGGTCGCGAGGGTCACCGGCTGGGCCAGCGCCTCCCAGCGCAGCGCGTCCTCGAAGCAGGCGTGCCCCCCGTCGGCGAGGGCCACCTTGTGCAGGCGCTGGGCGACCGGGGCGCCCGCGGCCACCTGCCGGGCGTGCTCGAGCGCGCGGTCGAGCAGCTCGGCGTCGTCGTACACGGCGCTGACCAGGCCGAGGCGGAGCATCTCGTCGGCGTCGCAGACCCGGCCGGTGAGCAGCAGCTCCCGGGCGGCGGCGACGCCGACCACCTCGGGCAGCAGCCAGGTCGTGGCCATCCCGGCGTGCATGCCCAGCTGGGCGAACGGGACGGTGAACCTCGCCGACCGCCCGGCGTAGCGGATGTCGGTCGACAGGGCCAGGCTGCCGCCGGCGCCCACGGCGGCACCGTTGACCGCCGCGATCGACGGGACGTCCAGCGCCCGCAGGGACAGCCAGGTCCGGTAGAACGGCAGCATCCGGTCGCGGAGCTGGTCGACTGTGGCGTCCGGCTCGGCGGCGAGCCACCCGACGTCGCCACCGGCGCAGAACGCCTTGCCCGCACCGGTGACGACGACGCAGCGCACGTCCCGGTCGCCGCGCAGCCCCTCGACCGCCTCCGCCCAGGCCGACGTGAGCTCGCCGGTCATGGCGTTGCGCCGGTCCGGCAGGTCGAGCGTGAGCAGGACGACGCCGTCGTCGTGCCGCTCGACGCGCAGCGGTCCGGTGGTCTGCGGGTCGGTCACGGGCTCTCCTGGGAGGAGTCGGGGAGTGGCGCCCGCGAGGCTAGCCGCGCCGCGCGGCGATCCGCTCCGGCGCGCGACGGCAGCGCGCCGGAGCGGGGGGCCCGTGTCACCCGTTCGTGTCTGCACGCGGCAGCGCCGGCCTCCGATCGAGGAAGGAGCACTGGCAGCAGACCCCGAGGAAGCCACATCATGACCGCACCGCGCAGTCCGTCGTCCGCTGTCCTTGCCGGGTGCGCCGACGTCGGCCGGCGGCGTGCCGTCGTGCTCGCGCTCGCCCTCGCCGCCTCCACCGCGTTCGCGCCATCGGGTGCACTCGCGCCGGCCTCCGCGACGCAGCCGCCGGTCGCCGAGCTGTCCCGCGTGGTCGTCTCGGCCGTCGGCGGCGGCGCCGCCGGGGTGGCTGCTGCGGCCGACGCCGTCGTCGAGGTCGGCGGGCGCGTGCTGGACCCGCTCCCGCTCGTCGGCGGGGTGTCGGCGGAGCTGCCTGCCGGCGCCGTGCTCGCCCCCGGCCTGGTCGTCGCACCGGACCGCCCGGTCGAGGTGGCCAGCAGCTCGCCGTACGCCGACGGGCCCGTCTCGACCGTGCGCGGCACCCTCGGGCTCGGCGCTCCCACCGGCGAGGGCGCCGGCGTCACCGTCGCCGTCGTCGACACCGGTGTCGCCCCGAGCGCCGACCTCGCCGGCCGCCTGACCTCCGTCGACGTCACCGGGACCGGGCTCGGCGACGGCTACGGACACGGCACCTTCGTCGCCGGGCTCGTCGCCGGCAGCGGGGCAGCGTCCGGCGGGCGCTACGCCGGCGTCGCTCCCGGGGCCCGCGTGCTGTCGGTGCGCGTCGCCGACGACGACGGCCGCACGAACCTGGTCACGGTGCTGCGCGGGCTCGAGGCCGCGGCGGCCCGTGGCGCCGACGTCGTCAACCTGTCGCTGTCGTCGTACAGCCCGCTGCCGTACCAGATCGACCCGCTGACCGTCGCCCTCGCCTCGATGTGGGACCGCGGCACCGTCGTGGTCGTCCCGGCCGGCAACGACGGCCCGGACGGCGCCACCATCACCTCCCCCGGCGTGCACCCCCGGCTGCTCACGGTCGGCGCGCTCGACGAGGGCGGCACGACCACCCGCACCGACGACGTCGTCGCCGACTTCTCCGCCCGCGGCCCTGCGCCGCAGGGCGTGGCCAAGCCGGAGCTCACCGCCCCCGGCCGATCGGTGGTGTCCCTGCGGGCTCCCGGCTCGGTCATCGACACCGCCCACGGCGCCACCGCAGCGGTGGGCGCCGACTACTTCCAGGGCTCCGGCACCTCCTTCGCCACCGCCGTCACCGCGGGGGCCGCGGCCGCGCTGCTCGCCGAGCGCCGGCTCACCCCGGACCAGGTGAAGGCGCTGCTCGTGACCACCTCCTACGCCGCCGACGGACTGGCCGACCCGGTCGCCGCCGGGGCCGGCGGGCTCGACCTGGCCACCGCCCGCACGGCCGCCGCGCCGGACCTCGGCGACGCGTCGACCTCGCCCGGCCGCAAGCACGGGCACGACAAGCGCGAGGCCGCAGCCGCCGGCGCGGGAGCGGAGTGGCAGCCGCTGGTGCGGGCGATGCGCCGCGGGAGCGCGGACGCCGCCGCCAGCAGCTGGTCCCGGCTCTCGCCCGAGGCCAAGGCGTGGGCGGCCAGCAGCTGGTCGTCCCTGCCGGCCGACCTGCGCGCGGAGCTGGTGGCGGAGTGGACCGGTCGCAACTGGGCGCACCTGTCGCCGGAGACGTGGGCCGCGATCGACTGGGCGGGCCGGAACTGGGCGGCCGGCAGCTGGTCGGGCCGCAACTGGGCCGGGCGGAACTGGGCCGGCCGCAACTGGGCCGACACCGAGGACGAGTGGCTCGTCGACTGGGACGGGCGCAACTGGGCCGGGCGCAACTGGGCCGGGCGGAACTGGGCGGCCGGCAGCTGGTCGGGCCGCAACTGGGCCGGCCGCAACTGGGCGGCGAGCAGCTGGTCGGCCGGCAGCTGGTCGGCCTTCTTCCCCTCCTGACCGTCCGACGGCCCGCGCCACCCGGCGCGGGCCGACCCTCGACCTGACCGTCCTCTGCCGGCTGGACTGGAGTTCCCGTGAGCACCTCGACCGCACCCGCCGGTGCCGGGCGGAGGACGCGGGAGCTCCGGCGCCTGGTCGGCGGACTGGTCCTGCTGGCGGTCGTGCTGCAGGTGCTCGTCGGCGCCGTGGTCGGCGACGTCGGGGCGGTCGCGCCACTGCCCGAGGCGACCCGGCCGGACTGGCTGACCTCCGGCGTCCTCTTGGCGCTGCTGCTCGGCCTGTGCGTCGCCGCCGACGTGTACGCCGTGCGGATCCGGCACGGCGAGGAGGCCGAGGAGCTCACCCTCACGGAGGCGGCCGCCGTCGTCTGCGTCCTGCTGCTGCCCCCGGTCCAGGCGCTGCTGCTGCCCGTGGCGGCGAGCATCGCCTGCTCGCTGGTGCGCCGTCGACCCCCGGTCAAGATGGTCTTCAACGCCGCGAACGTCGGCCTCGGCAGCGCGGTGCTGCTCGGCGGCGCGCACGCGGTGTCGGGCGCCGGGGCCGGCGTCACGCCGGCGACGACCGCGGGGCTGGTCCTCGGCATGACCGCCTACACCGCTGCAAACCTCATCGCGGTCGCCCGCGTCATCGCGATCATGAGCGGAGACGACCCGGCGCAGGCCGTGCGCGACGGGCTCCGGCTGTCGGCGGTGATGGCCCTCGGGACCATCGGGCTGGGCGCCACGGCGGTGACGCTCGCCAGCGCCGCCCCCGCCCTCCTGCCCTTCTCGGTGCTGCCGGCCGCGGCCCTCACCTTCGCCTACCGCGCCGTGGCGCAGGAGGCCGAGGAGCGGCGGCGGTCGAGCGGCTTCCTCGCCCTGTCGCAGCTGCTCGCCGAGCGGCTCGAGGCCGACGAGATGGTCGATGCGTTCGTCCGGCTGGCCCGGCAGGCGTTCCGGACGGACGTCGGCACCGCCGTCCTGCTCTTCGACGACGGCTCCACGCACTGCTCGAGCGACGACCGCGTGCTGGGCGTCGGGCGCGGCACCGCCGGCGATCGCGAGCGGGCGCTGCTCGCGCTCGCCGGCTCGGGCCCGTCCGTCGTCGGCGAGTCGCTCGAGCACGGCTGGACGAGCGCCCTGGTGGTGCCGCTCGAGGCGGACGGCCGCCGGCTCGGCGTCGTGGCGCTCGGCGCCCGCGACCGGCACCGCCGCCTCGGGCGGTCGGAGCTGAGCCTGTTCGTCCCGCTCGTGGCTGCGCTGGCCGTCGCCCTCATGGGCACCGACAACCTGCGCCGCCTGGTCGAGGAGACCAGCAAGCTGCAGGCCGTCGTCGACCGCTCCTCCGACGGCATCGTCGTGCTCGACGACCAGGGCGTCGTGCAGCTGTGGAGCCCGGCGGCCTCGGCGCTGACCGGCCTGTCGTACTTCGACGCCATCGGCCTGCCCCTCGGCGAGATCCTGGCCGCCCGGACCGCTGAGGGCCGACCGGTCGACGCCTTCGCCGAGGGCCGCCGGCTGCTGTCGCCGGCGCTGCCCGAGACCGTCGTCGAGCTGGTGCTGGACCGGTCCGACGGGGAGGCGCGGGTCGTGCGGTGCGCGCACGCCGGCGTCTTCGACGCGTCCGGCGCACTCGAGCGCGACGTCGTCCTGCTGCACGACGTCACCCGGGAGCGGCAGGTGGAGCGGCTCAAGGCCGACTTCATCGCGACGGTCTCGCACGAGCTGCGGACGCCGGTGACGCCGATCAAGGGGTACGCCGACCTGCTCCGCCGGCGGGGCGAGGCCATGACCCCGGAGCGTCGCAACGAGTGCCTCGAGGTCATCAGCGACCGCGCCGCGCACCTGGCGCGGCTCGTGGAGGACCTGCTGCTGGCCAGCCGGATCTCGGTCACCGAGGGCGCCTCGGCGGCGTCGGTCACCCTCGGCCGGCACGACCTCGTGGCGCTGGTCCGCCGGGCGTGCGCCGACTTCGGCGACGACGGCGAGCGGATCGCGCTGCACCTGCCCGCGCACGAGGTGCCGGTCGGCTGCGACCCGATGCGCACGGTGCAGGTGCTGGGGAACCTGGTCGGCAACGCGCTCAAGTACTCCGCACCCGGCACCCCGGTCGACGTCCGGCTCGCCGCCCTGGGGAACGGCGTGGGCGACCGCGTGCGCGTCGACGTCGTCGACCGGGGCCGCGGCATCCCGGCCGACCAGCTGGACAAGGTCTTCGACAAGTTCCACCGGGTCGAGGACCCGATGCGGATGACCACCGGCGGCACCGGCCTCGGGCTCTACATCGCCAAGCAGCTGACCGAGGCGATGGGCGGCGCGCTGACCTGCACCTCGGTGCTCGGGACCGGCTCGACGTTCGCGCTCACGCTGGCTCCAGCCGGCACCGAGGAGCCCGCTGCCGGACCCTTCCCCGTGGGCGGAGCGGCCGTCGAGCAGGTGCCGCGCGGGACCGGCGTGCTGCCGCTCCCCCGGCCGCGCCCGCTCGCCGCCCGCGGCGGCCCGCGCCTCGCCGCCGCGCCGCATGCACCGGAACGGGGCTCCGCGGCGCTAGGGTGAGCGCGACCCCGCTAGCCGGCCAGGCCGGCTGAACGTCCCGCGGGCCTTACAGCGCGGGCTCGCCCCGTCGACCGAGAGCGAGGACCACGTGGCCGACACCTACAACGGTTACTGCGTCAAGTGCAAGGAGAAGCGCGACTTCGAGGGCGAGGTCAAGGTCTCCGAGTCCGGCCGCCGCATGGCGCAGGGCACCTGCCCCGTCTGCAGCACCAAGATGAACCGGATCCTCGGCAAGGCCTGACGCCTCCCCGAGACGCACCGCCGACGAGGGCGGCACCCCCCAGCGGGTGCCGCCCTCGTCGCGTCCCGGACGGCTGCCGGTTGTGGACGGCGGTCCGTGCTGTGGACGGGCGCCGCTGCGCCCGCCGGGCGGTGCGAGCCTGGGCGCCGAGCGGCCCGGCACCGGGCCCGGACCGGAAGGGCTCGCCGTGCGACCGATGCTCCCGCCCGCCCTGCGCCGGCTGTGGCGCGACCGCGAGACGCTGCAGCTGGGCCGCCCGCCCGGCCCCTCGGCGGTGCTGGCCGGCATCGACCCGTCGGCCCGTGCCGCCCTCGCCCTGCTCGACGGCACGCGCGACACCACCCAGGTCGTGTCGGAGGCCCGCACCGCCGGCTGCCCGCCGGACCGCGCGACGGCTCTGCTGGAGCTGCTCGACCGCGCCGGGCTGCTGTCCGACGCCGCGCACGGCACCGGCGCGGACTCCCTGCCGCGCAGCGAGCGCGAGCGGCTCGGCGGCGACGTGGCCGGGCTGACGCTGGTGCACGGCCCCGGCGCGGCCTCGGTGCTGGCCCGCCGCTCGGCGGCGCGGGTGCGGGTGCTCGGCGCGGGTCGGGTGGGTGCTGCTGTCGCCGGGCTGCTGGCGGCCAGCGGTGTGGGGGCGGTCGACGTCGACGACGCGGGCATCGCGCGGGCGGCGGACGTGGGCGTCGGCGGGCCCGCGCTCGACGACGTCGGGCGCTCCCGGGGAGAGGCCGCCCGCGCCCGGCTCGCGGCGCTGGCGCCGTCCACCGACCTCGCGCCAGGAGCCGCGGACCTCGTGGTCGTCGCCCCGGTGGAGGACGACCTGGAGGACGACGTCCGCGCGCTGGTCGGCTCCGGTGCGCCGCACCTGGCGCTGCAGGTGCGGGACGGCGTCGGGCTGGTCGGGCCGCTGGTGCTGCCGGGGCGGAGCCCCTGCCTGCACTGCCTCGAGCTGACCCGCACCGACCTCGACCCCGACTGGCCGGTGCTGTCGGCGCAGCTCGGGCAGCGGACGCGCGCGGCCGCAGCCGGCGGCGCCGTGCTGGCCGCAGCCGTCGCGGCGCAAGGGGCAGCGCAGGCGCTCGCGCTGCTCGACGGCTGGCCGGAGCCGGCGGCGCGGGGCGGGACGCTCGAGCTGGTCCCGCCGGACTGGCGCTGGCGCCGCCGCTCGTGGAGCCTGCACGCCGACTGCGGCTGCGTGCCGCAGGCCGGCTGAGCGCGGCGCCGCGCAGGAGCGGCCCGCACGGAGCAGACTGTCCAGGTGAGCGACATCCCGCGGCGCGCCGTCACCCGGTCGGCGAAGCTGGCCGCGCTGCCGCTCGGCGTCGCCGGAAGGGCCACCTGGGGGCTCGGCAGGCGGATCGGCGGGCACCCGGCCGAGGTCGTGGCGGCCGAGCTGCAGGCCCGCACCGCCGAGCAGCTGTTCCTCGTCCTCGGCCAGCTCAAGGGCGGGGCGATGAAGGTCGGTCAGGCGCTGTCGGTCTTCGAGGCGGCCCTGCCCGAGGAGCTCGCCGCGCCGTACCGGGCGGCGCTCACCGGGCTGCAGGAGGCCGCACCCCCGCTGCCGGCCGCGACCGTGCACGCCGTGCTCGCCGAGCAGCTGGGGGCGGACTGGCGCGACCGGTTCGCCTCCTTCGACGACACCCCCGCGGCGGCCGCCTCGATCGGTCAGGTGCACCGCGCGGTGTGGGCCGACGGCCGCGAGGTCGCCGTCAAGATCCAGTACCCGGGTGCCGCCGAGGCGCTGCTGGGTGACTTCAAGCAGCTGGCCCGGCTGGCCCGGGTGCTCGGGCCCCTGTCCCCCGGGCTGGAGCTCAAGCCCCTGCTCGCGGAGGTGCAGGCCCGCATCGCCGAGGAGCTCGACTACCGGCTGGAGGCCGAGGCGCAGACGGCGTTCGCCGACGCCTACGAGGGCGACGCCGACATCCGGGTGCCGCACGTGGTCGCCGGCGCCGACCGGGCGCTGGTCACCGAGTGGATCGAGGGGGTTCCGCTGTCGCGGATCATCCGCGACGGCACCGAGGCAGAGCGCGACCGGGCGTCCCGGCTGCTCGCCCGGTTCCTGTTCTCCGGTCCGGTGCTCGCCGGCCTGCTGCACGCCGACCCGCACCCCGGCAACTTCCGCCTGCTGCCCGACGGCCGGCTCGGGGTCATCGACTTCGGGGCGGTCAACCGGCTGCCCGACGGCGCCCCCGAGCCGATCGGCCGCCTGGTGCGCCTCGCGCTCGACGGCGACGCCGAGGCGGTGCTCGACGGGCTGCGCGAGGAGGGCTTCGTCCGTCCGGGGGTGGACGTCGACGCGCAGGCGGTCCTCGACTACCTGCAGCCGCTGCTCGACCCGGTGCGCGGCTCCTCGTTCCGCTTCACCCGCCCCTGGTTGCGGACGCAGGCCGCGCGGATGGCCGACCCGCGCTCGCCGGCGGCCCAGCTCGGGCGGCGGCTGAACCTGCCGCCGTCGTACATGCTCATCCACCGGGTGGTGCTGGGGACGATCGCCGTGCTGTCGCAGCTGGCCGGGGAGGCCCCGTTCCGAGACGAGATGGCGGCCTGGATGCCGGGCTTCACCGTCGACTGAGCAGACCGGCTCCTCACCACCAGGCCTCGTCGAGCCGCCCCTCGATCGAGCGCAGGTTCTCGCGGGTGCAGCGCTCGCACAGCCAGGTGGTGCCGCGCTCGCCGGTCTGCGACGACCAGGTCGGCGGCGGGCCCTCGCCCGGCGTCCCGCAGCCGGCGCAGGAGACCGTCGCAGGCGTGCTCACGGCAGGTCGCGCTCCATCGCCGCGCGCAGCAGCTGCAGGCCGCTGCGCGCGAGCGCGTCGGCGTCCTCGGTGCTGTGCCCGGTCTCGACGGCGGCGCCGACGGCCCCCTCGTCGTAGCCGTGCGCGGCGACCACGGCCCGTCGCTCGTCCTCCGGCAGCGCGGCGAGGGCTGTCTCCAGCCGGGACAGCAGCGCGGCCTCCGAGCTGTCGGGCTCGGCGGCCTGCACCCGGGCGGCCACCAGCGGCGGCACCGGGCGGCAGCGGGGCGGGCGGGCGTCGGTCACGGTCTCTCTTCCGGTGCGGCACGGGGGCGGCTGCGCGGGACGGGCGAGCGAGGTGCGGCAGGTCGGAGGCGCGACGCGCGGGCCTCACCATCCTGCCGCACCGGCGGCCTCTGCGGGGCCCGTACAGCGCGGTCCGGCCCCCGGACACAGGCCAGCCGCCCCGGTCTCCCGGGACGGCTGCCCTGCTGCCTTCCCGCCAGGTCGCCTCACGGCGGTGCGTCGCTCGTAGCGACAAGGTTGGGACCGGGGGCCTTGATGCGGGTCGGCACCGCTAGTGAACCCCATCCCGGGCCCGCGGATTCCCCCGTTCGTGCGATCAGCCCTGCGTGTCGCTCTCCGGGCCGCCCGCCGTGGGCGAGACCGGGTCGGGCGTCAGCGTCACGCCCGAGGGCGCCGTGTCGCTGCGCGGGCCGTCGACCAGGCCGCCGGCGGCCTCGGCCGGCGGGGCGTCCGCGGCGGTCGGCACCTCGGCCGGCGGGGGCTCGACCGGCGATGCCTCGACCGGCGGGGTTTCGGCCGGCGGTGCCTCCGAGGGCGCGCTGGCGGCCGGCGCCGCCTCTCCCACCATCGACGGCGCCGCGTCGGGCTGGCCAGCCGGGCCGCCGTCCGGCGCCGGCGGCTCCCCCGACGGGGCTCCGACCTGCTCGAGCGCATCCGCGCCGGCCTGCTCCGCCGACCCGTCGGCCACGGGCGAGGCGCCGGCGGTGGCAGCTCCGCGCTCGCCCCGCTCGGCCCCGCGCTCGCGCGCCCGGCGCTTGCGGGCGCTGCGGCTCAGCGGTGCGTCCTGGCCGCCCTGACCGCCGCCGTGGGACGCCGGGCTCCCGCCCGGCCCGCCCTGGCGGGGGCCGTCGTGGCGGCGGCGCGGCACGAGCGACTCCATCACCGACGCGAGGCTGTACTCCTCGACCAGGACCTCGAGCCGCAGCCGCTCCTCCGGGCCGACCGTCTCGAGCTTCTCGGTGGCGGTCTCGCGCAGCTGGGCGAGGCGCTGGCGGCGGCGCTGCTGGTCGTCGCCGGGGTGGACGAGCAGCACGGCGTGGGCCATGCAGGACGCGGTGCCGTTGACGGCGGTGGACGCCTCGCGGACGAGCGCGAGGTCGGCGAGGCAGGGTGCGCAGTACGTGGTCACGGCGGGCACGCTACGTCCTCCGCCCGACCGGGTGCCTGCGGGACGTCAGGGCGCGACGTCGTCACCCAGGTAGAGGAAGCCGTAGGCCTCGTCCCGGAACGGCACGCCGGCCTCGGCGAGGGCGGCGTCCCAGTCGCCGCGGCAGGCCGGGTCGGCGCCCTCACTGCCGTGGTCGGCGGTGAGCAGCACGACGACGTCGTCCAGCAGGCCGCGCTCCTCGACCAGGTCGAGCCACACCCCGAGCCGCCGGTCCGTGTCGGCCATCGACGCCCGGGCGATGGCCGACCGCGGTCCGCCCGCGTGGTGCCCGGTGTCGGTCAGGGTGGAGTTCCACCACATCAGCGCCGGCGGCGTGCCCTCGCGCCACAGGTTCAGCACCTGCTCGAGCCCCGCGGCGTCGACCTGGGTCGACCACCGGTAGTCGTCGTGGTCGTTGAGGTGCTCCCTCGTCACGTGCAGGTCGTCGTCCGGCGGCGGCAGCCAGTCGGACAGGCTGCCGGTGCCGGCCCGCCCGGTCTCGCGGATGAGGGCGAAGGTCGAGTACGAGGCGCCGGTGTCGACCGGCTCGTTCACGCAGGCGCTGGCGATGCCCTCGGGCAGCCGCTCGAAGACCGTCCGCACCCCCGGGCGCATCCACTGCATCGCCTTGTGCCAGGACCCGGAGGCGTTCGGCACGACCTGCTCGGCCAGCTCGCGGTCGAAGAAGGCGTTGTGGACGATCCCGTGCCGGCCCGGTCCGACGCCGGTGAGCGCGCAGGTGTGGTTGACCAGGGTGACGCTCGGGAACTCGGCGATCGCGCCGCCCCGCAGCGCGCAGCCGCGGGCGAGCAGGCGGGCCACGTTCGGCAGGTGCCCGGCCTCGACCTGGGCCAGCAGGTCGGCGCACTGCGCGCCGTCCCAGAGCATCCCGACGACGTGCGCCGCACCGGGCTCGACCACCTCGAGCGGGCGGCCCTCCATGCCGGTCAGGTCGCCGCCGGCGAGTCGGGTCAGCGTCGCGCCGACGTCGACCGTGCGCGCGACGGCGTCGACCAGCCCGCGCTCGCGCACGCCCGCGCCCGACAGCAGCAGCGGTGCGCGCGACTGCACGGCGTTGAGCGAGCCGTGCTCCCCCAGGTGGCCGCCCCGCTCCGGCCAGTGGTGGGCGCCGGTGTGCACGACGGCGAGATCGGGTGCACGCGGGTCGTCGAACAGCGACCGGAGCCGGGTCGCGGCGAACGGGTAGCAGGTGGTGCTGTCGGAGAACGGGTCCTGGTCGTCCACCGGGTTCCGGCCGGCCAGCACGGTGGACCCGCCCTCGGCGTCGAGCACGACGTGCCCGGCGCTGTCGGCGACGTGCACCAGGCCCTTCTCCGACCAGCACACGAGCGCGACGACGTGCCGCAGCGACGGGTCGAGCAGCACGTCGAGCGCGCGGTCGCGCAGTGCCTCGACGGTCTGGCCGGTGCGGGCGGCCGGGAGGGTGACCGGGGCGTCGGACAGGTCACGCGAGGGCAGCGGCACGCGCCCGAGCCTAAGGCGGGTCCCGGCGGCGTGCGCGGCGGTGCGGCGCGCGCGCCGGCCGGGTCGGGCAGGCGCGGGTCAGGGCCCGGCGTGCAGGGCCAGCCGGACCAGGCGGGCCCGGCGCCCGGCCTCCTCGGCGCGCCGCTCGTACCGGCGGACGGCCCGCAGGCGCGCGGCGCGGTTGTGCGCTGCGGCCTCGGCCTGCCGCTCGGCGGCCAGGGCGGCGGCGAGCAGCTCGGGGACGACGGTCATGGTTCTTCACCTCCTCGGAAGTGACGGGACGAGCGGGCAGGTCGTGGGCGGGACCGCGCCGGCCCCAGCGGATCAGGCGGCGGCGTCCTTGCGCGGGCGGCCGCGCGGCCGCTTGCGGGGCACGACGACCCCGGCGACGACGAGCTGCCCGCCCCAGACGCCCCAGGGCTCCCGGCGCTCGAGCGCGCCGGACAGGCACGACTCGCGCAGCGGGCAGGGGACGCAGAGCGCCTTGGCGCGCTCGACGTCGGCGGGCGACTCGGCGAACCACAGGTCGGGCTCGGTCGACCAGCACGGCAGCGCCGCGGGATCGGACGAGCCGTCGCGGCAGGGGCCGGATGTGTCGGGGAGGTCGGGGAGGGAGGTCGGAGCGAGGGCGAGCACCGTCGGTCACCTTTGCGGTCGGTCGGAGCGATCGGGAGGAACGACAGAGGCCGCGGGTCCCCTGGTGGGGGTCCCGCGGCCTCGAGGTGCGCGCTGGTCTGACAGGTCAGACCGGTGCACCTCGAGGAGGCGGGGCGCCGAGGACGGCGGGGGCGGCGGCGGTGCGGAGCCGGGCGGCGGCGGGCACAGCGGTCCCCTGGAGCCGGGACGCGGCGGGCCGCTGCCGCACGTCGGACGCTGCGGAGGTGCTCCAGCAGCTGTGCGGACGGCCGCCGGCCAGAGCCCGGCCGAAGGAGGCGTCCATGACGGGCTGCGCGGAGCTCAGGTCCATCGGGGCCACCTCCTCGCGTCCGTCTCGCCGTGCCGCCCGCCCGCGGCGGGCAGCCGTCCGGTGATCACCGGACTCCGGGAAGGTAGAGCGACCCGGGGGCGGGTGCAACCTGTTTTCTCCCGGGTGCCGGCCCGGGCGTGCCGGAAGCCTTCTCAGCCCTGCTCGGACGTGCCGGCCACGAGGGCGAGCACGGCGTCCCCGAACTTCTCGATCTTCGCCGGGCCGATGCCGGGCACGCTGCCGAGCGCCTCCGGCGTGGTGGGCCGCTGCTCGGCGAGAGCGGTGAGCGTGACGTCGGTGAACACGCAGTAGGCCGGCTGGCCGAGCTCGCGCGCGGTGTCGGCCCGCCAGGAGCGCAGCGCCTCGAACAGCTCGTCGTCGCGGTCGGCCGGGCAGTCGCCGCAGCGGCCCAGCTTCTTGTCGACGGCGGCCAGCAGCGCCGCGCCGCAGACCCGGCAGGTCACCGGACCGGAGCGCTCGCGCCGCTTGCCGCGCGGGGACGAGGCGGTGCTCGCCGACCGCTCCGGCACGGCCGGCGCGAGACCCTCGAGGAAGCGGGACGGGCGGCGCGACGCCCGGCCGCCCGGTGAGCGGGCGAGCGCCCACGACAGCGCGAGGTGCTCGCGGGCGCGGGTGACGCCGACGTACAGCAGCCGGCGCTCCTCCTCGACGGCGTCGGGCGTGGTGGCGTGCACCAGCGGCACGGTCCCCTCGACCAGCCCGACGAGGAAGACGGCGTCCCACTCGAGGCCCTTGGCCGCGTGCAGCGTGGCGAGCGTGACCCCCTCCACGGTCGGAGCGTGCTGGGCCGCCGCGCGCTCCTCGAGCTCGGCGACGACCTCGCGCAGGCCCGCACCGGGCGTGGCGGCCGCGAGGTCGACGGCCAGCCGGTGCAGGGCGGCCAGCGACTCCCAGCGCTCGCGGCTGGCTCCGGCACCGGGCGGCGGCGCGTCGGGGGACCAGCCGAGGCCGGCGCGCAGCACGTCGGCGACGGCGTCGCCGAGCCCGGCCGGGGCGTCGGTGTCGCCGGCGCGACCGGCCCCGCGCAGCAGCAGGACGGCCTCGCGCACCTCCTGCCGGTCGAAGAAGCGCTCGCCACCGCGGATCACGTACGGCACCCCGGCGTCGGCCAGCGCCGCCTCGTAGGCGGCCGACTGGGCGTTCACCCGGTACAGCACCGCGATCTCGCTGGCGGGCACGCCCGACGCGACCAGCTGCGCGCACCGGCGGGCCACGGCGGCGGCCTCGGCCGGCTCGTCCGGGTGCTCGGCGAAGGTCGGCTCGGGGCCCGGGTCGCGCTGTGCCACCAGCTGCAGGCGGGCCGCGGACGCCCGGCCGGCGGCCGAGGCCTTGCCGATGACGCCGTTGGCCAGCGCGACCACCTGCGGGGTGGATCGGTAGTCGCGCACCAGACGGACCTCGGTGGCCTGCGGGTAGCGGTGCCGGAACCCCACGAGGTAGTCGGGAGTGGCGCCGGTGAAGGAGTAGATCGTCTGCTGGGCGTCGCCGACGACGCACAGGTCGTCGCGCCCGCCGAGCCAGGCGTCGAGCAGGCGCTGCTGCAGCGGCGTGACGTCCTGGTACTCGTCGACCACGAACGAGCGGTACCGCGCCCGGAACTCCTCGGCGACCGGGGCCGACTCCTCCAGCGCGCCGGCGGTGAGCAGGAGCAGGTCGTCGAAGTCGGCGAGGCCCTGCGCGCTCTTGAGCTGGCGGAAGGCGTCGTAGACCTGCGCGACGACGGCGGCGTCGAACGGGCCCTCGCGCCCGGCCTTGGCCGCCGCGACGGGGTAGTCGTCGGGAGCGACGAGGGTGGAGGCCGCCCACTCGAGCTCCGACAGCAGGTCGCGCAGCTCGGACGTCGAGGGCCGCACGCCCGAGCGGGCGGCCGCGGACGCGACGAGGCTGAACTTGTTCTCGAGCAGCCGCGGCGGCGCCCCGCCGACGACCCGCGGCCAGAAGTACTGCAGCTGCTTGAGGGCCGCCGAGTGGAAGGTCCGGGCCTGCACGCCCCCGACGCCGAGCGCCCGCAGCCGGGTGCGCATCTCACCGGCGGCCCGGGCGGTGAAGGTGACGGCGAGCAGCGCCGACGCCGGCACGGTGCCGGACAGCACGGCGTAGGCCGCCCGGTGCGTGATGGTGCGGGTCTTGCCGGTGCCGGCTCCGGCCAGCACCACGACCGGGCCGCGGACCGCCTCGGCGGCGGCGCGCTGCTCGGGGTCGAGCGCGGCCAGCACGTCGTCCGGGGACAGCGCGGCGGAGGCAGCGGCGGCCGGCGGGTGGAGCGTCACCGGCCCAGTCTCGCAGCCGTTGCCTCCGGGAAGGGTTCGGCCGCGCGGGGTTGTTGACACCGGCATGTCCGCAGACGCACCCGCCGCCCCGCTCACGATCTACAGCACCCAGTGGTGCGGCTACTGCCACCGGCTGATGCGCCAGCTCGACCGCGAGCAGGTCGGCTACGACGTCGTCGACATCGAGCACGACCCGACCGCCGCCGACTTCGTCATGAGCGTCAACGGCGGCAACCAGACCGTCCCGACGGTGGTCTTCGCCGACGGCAGCGCCCTGACCAACCCCAGCCTGGCCGAGGTCAAGCAGCGCCTGGCCGCCGGGTAGCCGGCTGCCCGTCCGCCCTCGCGACGGGCGGGGCGGGTGACATCGGCCGCCCCGGCGGGGAGTATGGGCGCGTCCAGCGGCCGCGACGTCCAGCCGCCGCCGGGTCGTCCCCCGACGATCCGTGCCGTCCGCCCTCCGACCCCGGGAAGGACACTCCCTCCGTGGCCCCGACCGTCCCCGCCTCCCCGGCCGTCGACGCGGCCATGTCGACGGCGGCGAGCCTGCTCGGCATGGAGGTCGTCTTCCTCGGCGGTCTGACCGACGACACCTTCACCCTGCACCGCGTGCATGCCACCGGCGCGTGGCCGGGGGTGGAGGAGGGGCGCAGCGCCGACCGGTCCGACTCCTTCTGCCACCGGATGCTGGAGGGTGCGCCGCCGAGCACCGCCGACGCGGCGAACGACCCCGCCTACGCCGACGCGCCGATCCGCGAGGACCTCGGCATCTGCTCCTACGTCGGCGTGCCGGTGCGCGACGCCGAGGGCCAGGTCATCGCCACGCTGTGCGGCATCGACCGTGGCTCGGTCCCGGTCGACGACCGCACGCTGGAGGTCCTCAACCACCTGGCCGAGGTGATCGCCGCCCAGCTCGGCCCGCTGATGGCCGAGGGCGTGGTCATCCGGCGCTCCCCCGAGGGCGGGTGGACCGTCGGCGACGCCGAGCAGACCGGCGACCTCACCAGCGCCATGGTGCTCGCCGACCTGCTGGCCGACGACCTCACGCCGGGCGCCCGGCCGCCCCGGCACGAGGGCGAGCTCGACGAGGTCGGCCAGCTGCGGCTGTCGGTCAAGCAGCTCGAGCACGCTCTCGCCGCCCGCGTCGTGGTCGAGCAGGCCATCGGCGTGCTCACCGAGCGCCAGCGCAGCAGCCCCCGCGACGCCTTCGAGCGGCTCCGCAAGACCGCCCGGTCGCGCGGGCGCAAGGTGCACGAGCTGGCCCGCGAGGTCGTCCTGTCCTCGACCGACCCGGGCGTCCCGCTCCCGCCCGAGCTGGCCCCGCGCCGGCGGGACCCGGCCCGCTGACCGGTCCGGTCCCCCGGGCGCCCGCGGCGCTCGCCACCGACCTCGTCGAGCTGTGCCTCGCCCTGCCGGGCCCCGCTCCGGTGCGCGTGCTGCTCGACGGCGTCGGCTCCGCGGTCCTCGCCGACAGCCTCGTGCCCGGGCTGGCCGGCGCCGGCCGGCAGCCGCTGCGGGTGAGCGCGCACGACTTCCTCCGCCCGGCCGGCGAGCGGTTCGAGCACGGCCGCGAGGACGCCGAGGCCTTCCGCACCACCTGGCTCGACGCGCCTGCCCTGGAGCGCGAGGTGCTCGCGGCGGTCCGGCACGGGCGCTACCTGCCGGCCCTGCGCGACCCGGTGCGTGACCGCTCGGCCCGGCAGCCCCTGCGCGACGCTCCGCCCCGCTCGGTGCTGCTGCTCGACGGCGTCCTGCTGCTCGGGCGCGGTCTGTCGTGCGACCTGGTCGTGCACGTCGCGCTCTCCCCGGCCGCGCTCCGGCGGCGCGGACTGCCGCCCTGGCAGGTGGAGGCGTTCGTCGAGCACGAGCGGCTCGTGCAGCCCCGGCGGCGGTGCGACGTCCTCGTGCTGGCCGAGGACCCCGCCCGGCCGGCGGTCCAGGTGCGGGCGCCGGGCCGACGGTAGCGGCGTCGTGTCCGGCCTCCGCGACCCGCGCGGGGACGGACCGGCACGTTCCGCTAACCGTCGGTCAGCCAGCGCTCGACCAGGTGCCGGGCGATCGAGACCTCGCCCGGCAGCTGCAGGCCGGGCCCGGACCCCCAGGTGGCGGCGTCCGCCAGCTCCTGCCGGGAGAACCACCGGGCGTCCTCGAGCTCGCTGTCGGCCGGGTGCGGCACGGCGTCGCCGTCGCAGACGGCGGTGAAGCCGAGCATCAGGCTGGCCGGGAACGGCCAGGGCTGGCTCGCCACGTACCGGACGTCGCGGACCTCGAGGGCGGCCTCCTCGCGCACCTCGCGCACGACCGCCTGCTCGGCGCTCTCGCCCGGTTCGACGAAGCCGGCCAGCGTGCTGTAGCGGCCGGGCGGCCAGACCGCCTGCCGGCCGAGCACGCACCGGTCGGCGCCGTCGGTGACCAGGACGATGACCGCCGGGTCGGTGCGCGGAAAGTGCTCGCTGCCGTCGTCCGGGCAGCGGCGGACCGAGCCGCCGCGCACGGCGCGCGTGGCGGCCCCGCAGCGCGCGCAGCGCGGGTGCGTCCGGTGCCAGGTGGTGAGGCCGACCGCGTGCACGAGCAGGCCCGCATCGCGGTCGTCGAGCAGGGCGCCGACGGCGCGCAGGTCGGCAGGGCGGAGCCCGAGCCGGCGCGGGAGGGCGGCGGCCACCGCGAACACCGGACCGTCGGCGTCGGCGCCCAGGTAGAGGCGGTCTCCCGCAGGCGCCTCCGCCGGCGGGACCAGCACCAGGCGAGGGCGGTCGGCCGCCTCGTCGACGAGCACCCGCCCGTCGCCGTCGACGAGGAGGACCCGGGCGCGCTCCCAGGCCGCGGCCAGCGCCGCCTCGTCGTCCCGCAGCCCCGCGTCGCGGTCGACCGTCGCGCGCGACAGCGCCGGGACCGTCACGGCCGGACGTCGACGTCCAGCACGCCGCGGACCGGCTCGGCGACCTGCTCGACGTCGCCGACCAGCACCGTGGTGAGTCGCGCCGGAGCCAGGTAGCGCGCGGCGGCCGCGAGCGCGTCGTCGACCGTGACCGCAGCCAGCCGCTTCGGCGACTCGCGCAGCCACTCGACACCCAGGCCGGAGCCGGCCAGCTGCGACAGGGTGCTGGCCAGTCCCGCCTGGGACGCGGTGCCGAGCGCCAGGCTGCCGACGGCGTACCGGCGGGCCTGGTCGAGCTCGTCCTGCGTCACCGGCTGCGTGGCGGCCCGACCCAGCTCGTACCAGGTCTCGACGAGCGCGGCGGCCGTCGTCGGCGTCGACACGTCGGCGCTGATCGTGACGCGGGACCCGGCCGGCGGGTGCTCCACGACGGCGTGCGGGCTGTAGGTGTAGCCCTTGTCCTCGCGGATGTTGGCGACCCACCGGCTGGAGAAGTAGCCCCCGAAGACGAGGTTCGCGAGCACGAACGCGGCCGAGTCGGGGTGCGAGCGGGCCGGAGCGGGCGCCGACGCCCGCAGCGTGGTCTGCACCGCGCCGGGGCGGTCGAGGAGCAGCGCCGGACCTGCCGGCGGCGCCGGCAGCGGCGGCACCTCCTCGGCGCCGCCCGACGCCGTCCACGAGCCGAGAGCCTGCTCGACGAGGGCGACCGCGCGCTGAGGGGGCAGGTCACCCACCAGCACCAGCACGGCCCCCTGGGGGGACACCCGCTTGGCGTGCAGCGTCCGGAGCTGCCCGGCCTTGACCTCCTCGACCTCCTGCGCGGTGGGGAGGTCGCGACCGTAGGGGTGGTCGCCGTAGAGCCGCTGGAGCAGCGCCTCGCGGGCGACCACCGCGGCCTGGCTGCGGTAGATGGCCAGCTCCTGCACCAGGCGGTCGCGCTCGCCGGCCACCTCGCGCTTCGGGTAGCTCGCGGCCGTCACGACCTCGCCGAGCAGCTCGAGCAGGCCCGGCAGGCCGTCGACGAGCACCGAGCCGCCCAGGCCGAGCCGGTCGCTGTCGGTGCTGGCGGACAGCTGCCCGCCGAGCGACTGCAGGTCGGTGGCGATCTGCTCGGCGTCGCGCCGCTCGGTGCCCAGCAGCAGCGCGTCAGCCAGCAGCGCGGCCTGGGCGGTGTGCGCCCGGGCGCGCTTCCCGCTCGGTCCGGCGAACGGGATGCGCAGCCGGATCTCGGCGAGCGGCACGCCCGGGCGGCGGACGGCCAGGACCCGCAGCCCGTTGTCGAGGACCGTGTCGGACACGGTCGGCAGCTTCGGCGGCGCCGTCCTCGCCAGGGGCGGAAGGGGGCGGGCGAGCGACGAGGTCATGCGGTGGCCTCCGGGCGCAGCTCGAGCACCGCGCGGCTGTCGGGGCGCAGGGTGCCGGCGGCGGCCTGCACCTGCTCCGGGGACACGGCGCGCAGGAGCTCGGGCAGCTCGTTCACCAGCTCGGCGCGCGACCGCTGCTGCTCGAAGACCGACATCGTCGTGGCCCGCCCGAGCACGGGGTCGAGCTCCCGGTAGTAGCGGGAGGTCATCCGGGCCACCGTGCGATCGAGCTCGGCCGAGGTCAGCCCGTCGGTGGCGAGGCGGTCGATCTCCTCGTCGACGGTGGCCAGGACCGTCTCGAGCGGCGTCTCGTCGGGGTGGTGCACCTCGATCAGCAGCGGGGTGGGATCGCGAGCGTCGAGCGGGTCGCCGAGCAGGCCGACGTAGCCGCCGACGCTGATGACCGAGCGGTCGCGCAGGATCATCCGCTGCTGCAGCCGCGCGGCGTCGCCGTCGGTGAGCACCTCTGCCAGCACCACGTGCGGCAGGAAGCCGGGCAGGTCGGCCGGGTCGGGGGTGCGCCAGCCGAGCGCGACGGCGGGTGCGGGGGCGAGCCGGTCGTGCACGGTCAGGCGCCGCTCGGCGGTGGGGTGCGGCTCGGCGAAGCTCGGCCGCTCCGGCACGTCGCGGGCGGGGATGTCGCCGAAGTGCTGCTCGGCCCAGGCGAAGACCTGCGAGGGGTCGACGTCGCCGACGACGGTGAGCACGGCGTTGCCGGGGGCGTAGTAGCGGTCGAAGAACTGCTGGGCGTCCTCGAGCGTCGAGCTCTCCAGGTCGACGAAGTCGCCGTAGCCGTTGTGGCTGTTGGCGAAGCTGTCGAACAGCACCGGCGGCAGCAGGATCCACGGGAAGCCGCCGTAGGGGCGGTTGAGGACGTTCACGCGGATCTCGTTCTGGACGACCGCGATCTGGTTGTCGAGGTTCTCCTGGGTCAGGGCGACGCTGCGCATGCGGTCGGCCTCGAGGAACATCGCCAGCTCGGTGGCGCCGCTCGGCAGGACCTCGTAGTAGTTCGTGTAGTCGACGTGCGTCGAGCCGTTGAGCGTGCCGCCGCTGCCCTGCACGTGGGTGAAGTGCTCGGTCTTGCCGAGGCTGGCCGAGCCCTGGAACATCAGGTGCTCGAACAGGTGCGCGAAGCCGGTGCGGCCCTCGGGCTCGCTGCGCATGCCCACGTCGTAGTAGACGGCGACCGCCACGACCGGGCTGGCGGCGTCCCGGCTGACCAGCACCCGCAGGCCGTTGCCGAGCGTCGTCCGCTCGACCGGGTAGCTCGTCGCCGGCTGCCGCCGGGGCCGGCGCTTCGTCGCGGCGCGGCGGCTCGAGGCCTTCGCGGCAGCGGTCGGGGCGGCAGGGGCGGAGCGGGTCCGGGGCGGCACGCGCCGACGCTAGTACGCCGCCCTGTGCGCGGTGCTCGGGGCGGCGATGCACCGCTGTGGCCGCGGCCACCGGCCGCGCGCCGTCCGACCGCCGCGCCGGGGGGCTGAGAGGGTGACGGCGCAGCCGCCCCCGTCCAGGACGCGAGGAGTCCCCATGGCCGTCAGCGCCGACCTGTCCAAGTACCTCGACAAGGCCTACGAGTCGTCGTCGCTCGAGGAGATCCTCGCCGCCCCGGTGAGCGCGCTCGCCGGCGTCACGGACGACGACGCCGAAGCGCTGCGGCGGGCGTTCCGCATTCGCAGCATCGGCGACCTCGGCAAGAACAAGTACTTCGCGACCGCACAGGCTCTGGTGCAGCTCACCAGGTAGCTCCGACGCGGGACGGCCCCCGCCGCAGCTGCAGCAGGGGCCGTCCCGAGGTCGGTGCCGGCTCTACGCGACCCGGCCGACGCTGTAGGAGCTCGTCCAGATCTTCTGCTGGGCGACGCTCGTGCCGCTGCGCCGCGCCACCCACATGGTGCCGTTGCCCGCGTAGATGCCCACGTGGGTGACCGTGCCGCCGGAGCGGAAGATGATGAGGTCGCCGGGCTGCTCCGCACCCCGGGCGACGGGCCGTGCCGCGGCGGCCTGCTGCCCCGACGTGCGCGGCAGCGCGACGCCGACCCTGCCGTAGACGTACTGCACGAAGCCCGAGCAGTCGAACGAGCCGGGGCCGGTGGCGCCGTAGCGGTAGGGCTTGCCGGCGTGCCGCGAGGCCTCGGACACCGCCGCGGCGCCGACCGAGGAGCCGGCCGGGCTGGTGCGACCGCCGTCGCGCGAGGCGCGGGGGGCGGTGCCGGCGCTGCCGAGCGCGGCCCACGTGCGGGGGCCGACGACGCCGTCGGCGGCCAGACCGCGCGAGGACTGGAACGCGACGACCGCGCTGCGCGTGCGGGGCCCGAAGACGCCGTCGGCGGCCAGACCGCCGAGCCGGCGCTGGAGCTCGGTCACGGCGGCACCACGGGACCCCTGGCGCAGGGTGGGCTGGGCGGTGGCGGGCGCAGCGGCGGGAAGGGCCGTGACGCTGGGTGCGGGGTGGGCCGCGGCCGGAGCGGCAGTGAGGCCGAACAGGGGGACGGCGACGGCCGTGGACAGCCCGGCGGTGAGGGTGACGGTGCGGAGCCGGGACGGCTTGGCGTGCCGGGCACGAGAGCGCTGGGACAAGGGAAGGCCTCCGTACGCCTCCGGGGTGAGCTGTCGGGTTCGGGCGGAGCAGCCCGGTCGACGACGTCGACTTCACCCCGAGAGGACCGCGAAGGGCCCTCGCCGTGCCTGTGGTTCCCCCGGTCCCGTCCGTGGTGTTCCGGGAGGTCCACCGCCGGACGGGACTCGGCGAGCGCGGCGGACCTGCTCCCCGTCGGGGAGCAGGTCAGACGCTACGCGACTTCGTCATCGAACGGTCATGTTTCCCCCGATCTCCAGCTCCGGACCGGACACCGGGGCTCAGATCGCAGGAGCCCGACGACGGACGTGTGACGGACCGCACCCGGGACCGGGGTGCTTGCAGGAGTGAGCACTCGGGCGATCGGGCATCACATGCTCAGCGCGGGGCGACGCCCCGCACTCCCACCCTCGAGATCCCAGGAGAGCTCCCGCATGCCCGAGAGCACCGCAGACCAGGCACGTTCGGGCCTGTTCGGCTCGATCGCCGGCAAGGCCAAGGAGGTGGCGGGCGCCGTCCTGTCGGACGACTCCCTCGCCGCCGAGGGCCAGCTGCAGCAGGCCGAGGCCGACAACCGCAAGAGGGCCTCCGCCGAGGAGGCCGTGGCCCGCGCCGAGGCCACGGAGGCCGCGCAGGAGCTCGCCGCCGAGCGCGCCGAGGCCGCCCGCGAGCGCGCCGCCGTCGAGTCGCAGACCAGCGCACAGGTGTCCGCTGCCGAGCGCCAGGCGCAGGCCGAGCAGGCTCGCATCGCCGCAGAGGCCGACCGCCGCGAGGCGGCCGGCGAGGCCGTCGCCGAGGCCCGCGCCGAGCTGCAGACCGAGCAGGCCGAGCGAGAGGCTGCGGCCCAGGCCGCCCAGGCCACCGCGCAGGAGACGCAGGCCGAGCGCGAGCACCGCGAGGCCGTCGAGAGCGCCCGGGCTGCCGAGCAGGCCGCCGAGCGCGCCCGCGCCGACGCCGAGCGGCTGGCCGGCGACGCCGAGCTGCCCCGCTGACCCGCCTCCCTTCCACGACGATCCCGGAGAACCCCATGAGCCTCACGACCCTCCCCCTCAAGGCCGTCGGCCTCCAGTACAAGCTGGTCCGGCTGCCCTACACCCTGATCGAGAACCAGCTGGTCGCCAGGCTGCTGGACGACGACAGCGCACTGCGCCTGTCCTACGAGAGGGCACTGGGCTCGCTCGACGAGCGCGCCGGCCGCCTGCTCCAGGACGAGTCGCTCGAGCAGCGCGGCGCGGCGCTGCGCCGTCGCTCGGACGTGCTCGGCACCGCCGCGCAGCTCGAGGCGAAGGCCGAGGCGCGCAAGGCCGAGGCCGCGCAGAAGCTGCAGGCCGAGAAGGACCGCGCGCAGCAGCAGCGCGCCAAGGCCGCCACGACGCGGCAGCAGGGCGTGCAGGCGGCCCGCGAGAACGAGCGCGCCGAGAAGGAGCGCATCGCCCGTGAGACCGAGGCCCGCGAGAAGGCCGAGAAGCAGCGCGTGCAGGCCGAGGCCGACCAGCGCAAGCAGCAGGCTCAGGCCCGGGCCGACGCGCAGAAGCAGCGGATCGCCGCCGAGGAGAAGGCCGACACGGCCGCGCCGAAGGCGCAGCTGCAGGAGGCGGCCGAGCTGGCGCGGGACGCGGACAAGAAGAAGTCCCAGGCCGAGCGCCTCGGCGAGCTCGCCGAGGTGGAGGCCGAGAGCCGCCGGGCCGAGCGCGAGGCCGCGGCCCGCAGCTAGCCCCCCGCACCGTCCGACGGCCCGCCGTCCCCTGCAGAACACGCAGCGGCGGCGGGCCGTCGCGCTGCTCCCCCTCCTTGCGTCCGCGTCCTGACACACACAGCCCGCCGGCACCCGCGGACGCAGTGAGGCGGGCTACAGGCGGGCGAGGATGCCGGCGGTGTCGGTGCCGCCGGGCAGCGTGCCGAAGGCCAGGCCGCGGTCGCCGGCCAGGCGGGTCGCGCAGAAGGCGTCGGCCACGGCGGCCGGCGCGTGCCGCACGAGCAGCGACCCCTGCAGGACCAGCGCCATCCGCTCCACCAGCCGGCGGGCCCGCAGCTCGGCGTCCTCGAGGTCGGCGAGGCCCGCCTCGAGGCCGAGGACGGCGTCGTCGAGGCGGGCGTCAGCACCGCGGGCCCGGTCGACCTCGGCGAGGAAGGCCTCGACCGACGCCGGCTCGCGCACGATCGCCCGCAGGACGTCGAGCGCCTGCACGTTGCCCGACCCCTCCCAGATGCTGTTCAGCGGCGCCTCGCGGTACAGCCGCGGCAGCCCGGAGTCCTCGACGTAGCCGTTGCCGCCCAGGCACTCGAGCGCCTCGGCCACCAGCGCCGGCTGCCGCTTGCACACCCAGTACTTGCCGACGGCGACGGCGAGCCGCGTGAACGCCTGCTCGCCGGCGTCCCCGCGCGCCGCCCGGTCGACGGCGCCGGCCAGGCGCATCGCCAGCGTCGTCGCCGCCTCGCTCTCGAGCTGCAGGTCGGCGAGCACGTTCTGCATGAGCGGCTTGTCGGCCAGCAGCCCGCCGAACGCGCTGCGGTGGCGGGCGTGGTGCACCGCCTGGACGACGGCGGCGCGCATCCCGGCAGACGAGCCGATGACGCAGTCGAGGCGGGTCATCGCGACCATCTCGAGGATGGTGCGGACTCCGCGGCCCTCCTCCCCGACCAACCAGGCGACGGTGCCGTCGAACTCCGGCTCGCTGCTGGCGTTCGACCGGTTGCCGAGCTTGTCCTTGAGCCGCTGGATGCGGAAGGGGTTGCGCGCGCCGTCGGGCAGCACGCGGGGCACGAGGAAGCAGCTCAGGCCGTCGGGGGCTTGCGCGAGGACGAGGAAGACGTCGCACATCGGGGCGCTGGTGAACCACTTGTGGCCGCGCAGCCGCCAGGTGCCGTCGCCGGCGTCCGTGGCGGTCGTGGTGTTGGCCCGGACGTCGGAGCCGCCCTGCTTCTCGGTCATCCCCATGCCGGCGAGCAGGCCGCGCTTGGTGGACGGCGTGCGCAGCCCGGCGTCGTACACCCGGCTGGTCAGGAGCGGCTCGTACTGCGCCGCGAGGTCGGGGGACGACCGCAGCGCCGGCACGACGGCGTAGGTCATCGAGACCGGGCACCCGTGGCCGGCCTCCACCTGTCCCCAGGTGTAGAAGCCGGCCGCCCTCGCGACGTGCGCTCCCGGCCGGTCGTCGGCCCAAGGCGCACCGGCCAGGCCCTCGGCGACGGCGACGTCGAGCAGCCGGTGCCACGCCGGGTGGAACTCGACCTCGTCGACCCGGTGGCCGTAGCGGTCGTGAGTGCGCAGCTCGGGCTCGAACCGGTTCGCCTGCTCGCCCCACTCCTGCGCCTGCTCCGACCCCGCCAGCCGGCCGAGCCGGTGCAGGTCGTCGGTGTACCAGCCGGCCCCTTCGCGCTCGAGGCCGCTGAGCAGCGCGGCGTCGTCGGCGACGTCGTGACCGACCAGCGGCGGCGCCTGGTTGACCACCTCGTGCGTGTCGGGTCCGGCGTCCACCGCGGTCGGGTCGAGCAGCGTCATGCGCCCATTGTGCCGCTGCGTCCGCGCGGGCAGGCGGCGGCCATGTGCCAGGACGCGGACGCAAGGGGGAGGTGGCTACGGTGCGGGGCGTGGACGTCGAGATCCTCCAGCTGTGCGTCGCCGAGAACGTGTTCGACGCCGTCGCGGTCGGCGCGCTCGACGGGCGGCTGGTGCTGCTCCTGCACGGCTTCCCGCAGACGTCGTGGTCGTGGCGCGGCGTCTGGCCGGCGCTGGTGCAGTCGGGTCACCGGGTCGTCGCCCCCGACCAGCGCGGCTACTCCCCTGGTGCCCGGCCGGACGGCGTGGAGAGCTACCGCACGCCGCACCTGGTCGCCGACGTCGTCGGGATGCTCGACGCGCTCGGCGCCGAGCAGGCCGACGTCGTGGGGCACGACTGGGGCGCCGCCGTCGCCTGGCAGCTGGCCGGCCGCCACCCCGAGCGGGTCCGGACCCTGGCCGCCGTGTCGGTGCCGCACCCGCTGGCCTTCGTCGAGGCGCTGACCACCGACGAGGACCAGCGCCGCCGCTCGCTCTACATGCGCGACTTCGCCCGGCCGGGTCACGAGCACGAGCTGCTGCGCGACGACGCCGCGGGCCTGCGCGCGCTGTTCGGCGGCGTGCCGGAGGTCGACGTCGAGCACGTCGTCGAGCGGCTCGGCTCGCCGGAGGTGCTGCGCCGCTGCCTGGACTGGTACGCCGCGCAGAACCGGGAGGACGCCACCGACCTCGGGCCGGTCACGGCGCCGACCCTGCACGTCTGGTCCGACGGCGACGTCGCCCTCGGCCGGGCCGGAGCGCTCGGGACCGCGCGGCACGTCGCCGGCCCCTACCGCTTCGAGCAGCTGCCGGGCGTGAGCCACTGGGTGCCGGAGCAGGCCCCTGGGCGCCTCGCGACGCTGCTGCTCGAGCACCTGGCCGCCCAC
>DATLGD010000052.1:0-20859 GCA_035540755.1 Mycobacteriales bacterium | reverse complement strand
GCCCTCCACCGGGCCACCCGCCCCACCCCCTGACCCGTCGGGAGCCCTCTTGACGGGTCAGGGGGTGGGGCGGGTGGCCCGGTGGAGGGCCACGATGCCGCCGGTGAGGTCGCGCCAGGCCACCTGCTCCCAGCCGGCCTTCTGCAGGACGGCGGCGAGGCCGGCCTGGTCGGGCCAGGCCCGGATCGACTCGGCCAGGTACTCGTAGGCGGCCGGGTCGCTGCTGACCCGGCGGGCGACGGCGGGCAGCGCCCGCATGAGGTACTCGACGTAGACGGTGCGGAACGGCGTCCAGGTGGGGTGGCTGAACTCGCACACCACCACGCGGCCACCAGGTCGGGTGACCCGCAGCAGCTCGCGCAGCGCGCGGTCGGGGTCGGCGGTGTTGCGCAGGCCGAAGGAGATGGTGACGGCGTCGAACGCGCCGTCGGCGAACGGCAGGCGCAGGGCGTCGCCGGCCACCAGGTCGACGCCGGCGTGCCCCGCACGCGCGCCGACCCGGAGCATGCCGAGCGAGAAGTCGCAGCCGACGACCCGGGCGCCCGTGGCGGCCAGCGCCGCGCTGGAGGTGGCGGTGCCGGCCGCGAGGTCGAGCACCCGCTCGCCCGCCCGCAGCCCGAGCGCGCGGCCGACGGCCGTCCGCCAGCCGCGGTCCTGGCCGAGGGACAGCACGGTGTTGGTCAGGTCGTAGCGGGGGGCCACCTCGTCGAACATGGCGGCGACATCGGCCGGGTCCTTGTCGAGCGTCGCGCGGGTCACCCCGTCAGTCTGCCTGCCTCCTGCGTGCGGCGCCCCGCGCAGGGGGCGGGCGCCAGCGCCCCGCAGCGGGTCAGGGCATCAGGTCGGCGAGCGAGAAGCGGACGGCGACCGGGGCGTCGACGACGACCTGCCCGGTGCAGCGGGCGGGCCGGCGGGTTCCGTGGACGGCGGGCGGTCAGGTGGCGGCGAGGCCCAGAGCGAGCAGGACGCCGATCGCGAGCTGCAGCCGGCCCGTCGCCCCGAGCACCGGCACCAGCGCAGGCCCCCGGGCGCCGCCCCTCACCGCCCGCACCGGCGCCGCAGCGAGCGGAGCGGCGACCAGCGCCAGCAGCGGCCACGGGTTGCGCTCCGCACCGGCCACGAGCAGCGGCACGAGGAGCGCCAGGACCAGGAGCCCGCAGTAGAGGCCGCGGGTGCCGCGGTCACCGACCCGCACGGCCAGCGTTCGCTTGCCCGCGACGGCGTCGGTCGGCAGGTCGCGCAGGTTGTTGACCACGAGGATCGCGCAGGCCAGCGCGCCCATCGCGACGCCGCCGAGCACCGCGGCGACGGGCACGCGCTGCCCCTGCACGTACGCCGTGCCGCACACCGCGACGAGGCCGAAGAACACGAAGACGCTCACCTCCCCGAGCCCCCGGTAGCCGTAGGGGCGGGAGGTGCCGGTGTAGCCCCAGGCCGCGGCGAGGCAGAGCGCGCCGAGCACCACCAGCCACAGGGTCGTCAGCAGCGCCAGCACGAGCCCGGCCACCGCGGCCGCGGCGAGCGCCAGCAGCGCCGCGCGCTTCACCGCGGCGGGCGCGGCCAGCCCGGAGCCGACCAGGCGCAGCGGGCCGACCCGGTCGTCGTCGGTGCCGCGCACGCCGTCGCTGTAGTCGTTGGCGTAGTTGACGCCGACCTGGAGCGCCAGCGCGACCACGAGCGCCAGCAGCGCCCGCCCGGGGGACGGCTCGACCGCGGCGCCCGTGCCGACCAGCACCGGCGCGACGGCGGCGGGCAGCGTGCGCGGACGGGCGCCGGCGACCCACTGCGCGGGCGTGGTCACGCCTGCCTCAGCCGCATGCGGTCCACCTTGCCCGAGCTCAGCAGCGGCAGCGCGTCGACCACCCGCAGCTCCCTCGGCGCCGCTGCGCGCGGCAGCGGTCCGGCGACGACGTCGCGCGCCTCGGCCAGCGCCAGGGGGCCGCGCAGCACGACGACGGCGACGACGCGCTGCCCCCACTCCTCGTCCGGCACCCCGACGACCGCGACGTCGACGACGCTCGGGTGAGCGCGCAGCACGGCCTCGACCGCCGCGGGTGCGACCTTCTCCCCGCCGGTGACGACGACGTCGTCGGCCCGGCCGAGCACCACGAGCCGGCCGTCGCGCCACTCCCCCACGTCGTCGGTGGTGAAGAAGCCGTCGGGGTCGCGCAGCGGCCCGGACCGGTAGGCCTCGGCCAGCACCGGCCCGCGCACCCGGACGCGCGTGCCCGCCTCCACCTCGACGCCGTCCAGCGGGACGCCGTCGTACACGCAGCCGCCGCTGGTCTCGCTCATGCCGTAGGTGGGAACGACGCGGACGCCGTCGGCGCGGGCGGCCTCCAGCAGCGCGTCCGGTGCCGCCGCGCCGCCGAGCAGGACGGCGTCGAACGACCGCAGGGCGGGGCTGCCGAGCAGGCGGCGCAGCTGCGTCGGCACCAGCGAGGCGTAGCGGCGCCCGCCGGTCAGCTGCTCAGCCGCGGCCTCGAACGACGCGACCGTCGTCGGCCCGTCGAGGGGAACCGGTGACGTGCCGCCCAGCAGCGAGCGCACCAGCACCTGCAGCCCGCCCACGTGCGTCGGCGGGATCGCCAGCAGCCACTGGCCGTGCCCGCCGAGCCGGGCGGCCGTCGCCTCCGCCGAGGCGCGCAGCGCCGCCGCCGACAGCAGGACCCCCTTCGGGACACCGGTCGAGCCGGAGGTCGGCACGACGACGGCGACGACGTCGTCCACCGGATCGTCAGCACGAAGGGCCTGCAGCACAGCGGGTTCGGTCGTCGGCAGGAGCGCAGGTCCGGTGCCGGCGAGCGCGGCGTCGAGCAGCTCGAGCGTGGGAGCCGCAGCCAGCAGCGGCCTCATCAGGAGTGCGGCCTTCTTCAGAAGTAGTAGGGGTAGGCGTCCCAGTCCGGCGAGCGCTTCTCGAGGAAGGCGTCCCGCCCCTCGACGGCCTCGTCGGTCATGTACGCCAGCCGGGTCGCCTCGCCGGCGAACACCTGCTGCCCGACCATGCCGTCGTCCACGGCGTTGAAGGCGAACTTCAGCATCCGCTGCGCCGTCGGCGACTTCCGGCAGACCGTCTGCGCCCAGGCGATCGCGGTCGACTCGAGCTCGGCGTGCGGCACGACCCGGTTGACCATGCCCATCCGGAAGGCGTCCTCGGCGTCGTGCTCGGCACCGAGGAAGAAGATCTCGCGGGCCGCCTTCTGCCCGACCTGCCGGGCCAGGTAGGCCGAGCCGTAGCCGCCGTCGAAGCTGCCGACGTCGGCGTCGGTCTGCTTGAACCGGGCGTGCTCGCGGCTGGCGAGCGTGAGGTCGCAGACGACGTGCAGCGAGTGCCCGCCGCCGGCCGCCCACCCCGGGACGACGCAGATGACGACCTTCGGCATGGTGCGGATGAGGCGCTGCACCTCGAGGATGTGCAGCCGGCCGGCCCGTGCCGGGTCGACCGACTCGGCCGTCTCGCCGACGGCGTACCGGTAGCCCGACCGGCCGCGGATGCGCTGGTCGCCGCCGGAGCAGAACGCCCAGCCGCCGTCCTTGGGGGACGGGCCGTTCCCGGTGAGCAGCACGCAGCCGACGTCGGATGACTGGCGGGCGTGGTCGAGCACCCGGTGCAGCTCGTCGACGGTGTGCGGGCGGAACGCGTTGCGCACCTCCGGCCGGTCGAAGGCGACCCGCACGACCATCCCGTCACGGCCCGGGGCGGTGTGCCGGTGGTAGGTGAGGTCGGTGAGGCCCTCGAACCCAGGTACCTCCCGCCAGGAGGAGGGGTCGAAGATCTCGGAGACGGTCACGGGGAGGGAGACTAGAGCCGTGCTCGACGTCGACGCGCTGGTGCACCGGGCGCACGTGGTGGCCATCCCCATGCGCGTGCTGTTCCGCGGCGTGCAGATCCGGGAGGCCGTGCTGATCGAGGGCCCGGCCGGCTGGGGCGAGTTCGCCCCCTTCCCGGAGTACGACGACGCCGAGGCCGCCCGCTGGCTGGCCGCGGCCCTCGAGGCGTCCGAGCGCGGTTGGCCCCCGCCCGTGCGCGAGCGGGTGCCGGTGAACGCGACGGTGCCGCCCGTGCCACCCGACCAGGTGCCGGCGATCCTCGCCCGGTTCCCCGGCTGCACCACCGCGAAGGTGAAGGTGGCGGAGCCCGGCGGGCTGCTCGACGACGACGTCGCCCGGGTCCGGGCCGTGCGGGAGGCCCTGGGCGACGGCGGCCGGGTGCGGGTCGACGCCAACGGCGGCTGGACGCTCGACCAGGCGGTCCGCGCGCTGACCGCCCTCGCGCCGCTCGGGCTCGAGTACGCCGAGCAGCCCTGCGCCACCGTCGAGGAGCTCGCCGCCCTGCGGCAGGAAGGGCTCGGCGTGCCGGTGGCCGCCGACGAGAGCGTGCGCCGCGCCGAGGACCCGCTGCGGGTGGCGCGCCTCGGCGCGGCCGACGTCGTCGTCGTCAAGGTCGCCCCCCTCGGCGGCGTCGCCCCGGCCCTGCACGTCGCCGCGGAGAGCGGGCTGCCGGTCGTCGTCTCGTCGGCGCTCGAGACCTCGGTGGGGATCACCGCCGGCCTGGCCCTCGCCGCCGCCCTGCCCGACCTGCCCTACGCGTGCGGCCTGGCGACCACCGGCCTGATGAGCGACGACGTCGCCGACCTCCGGGTCGAGGACGGCTCCCTGCCGGTGCGCGCCGTGGCTCCGGACCCGGCACGGCTGCAGGCCCTCTCCGCGCGGCCGACCCGGCAGGCGTGGTGGCGCGACCGGCTGCGCCGCTGCGCCGCGCTGCTCTGAACCCCACCCCTTGCGTCCGCGTCCTGACACACCCGCTGAGCGGGGCGGTGCGGACGCACCGCCGGGCCGGCTGGGCGTGCGTCCGGGCGCGCGCGCCGCGTCGATGTGCCAGGACGCGGACGCAGCGGGCAGGATGCGCGGGGTGAACCCGTCGACGGCGCTGGCCCGGGTGCTCGTCGACGAGCTGGTGCGGAACGGGGTGCGGGAGGCGGTCATCGCGCCAGGCTCCCGGAGCGCCCCGCTGGCGCTCGCGCTGCACGCCGCGGACGCCGAGGGACGGCTGCGCCTGCACGTGCGCATCGACGAGCGCTCGGCCGGGTTCCTCGCGCTCGGGCTGGCCAAGGCCGCGGGCGTCCCGGTGCCGGTGGTGACGACGTCGGGCACCGCGGTGCTGAACCTGCACCCGGCGGTCGCCGAGGCCTCGGAGGCCGGCGTGCCGCTGCTGCTGCTGACCGCCGACCGGCCGCCGGAGCTGCGCGGCACCGGCGCCAACCAGACGGTCGACCAGGTCAAGGCCTTCGGCTCCGCGGTGCGCTGGTTCGTCGAGGTCGGCGCGCCGTCCGCCCGGGCCGGTGAGGCGGCGTACTGGCGGTCGATGGCCTGCCAGGCCGTTGCGGCGTCCCGGCACGACCCCGGGCCGGTCCACCTCAACCTCGGCTTCCGCGAGCCGCTCGTGCCCGGCGTAGCCGACGACGGCTGGCCCGAGCCGCTCGACGGCCGCGACGGCGGCGCGCCCTGGACCGCCCCGGTGCCCAGCAGCCGCCCGGCGCCGCCGGCGGACGACCTGCCCGCGCGCACCGTGGTCGTGCTCGGCGACGGGGGCGACGCCGCTGCCGCGCAGGCGCTCGCCTCCGCCCGCGGCTGGCCGGTGGTGGCCGAGCCGTCGTCCGGCGCCCGCCCCGGGCCCGAGGTCCTGCCCGTCCCGGACCTGGTGCTGGGAGCCGGCACGCTCCCCCCGCCCGAGCGGGTGCTGGTCGTGGGGCGGCCGACGCTCAGCCGGGCGGTCGGGCGGCTCGTGGCCAGCGCCCCGGCCGACGTCGTGGCGGTGCACGGCCGGTGGCCGGACCCGTCGCGCACGGCCGGCCGCGCACTGCCCGCGGTGCCCGCGCCGTCCGGCGGCGAGGTCGACACGGCCTGGCTGCCCGCGTGGCAGGACGCCGGCCGGGCTGCCCGGGACGCCGTCGACCGGGTGCTCTCCGACGCCGACGGCGTTGCGGAGCCGCTGGTGGCCCGCGCCGTCCTCGACAGCGCGGGGCGGCACGGGGCGACGGTGGTCGTCGGGTCGAGCATGCCGGTGCGGGACGCGTTCCTCGCCGGCCCGCGGAACGGCGTCCGGGTGCTCGCCAACCGGGGGGCGGCCGGCATCGACGGCACGGTGAGCACGGCGGCCGGGGTCGCCCTGGCGGCGGGGCCGACCTTCGCGCTCCTGGGCGACCTCACCTTCCTGCACGACGCGAACGGGCTGGTGCTCGGTCCGGACGAGCCGCGGCCGGATCTGACGATCGTGGTCGTCAACAACGACGGCGGCGAGATCTTCGGGCTGCTCGAGCAGGGCGGGCCCGGGCACGCCGGCGCGTTCGAGCGGGTCTTCGGCACGCCGCACGGCGTCGACCTCGCTGCGCTGTGCGCGGCGACGGGCACGCCCTACACGCGCGCTGCGGCGATCCCGGACCTCCCCGCCCCGTCCGGCCTGCAGGTGGTGGAGGTCCGCACCGACCGGGTCGCCGGTGTGGCGCTCGCGCGCGCGCTGCGCGAGGCGGTCAGCACCGCCCTGAGCGGCTGACGGCGCCGCCGGCTCAGGCCTCGCTCCCCTCCGGCGGCGGCACCGCGCCGGTGGCGCCGGTGCCCTGCCGCGAGCCGTCGTCGCCGTCGTTCTCGCCCTGGGCCGAGGCGAGCAGCGGGTCGCCGTGCCGCTTGGCGTCGGCACCGTCGGCAGGGTCGGGCAGGCGGGGGGACTCGGTCACGGCGGCTCCTCGGGACGTCTCGGCGGTCGGTTCCGGCCTGCCCCGGTCCGTTCGCGGGCAACCGCTGCCGAGGGCCCGGGCGGCCGTCAGGCGGGCGGTGCGAGCGCCGAGCGCATCGCCAGCAGCTTCGCGCCGCTCTCGGCGAGCTCTCCGGCCGGCCGGGAGCCGTCGACGATGCCGCATCCGGCGAACAGGCGCAGCCGGGCCGGGTCGTCGGGGTCGACCTGGGCGCAGCGCAGCGCGATGCCCCACTCGCCGTCGCCGCGGGCGTCCAGCCAGCCGACCGGGCCGGCGTAGCGGCCCCGGTCGAGGTTCTCGATCTCGCGGATGACGCCGCGCGCGGTCGACGTCGGTGCCCCGCAGACCGCGGCAGAGGGGTGCAGCGAGGCCAGCAGGTCCAGCGAGCTGGCGCCGTCGGCGACCGTGCCGGTGACGTCGGTGGCCAGGTGCATGACGTTCGCCAGGTCGAGCACGAACGGCGACGACGGGACGTCGACGTCGACGCAGTGCGCGCCGAGCGCCTCCACCACCGAGCGGACGCCGTAGCCGTGCTCCTCGAGGTCCTTGATGGAGCGGCCGAGCGCGAGGCTGCGCCGCTGGTCCTTGGTGGCGTCGCCGCTGCGCTCGAGGGTGCCGGCCAGCACGCGCGAGCTGACCTCGCCGCCGCGCAGGCTCACCAGCATCTCGGGGGTGGCGCCGAGCAGGCCGTCGACGCTGAACGTCCAGCACGCCGGGTACTGCCGGGCCAGCTGCTGCAGGGGCCAGCGCACGTCGACCGGGGCGTCCAGGCGGGCCTCGACGTCCCGGGCGAGGACGACCTTGGCCAGCTGACCTGCCTGGATGCGGGCGACCGCCTCGGCCACGGCGTCGGTGAACGCGGGGGCCGTCGTGTCGACGACGTCCAGCCGACGGGGAGCCCGTACCGGTGGGCGGGCGGTGAGCTCGACCGGGCGGCCGTCCCCGGCCGTGGTCACCCAGGTGGTGCCACCGGACCTCCCGACGACCACCTCCGGCACGACGAGCACCGAGGTGCCGCGGTCGAAGGCGAACGAGCCGAACGCGACCAGGCCCGACCCGGGCAGGCGCACGTCGTCGTCGACCTCGGCGGCGGCGACCACGGCGGACCACCAGGCTGCGGCGTCGGCGAAGGGCGCCGGCCCGGGCAGCTCGATCCGCGCGGCCTCTCCCCATCCGACGATCCCGTCGCCGCCGCGCACCCAGGCCAGCGCGCCGGCCTCGGGAAGCAGCCCCAGCAGCGGGCCGGGGTCGTCGACGGCCACCGTGCGCACCTGGCGCACGGCGAGCTCGGGGACCGTCGTCACCCTCCCAGGGTAGGGACCGGACGCCGATGCGGCCCGTCGGCGGCTCCGACCGGCCCGGGGTACGGCCCGACCCGCGCGGGTGCCAGTCTCGCGAGGCGCGCATGACCAACGCCTCGCGGGGCAGGTCCGCGCATGTCGGCGCCGCAGGCGCCCACGACCGCAGCACCACCCGACGACCAGGAGGACCGCGTGAGCACCCTGCGCGACGAGGACATCTCGACCACGACGAACACCCTGCCCGGCCCCGGCGGGGACGCCGACGGCGGCGACAGCGACCAGTCCCAGGTCGATCCGGCCGGCGTCGACCCGTCCGGCTCCGACACCGCGGACGCCGACGGCAGCGACGCCGGCGGCGGCGACGCGGACAGCAGCGACAGCTAGACCGTCGAGCAGGTCCGGGCCGGCAGGCCTGCGGGCCCGGACCTGCCGCTGCCTGTCGGCGCGACCCTGTCTGGAGGAGCCGTGGACCGTTCCGCCCTGGGCCGCTGCGCGGCCGCCGACGCCGCGGTCTTCGCCGCCGAGCACTGGTCCCGCACGCCGCTGCTGTCGCGCGCGAAGGAGCTGCCGGCGCCGTTCGACGACCTGCTGTCGGTCGACGACGTCGACGAGCTGGTCGCCGAGCGCGGCCTGCGCACCCCGTTCTTCCGGACCGTGAAGGCCGGGAGCGGCCTGGCCCCGCCGCTGCGCACCGTCACGGCCGGCGGGCGCCGGCTGGGCGGCGTCGTCGACCCCACGGTGGTGCACGGCCAGCACGCCGACGGGGCGACGCTGGTGCTCAACGCCCTGCACCGCACCCACCCGCCGGTCGCCCGGTTCTGCCGGCGCCTCGCGTCCGAGCTCGGGCACCCGACCCAGTGCAACGCCTACGTCACGCCCGGCGGCGGCGCGCAGGGCTTCGACTTCCACCACGACACCCACGACGTCTTCGTCCTGCAGGTCAGCGGGCGCAAGCGCTGGATCGTGCACGAGCCGGTGCTGCGCCTGCCGCTGCCGTCGCAGTCCCGGGCGGGCGCCGACCTCGTCCCCGAAGGCGCCGAGCCGCTGCTCGACGTCGAGCTCGAGGCCGGCGACGCCCTCTACCTGCCGCGCGGCTACGTGCACGCCGCCGTCACCACCGACGAGCACTCGGTGCACCTGACCGTCGGGGTGCTGTCGACCACCTGGAACGACGTGCTGGCCGACGCCGTGGCGCTGGCCGCCGACGACGAGCAGTTCCGCGACGCGCTGCCGGTCGAGCCGTCCGCTGCCCTCGACGACGTCCCGGCGTTCCTGCGTCGCGCCGCCGACTGGCTGGCCGCGCTGCCTGCCGACCAGGTGCAGGAGCGGGTGCGCCGGCGGCTCGAGCGTGCCGTGCCGGCCGAGCCGGTCCGGCTCCTGGCGCAGGCGGCGGCCGCACGCGACCTGGACCTCGACACGCCGCTGCGCCCGCGGTCCGGCCTCCGCACGACCGCCGAGGACGACGGCGACACCGTCGTCCTGCGCCTGCCCGACCGCACCGTGCGCCTGCCGGCGGTGGCCGGCCCGGCGCTGCGGCGGGCGCTCGCGGGCCCCGGAACACCGCGCGACCTGCTCGCCCACGACCTGGACGAGCCGGGCGTGCTGGTGCTGGCCCGCCGTCTCCTGCGCGAGGCCGCCCTCATCCCCGCCTGACAGAACCCGCCCCGAAATCCACAGCACCCTGGTGCTGTGGATTTCCGAGGGGGGCGGGCGGGGGAAGGGTGACCTAACCTCGTGCCGGTGGCCCTGCCCTGCTCCGACGCCTCCCGCCTGCGCGAGGAGCCCCTGCTCGCGACGGCGAGCCGGGTGGAGCGCTGGCTGCTCGTCGAGCACCGCGGCCCGTGGGGCCCGCCGGCGGTGCCGCTGGCCCGGGTCGACGCGGCGCTCGGCGACCACCTGGTCGCCGAGGCTGAGCGGGGCGGGGCGCGGCTGCTGCTGCTGCGTCACCCGCGCGGTGTGGAGTGCCCGCCCGGCCGCAACGTGTTCCTCGTCGACAGCCGTGCCGGCCGGGAGCGGGTGCTGCACCGGCACTTCGCCGACGACCAGACCCTGCAGGCCGCGGCGCTCCCGGTCGCGTCCGACCCGGGCCCGCAGTGGCAGCCGTTCGACGGGCCGCTGCTGCTCGTGTGCACGCACGGCAGGCACGACCGCTGCTGCGCCCTTCGGGGGCGCCCGGTCGCCGAGGCCCTTGCCGGCCGCTACCCCGAGCGCACCTGGGAGTGCTCGCACGTCGGTGGCGACCGGTTCGCGGCGAACGTCGTCGTCCTGCCCGAGGGGTACTACCTCAGCCGGCTCGAGGCGGCCGACGCCCCTCGCGCGGTCGCCGACCTGCGGGCCGGGCGGCTGCCGCTCGAGCACCTGCGCGGCCGCAGCAGCATGCCGCTGCCCGTGCAGGCCGCCCAGCACTTCGCCCGCACCGCCCTCGACCGCGACGGCGCGGACGACCTGCTGCTGGCCGGGCAGGAGCCGGACGGCGCCGACGCCTGGCGGGTGCGCCTGGCCGGGGCCGTGGACCTGCCCGACGTCGAGGTGCGGGTGCGCTACGACCGGCGGGCCACCGATCCGGCCCTGCTCACCTGCGGCGCGGCGCAGCCGGCGGTGGCGCCGCAGTTCACCTGCCTGGAGCTGACGACGCTCACCCGCTGAGCGGTCCGGACGCCGCTCGCAGCCGCCCGCGGGACCTCAGGACCGGACAGGCACGGGCCCGGCCCTCCGAGGAGGACCGGGCCCGAGGCGCCCTTTCAGCGGGCGTGCCGGCGCCCCCGCACCTGCCGCGCCCCTTCCGGGGTTGCGGTGTGAGGTTTCGACGTCGAGGGCCGGTCTCCTGCCGGGTCGGCCGGAGAAGTCGTGCAGCTGGGCTCAGGTGTCGTCGTGGCGCGCGCGGCGGCGCTCGGCCCGGGCCAGCGTGGCCTCGTTCAGCTCGGCCCGGTAGCTCTTCAGCATCGGGATGCTCAGCACGGCGCTGACCAGCACGGCAGCGCCGAGGGACAGCACCGTGTCCTCGATGAACAGCTGGGCCACGAGCCAGACGATCGCGAACAGCAGCAGGCGCAGCCCGGTGTAGACGGCGAGCGACCGGCCGACGCTGCGACCCTCGTCCGGGCGGCGTCCCTCCTCGTTCGGCATGACCTCCAGGCTACGGGCGGCGCGACTGGCCGGCATGGTGTGGAGCCGCTGACTGCGCTCAGGCCGGCACGGTGTGCCTGCGGCGGGACCGCAGCCAGCGACGCGCAGCGGGCGGGGGCGATCCGAGCAGCGCGGCCCGCTGCTGCCGGAGGGGGCGGCCGGCGACGTCCTCGCGCGCGACGACGAGGTCGAGCTCGCGGAGCAGGGCGGCGGCGCTGCGCGCGGGGTCGGCGGCGCCGGTGGCGGACAGGTCCTCGGTGAGCAGCTGCCGGACCGTCCGGCGGGTCCGGGCGTGCACCGCCGCGGCCGGCGGCTGCCCGGCCAGCACCCGGCGCACGTCGGGGGTGCTGCGGGACAGGTCGAGCCACGCGGTCAGCACCTGCCCGAGCCGCTCCTGACCGGGCGGCTCGGTCTCGAGCGCCAGGTCCAGGGCGACGACCAGCCGCTGCGCCCAGTGCGCAGCCAGGTCGGCGGCGGCGGCCGTCGGGTCGTCGCCGTCCGGCAGAGCGCCGGTCTGCTGCACGTGCCGCCACCGCTGCACCCGTCCGGCACGTGCGTTCCGACCGCTCATGACATCCTCCAAGTATCCGACATACCCTTGGTACGTACCGACGGGATGCACCATACTGCTGTCATGGACGACGTCAAGAGCCGGCGCGCGGAGAACGTGGACGCGACCCGCTCGGCCCTGGTGGACGGCGCGCTGCGGCTGTTCGCCGAGAAGGGGTACGCCGCGACCGCCCTGGACGACGTGGTGCGCGCAGCGCGGGTGACCAAGGGCGCGCTCTACCACCACTTCCCCGGCGGCAAGCTGGCGCTGTTCGAGGCGGTCTTCGTCGAGGTCGACGCGCGCCTCGGCGAGCGGATCGTCGCCGGCCTGCCCGCCGGCGTGCGTGGCTGGTCTCTCGTCGAGGCCGGGCTCGACGCCTACCTCGAGGCCTGCCAGGACCCGGTCGTCCGTCGGATCATGTTCCAGGAGGGTCCGGTCGCCCTGGGCTGGGAGCGCTGGCGTGAGCTCGACGGCTGCCAGGCCCGCGACCTGCTCGACGCGACCATCACCTCGCTCGTCGAGGAGGGCGACATCCGCCCGCAGCCGCAGGCGCTGCTGTCCCGACTGCTGTTCACCGTGCTCGGCGAGGCCGGGATGTCCGTGGCCGAGGCCGAGGACCCCGATGCCGCCCGCGCAGAGGCGCGGACCCTGCTGCTGGACCTGCTGCGGGGGCTGAGCCCCTGAACCCTGCGTCCCTGATCGCACGGGTGCTGTCCGCGGATGTCACCCGCGTCACCTCTGGGCGTCAGGTCCGTTGTGCTGTACACAGGAACAGTGATCACGAGGGGGGAACGGATGGACGAGCGAGGACAGGGCAGCCGCGACCGGCTGCTGACACCGGGGGAGGTCGCAGCGCTGTTCCGCGTCGACCCGAAGACGGTCACGCGGTGGGCCGCCGCCGGCCGGATCGGCAGCATCCGCACACCCGGCGGGCACCGTCGCTTCCGCGAGTCCGAGGTGCGGGCGCTGCTGGCCGGCGAGACGGCGAGCATCCCGGAGCAGCCCGGCCCCGCCGAGCGGCTGACCCCGAGCCCCTGATCCGGTTCCCTGGACCGCGAGCCGTTCCCGGGAGGGCAGCGTGCTGTACGGATACGGCCTGATGTGGCTGGCCACCCTGTGCCTGATGGTCTACTGCGTGCTGAACGTCATCACCACGCCGGAGTCCGAGGTGCGCAACCTGCCGAAGACGGCGTGGCTGCTGCTCTGCCTGTTCTTCCCCGTCGTCGGGGGCGTCGCCTGGCTGGTGGCCGGCCGGCCGGTGCGGCCGGCCTCCCTGCCGTACAAGGGCAACCGCGGCGTCCCGCCGGAGTACGACCGGCCCGGACGCGCGTCGGCGCACTCGCCGGACGACGACGCGGCGTTCCTGCGCAACCTGCGCGAGCGGGCGGAGGAGCAGCGGCGCGCCGCCGCCGCGCAGCGCCAGGCCGAGCTCGCCGAGGAGGAGCGCCGGCGCGCGGCCGAGCGCGAGCTGCGCCGGCAGCGCGGCGACCGCGAGCCCACCTGACGCTCGACGGCCTGACGCTCGACGGGTGGCCCGGCCGTTCGCGCACTAACCTGGAGGGGTGTTCGCTCTCGGGATCCTGCTCACGCTGGTGAGCCTGCTGCTCATGGCCTACGCCATGCTCGAGATCGCGAGCACCCGCCCGTCCGACGTGCGCGCGCTGCCCAAGCCGCTCTGGTTCGTGGTGGTCCTCGCCCCCGTCGTCGGCGCGGTCGCGTGGTTCGTCGCGGGCCGCCCCGCGCCGGGTACCGGCACCGCAGGGGGCCGCGCGGTCCCGCCCGCCCCGCCGGCCAAGGCGCCCGACGACGACGAGGCGTTCCTGCGCGAGCTGCGCCGGCGGGCCGAGGAGCAGCGCCGCCAGGCCGAGCGCCGCCGGCGCGACGGGGACGACCGCTCGGCCTGACGCCGACGGCCGGCGCCCTGGTCCCGGCGGAGCCCCGGGACGAGGCTCAGGCGTAGGAGTGCAGGCCCACCACGAAGATGTTCACCACGTAGTAGTTGATGGTCAGGGCGACCGCGGCGGCGACGGCGACCCACGCCGCCTTGCGGCCCTTCCACCCCGCCGTGGCCCGGGCGTGCAGGTAGCCGGCGTAGAGCACCCAGGTGATGAACGACCAGGTCTCCTTGGGGTCCCAGCCCCAGTACCGGCCCCAGGCCGCCTCGGCCCAGATGGCACCGGCGATGATCGCGAAGGTCCACAGCGGGAAGGCGAAGGCGATCACGGCGTAGGCGGCGCGGTCGAGCGAGCGGGCGGGCGGCAGCGACGCACCGAGGCTCAGCGGGAAGCGGACCGGCTCACCGGCCGCAGTGCGGGTGTCGAAGCGATCGCGCAGCAGGTACAGCCCGGCGACGACACCGGACAGCAGGAAGGCGCCGGTGCAGATCACCGCAGCCGCGACGTGGATCTTGATCCAGTAGGAGTTCAGCGCCGGCACGAGCGGGCCGGCCGGGGTGTAGAGCACCGTGCTGGCCAGCCCGAGCGTGAGCACGACCGGCAGCAGGAGGAAGGCGCCCAGACCGCGGTCGACGCTGCGACGGGCCACGAGCACCACGAAGATCGCCACGGCCGACAGCGCGGCGGCCGAGGAGAACTCGTACATGTTCCCCCACGGCACCCGGTCGACGGCCAGGCCGCGGGTGACCACCGACACCGTGTGCAGCACGAGCCCGAGCAGGGTGAGGGCCATGCCGATCCAGCCGGCCCGGCTGCGGACCTGCGCGACCGCGCTGGCCGCGGCGGGCGGCGGCGGAGGCGGCGCGGCCGGCCCGCCGGCGGTGGCCATCATCCGGGTGCGCTCGGCGGTCGCCCGGCGGGCCGCCTCGGCGGCCTCCTTGCGGGTGCTCGTCCGGGCGGAGGACCGGGCGGCCTGCTCGCCGGCGAGCGCCAGCATGGCCAGCGTGTAGAGCAGGACCGCAGCGGCGACGCTGCGGTCCGACAGCAGGCCCAGCGCCTCGTCGGTCACGGTCGTGCTCCTGTTCTGGCCGGGGCGGGGGTGGGGCGGGGCTCGGAGGGCTCGCGCGGCGGCACGTCCTCGCGCAGGCGCTCGACGAGGCCGGCGAACTCCGCGGCGAAGCTGTCCGCACCGGTGCGGCCGAGGCCGCCGACCTCCACCACGGTACGTCCGCCGGAGCCGTCGGGCCCGGCGGGGTCCGGCGCCGGGACGAGCCGCACCCACACCCGTCGTCGGCGCACGAACAGCGACAGCATCAGGCCGAGCACCATGCCGACGGAGGCGATCAGCGCCACGCGCTTGCCCGGGTCCTGCGTGACCTGGACGGTGACCCACTCGGGCGTGTCGACCCAGGTGAGCACCGCGCCGTCGGGCAGCTCCCAGGAGCCGCCGGGCTCGATCAGGCGCGGATCGCCCTCGTCGACCGGCTCGAGCCGGCTGCGGTTCTCCAGCCGGTAGACCGACTGCGCGTCGCCCGAGCCGAGGCCGAGGTCGCCGGTCCAGCCGACGAGGGTGAGGCCGGGGATGTCCGGCTGCGGGTGCACCGACGTGACGCGGCCGGTGTCCGGGTCCTGCACCGTCGACGGCGTGAAGACGCCCTCGAAGGCGTACTGCTCCCCGGTCGCGTCCGGGACCTTCACCACGCAGGTCGACAGGAAGTTCACGTCCTGCGGCAGGCACGGCACCGGCTGGTCGAACGCGACCTCGCCGGCGGCGTCGACCAGGCGCAGGTGCGGGGCGTAGCCGTGGCCGATGAGGTACAGCCGGGCCTCGTCGATCGTCAGCGGATGGTTGACCTTGAGCTCGTAGGTCGCGCGGGCGGCGTCGGGATCGCCGGCGTCCGGTGTCCAGTCGACGTCGGCGGCGAAGTCGAGCGCGCGGCCGTCGTCGTCGTAGGTGGCCCGGAACTCCTCGAGGGTGAAGCCGAACGGCACGAGGTCCTCGGGAGCGAACCGGCGGCCGGGGGTGAAGTCGTCGTAGAGCGCGACGGTGCTCGAGAACCCCCGGCCCTCGATGACCAGCGCCGAGCCGTGGAAGCCGAACAGCCCGCCCAGGGCGAGCCCGACGAGCAGCGCGACCAGGGACAGGTGGAACAGCAGGTTGCCGGTCTCGCGCAGGTAGCCCTTCTCGGCCGACAGCGCCGCGCCCGCCCCGTTCGACGGCGCCCGCTCGGTGCGCCGCCAGCCGCGCAGCACCCGCCGGGCGGCGGCGAGAGCGGCGGCGGGATCGGCGTCGGTGGTCCAGCGGTCGGAGGCCGCGAGGCGGGTGAGGTTCGCCGGTGCCGGGGGCGGCGGCGTCCGCAGCGCACGGGCGTGCAGCCGGATGCGGGGCACCAGGCAGCCGACCAGCGAGACGAACAGCAGCAGGTAGACGGCGGCGAACCACGGCGCGGCGTAGACGTCGAACAGCGACAGCCGGTCGAGCACCGGGGCCAGCGTCGGGTGCTCGGCGTAGTACTCCTGCACGCGCACCGGGCTGAGGCCGCGCTGCGGCAGGAACGCGCCCGGGACGGCGGCCAGCGCCAGCAGGAACAGCAGCAGCAGGGCGGTGCGCATGCTGGTCAGCTGACGCCAGGCCCGCCGCAGCGGGGCGAGGCGCTGGCCGACCGGGGTCGGGCGGTCCGGGTCCGGCGCGGTGGACAGCGCCGGCTCGGCGGTGAGGGTCACTCAGACCGCCGTCTCGAAGCCGGAGATCCAGCCGCGGACCTCGGCCATCGCGACCTCCCACAGCCCGGACAGCAGCAGCAGGCCGACGACGACGAGCAGCCCGCCGCCGATGCGCATGACCAGCGTGTAGTGCCGGCGGACCACGGCGAAGGCGCCGAGCGCGCGCCGGAACGCCAGGCCGGTGAGCACGAACGGGATGCCGAGCCCGACGCAGTAGGCGGCGGTCAGGATCGCCCCCCGGCCGGCGCTGGCCTGGGTGTAGGCGAGCGTCTGCACGGCGGCCAGGGTGGGGCCGAGGCACGGCGTCCAGCCGACGCCGAACAGCACGCCGAGCAGCGGCGCCCCGGCCAGGCCCGGGCTGGGCAGCCACGGGAGCTTCACCGTCCGCTGCAGGCCCGGGAGCAGCCCGAGGAAGACCAGGCCGAGCACGATGACCAGCACGCCCAGCACCCGCTCGAGCACCGCGCGGTAGGCGAACAGCTCGCTGCCGAGGTAGCCGAAGAAGGCGCCGGAGGTGATGAAGACGGCGCTGAACCCGGCGACGAACAGCAGGCTGCCGGCGAGCACGCGGCCGCGCCGCACCGCCGGCGCGGATGCGGTGTCGCCGGCGCCGGACCCGCTCGCCGCAGCCGTCGTCGGGGCGGGAGGCACCGCGGCCGGGGCGGCGCCGGTGGACGCCGTCGTCGCCTCTGCGAGCGGGGCCGGTGCGGCCGCGCCCCCGCGGGGACGGTCGTCGCCGAGCTCGGCACCCGACAGCCCCGTGACGTAGGACAGGTAGCCGGGCACGAGCGGCAGCACGCACGGGGACAGGAACGACACGAGCCCGGCGGCCGCGGCCACCGGGAGCGCCAGCAGCAGCGGGCCGTCGGTGACCGCCTCGACGAAGGCGTCGGCGATGCTCATGCCGCTCCCCGCCCGCTGACCGTCATGTCAGGCCTCTTCCGCCGCGAGCGCCTGCACCGGCGCGAGCAGCTCGGCCTCGGTGAGACCGCCGATGAAGCGGGCCGCGATCCGCCCGTCGCGGTCGACCAGCAGCGTCGTCGGGGGCGTCTGCGGCACCAGCCGGCGGAAGCGGGTGAGCAGCGCGCCCGGCTGGTCCTCGATCGAGGCGTAGGGCACCTCGTGCCGGCGCTCGAAGGCACGCGCCGCGGCCGTGTCGTCACGGATGTTGACGCCGACGAACACGACGCCGTCGTCGGCCGTCCGCTCGGAGACGGTGACGAGGTTCTTCGCCTCGGCGACGCACGGGGCGCACCAGGACGCCCAGAAGTTGAGGACGACGACGGAGCCGCGCAGGTCCGCCACGTCGAGCTGCTCCCCCTCGAGCGTCGGGCCGGACAGCGCCGGCACCGGCTCGCGCTCGGCGGGGGCGATCAGGCCGTCGTCGCCGGCCTCGATCGTCTTGAGCTGGGGCGTGGTCGGGTCGCCCGCAGTGGCCGCGTCGCCCGAGCAGCCGGCCAGCGCCAGCGCCAGCGCGAGCCCGGCGGCGACGAGCGGCGCGGGGCGGGGTCGGCTCACGGCGTCCAGTATCGGTCACGTCGGCGCGGGCCGCTGCCGTCCTGGGTGTGACGAACCCGGCTCCCCCGCCGGGAACTCCGCGCCCCCGCCGAAATCAACAGCACCAGGGTGCTGTTGATTTCGGGGGCGCGGGTGTCGGGAGGGGGTGCTACGCGCCGGCGCCGGGGCGGCGGGCGGCCGCGCCGGCCGGCTCGCTGTAGGTGACGGTGAGCAGCCGGTCGTCGTCGTCCCAGGACAGGCTGGTCAGCGAGGCGAGGCCGCACTGCCGCCGGTCGGGGCGGTGCCAGAGCGCCCGACCCTCGGCGAACCGGCGCAGCGTCCAGATCGGCAGCTGGTGGCTCACACAGACCGCCTCGTGACCCCGCGCGGCGTCGCGGGCTGCCTCGGCAGCGGCCCACATCCGGGCCGCGATGACGGCGTACGGCTCGCCCCAGCTCGGCACGAACGGGTTGCGCAGGTGCTTCCACATCGCCGGCTCGCGCAGCGCGCCGTCGCCGACGCCGACCGTCATGCCCTCGAAGACGTTCTCGCTCTCGATGATGCGCTCATCGACGGTCACCGGGAGCCCGAACTGCGCCGCCGTCGGCTCCATCGTCTCCTGCGCGCGCTGCAGCGGCGAGGACACCAGGTGCACGACGTCGCGGTCCTTGAGCGCGTCGGCGGCGTCGCGGGCCATCTGCCGGCCGTCCTCCGAGAGCCGGAAGCCGGGCAGGCGGCCGTAGAGCACCATCGTCGGGTTGTGCACCTCGCCGTGGCGCAGGAAGTGGACCGTGGTCCGGGAGCCGGTGCGTGAGCCCGTCCGCGTCATGACCGCCCCCTACCCCGCTCAGGCCCGGTCCTGCGCGGCCGGCGGCGCCTCGACCTCGGGCGTGCGCACCGCCGCCGCGGCCCGCGCCGCGTGCGGCACCGCCTCGGCGATGCGGCCGAGCGCCTCGTCGTCGTGGGCGGCGCTGACGAACCAGGCCTCGTAGGCCGACGGCGGCAGGTAGACGCCGCGGCGCAGCATCTCGTGGAAGAACGCCTGGAACTGCAGCACGTTCTGCCGGGTGGCGGTGGCGTAGTCGACGACGGCGTGGTCGGCGAAGAAGACGCTGAACAGCGACCCGGCGGTGTTCACCCGGTGCGCCACGCCCTCGGCGTCGAGCGCCGTCGACACCAGGCCGGCGACGGCGCGGGCGGTGACGTCGAGGTGCTCGTAGACCTCGTCGGTGCAGTGGTCGAGGGTGGCGATGCCCGCCGCGACGGCGAGCGGGTTCCCCGACAGGGTTCCGGCCTGGTACACCGGGCCGGCCGGCGCCAGCTTGGCCATGACGTCGGCGCGGCCGCCGAAGGCCGCGGCCGGCAGCCCGCCGCCCATCACCTTGCCGAAGGTGAACAGGTCCGCCTCGACGCCCTCGAGCCCGAACCAGCCGGCCCGCGAGACGCGGAAGCCGGTCATCACCTCGTCGCTGACGAACAGGGCCCCGTGCTGGCTGCACAGCGCCTTCACCCCGGCGTTGAAGTCGTTCAGCGGCGGGACGACGCCCATGTTGGCGGCCGAGGCCTCGGTGATGACGCAGGCGATCGAGTCGCCCTGCTCCTCGAACGCCGTCCGCACCGCGGACAGGTCGTTGTAGGGCAGCACGATCGTGTCGGCGGTGGTGGCGCCGGTGACGCCGGGAGTGTCCGGCAGCCCGAGCGTGACGATGCCGCTGCCGGCGCTGGCGAGCAGCGCGTCGACGTGACCGTGGTAGCAGCCGGCGAACTTCACCACCTTGCTGCGGCCGGTGAAGCCGCGGGCCAGCCGGATCGCGGACATGGTGGCCTCGGTGCCGGAGTTCACCAGCCGCACCTGCTCGACCGGGCAGACCCGCTCCACGATCCGCTCGGCGAGCTCCACCTCGCCGGCGCTCGGGGTGCCGAAGCTGGTGCCCTTGGACGCCGCGGTCTGCAGCGCCTCGACGACAGCCGGGTGGGCGTGCCCGAGGATCATCGGACCCCACGAGCAGACGAGGTCGACGTACTCGCGGCCGTCGGCGTCGGTCAGGTAGGGGCCGCGGCCGCTTCCCATGAAGCGCGGGGTGCCGCCGACCGCCCGGAAGGCGCGCACCGGGGAGTTCACGCCGCCCGGGATGACGGCGCTCGCGCGGTCGAACAGGGCGTCGGAGGCGGGGGCGTCGTCGGGGTAGGTCACGAGGCCATCCTGCCGGGGCGGAGTTGCCGGGTTGCGGCGAGGGCGTCCGATCGCCTTGGCGCTCCTGCCGGTGAGCCGACGAGACGTGAGCGTCGGCCGCTCCTCACCGTCGTCGTCAGAGGACGTGGGGCGAGCGTGTCCGCTGCCTCCGACGGCCATGTCGTGCCGCTGACGTCCAAGCCCAGATCGGCGCTTGACCAGCTGGCGATGTGCGCTATGATTTCGAACATACGTTCGAGACCTCGGGGAGGTGCCCATGCCGAAGACCGACAGCGTCTTCGAGGAGCTCGTGCGCATCTTCCTGACCGAGTTGCCACCGTCGGGCATCGGCGCTGCCGGGGTGGGGCATGCATCGCCGACCGTCGGTGTGAAGCCGGTCGGCTCGGTGTCTGCTGGGGGCTCGGACGAGCCCGGTGACGGCTGGCTGTGGACGCAGCCGGAGGTCGACCGGCAGCCGGGTCCCGCGGCCTGGCTGGAGTGGGCGGCGCCGGGGGTGTCCGGGCAGGCGCCGCCGCCGCAGGTGGCCTGCGGCGAGGTCCAGGACGTTCAGCGCACGGTGGTCGCGCTGCTGGCGCGGACGCCGTCCGGTCGGCCTGCGGACGTGGCTGCGCTGTACGCGCTCAGCGAGCAGCTGCGCGGTCTGGCGCTGGCCGAGCTGGCCGAGATGGCCGTCACCGGAGGCCACCTGAGCACCGGGGCGGCGACCGCCGCGACGTGGCTGCGCGACACCCGCACGGTCACCGACGTCAGCGGTCGCAGCGAGGTCCGGCTGGCCGAGGTGCTGCGCGACGAGCTGCCCGCGGTCGGCCAGGCGCTGCGC
>DATLGD010000051.1:0-11125 GCA_035540755.1 Mycobacteriales bacterium | reverse complement strand
TGGCTGTTCGCCCCCGTGGCGCTGGCCCGCATCGCGTGGCTGCGCACGCTGCTCTACCTGTTCGTCCCGCTGGACGTCCTCGTCACGACGCCGTGGGTCGCCGCTCACGACACTGCACCCGCCTCGCTGTACTCGCCGCTGCTCGTCGGGCGCCTGCTCGAGCATCCCGCGCCGGCGACCTGGTGGGTGCACCTGGTGCAGGTCCTGCTGCTCGCGGTGGCCGTCGCGGCGGCGTCCGGCCGGGCGCCTCGGCTGCTCGGTGTCGCCGTCTTCGGGCTGTACTTCGAGTGGATGCTCATCGCGATGAGCTACGGCAAGGTCGACCACGACCGGTTCGCCTTCCTCGTCGCCCTCGCGGTGCTGCCGACCGTCGGCGCTGCGTGGCACCGCGACCGCACACCCAGCGAGGCCGCCGGCTTCGCCGTGCGGTGCGTGACCCTGGCCGTCGTCGCGACGTACGTGCTCTCGGTCGCCGCGAAGCACCGCTTCGGCGGCGGGCTGCCGAACTGGCTCGAGTCCGCGGTGTTCGTGCGGGCGGTCCTTCGCCGCGCGACCCCCGTCGGCGACCTGCTGCTCGACGTGCCGTGGCTCCTGCAGGTGGCGCAGTACGGGCTCGTCGCGATGGAGCTGGCCGCCCCGGTGCTGCTCGTGCTGACCGGTCGCCGGCTGTACCTGGCCCTCACCGCCTACCTGCTGTTCCACCTCGGCACGTACGCCGCGATCGCCATCGTCTTCCTGCCGCACCTGGTCTGCTTCGCGGCGTTCCTGCCGCTGGAGCGCCTGCTCGGCGAGCGTCAGGCGACCTCGGAGGACGCCGCCCCCGGCCGCGCCGCGGCCGGCAGCGAGCAGGCCGGAGTGCCGCCGGGCAGCCGGTGACGGTTGTCCGCCACCCAGCGGTAGCCGAGCGCGGCCAGCCACGAGAACGGCGGCACCCGCAGCAGCGCGCCGGGGATGCGCCAGAGCCGGCCCGAGGCCAGCAGGAGGCGCGCCACGCCCTGCGCGCCGCCCCACCGTCGCCCGTCCTCGAGCCACTGCAGCTCGTGCTCGCACTGCTGCTGCGTCAGCCCGAGCGCGGCCAGGTCGGCGTGCTGCCACGCGACGATGCGCGGCTCGGCCAGGCGGAGGGTCCCGAGCGCGGCGACGGAGCGGGTGCAGAACGCGCAGTCGCCGTCGTAGACCAGCGTCGCGTCCACCCGGCGTCGTCCCACGGCGCTCAGCCTACGGAGCGCGTGCAGCGCCACACGTCGAGCACGACGACCGGGGTCATGCCGACCGACTCGTAGAGCCGGGTGGCGCCGGTCGCGTTGTTGCTGTCGACGTGCAGCAGCGCCACGGAGCGGCCGCGCTCCTGCATCCCGACGAACGCGGACAGCAGCAGCGCCTTGGCGACTCCACGCCCGCGGGCGCGGTCCGCCACCCCGAGCCGCCACACGTAGCCGGCGTCCTCGTCCTCGACGAACTGGTCGGTCTCGTGCAGGAACCCGACGTCGTCGCCGTGGAGCCGGGCGAACCACAGCGGTCCGGTGCCGGTGCGCGCCCGCACCGCGGCCAGCCACTGCTCGAACGGCCGGTGGTCGACGCCGAAGTGGCCGGCGAAGGTGGTGGCGTGCAGGTCGTACGCCCGCCGCAGGACGTCGTCGGTCTCGTCGTCGACGCGCTCGACCGTGACTCCGTCGGGCAGCCGGACGTCGACGGGCCCGTCGAGGCTGCGCCGCATCCGGTGGAAGGTCGTCGCGACCTGGAACCCGGCGGCCCGCAGCGCGTCGGCCGTGCGGACGTCGTCCCGGTAGCAGCTCTGGTCGATCCTCACCTCACGGCTGCCGCAGGCGCGGGCCCGGTCCGCCGCGAGCGACACGGCGTGCGCGAGCAGGTCGCCGAACAGGTCACTGGCACGCACCGGGTCGACGACGACGTCGACGTCGACCCGGCCGCTGTCCCCTGCCGCGAACACCAGCGCGCAGCCGAGCGGACGGCCCGCGGCGTCGTGCGCGAGCAGCGACCGGGAGTGCAGGTCGGGGTCCTCGACGACGTCGCGCGCCTCGTCCAGCGTCGTGTCGGGGCGGCCCAGCACGGCGATCTGGTGCGCGTGCCAGACGGCCAGCAGCGCCTCGGCGTCGTCGCTCCGGACGGCACGGCGGGTCGTGCTCATGCCGGACGGTGCAGCGGCACCTCGGGGCGGTCGGGGTCCCGCAGGTCGGCACCGGCCTCGAGCCAGCGCTGCTCGAGCGCTGCGCCGCCGTGGACCCGCTTCCACGCCGCCTCGTTCGGCGTCATCGGCAGCAGCGGCAGGAAGCGCACGGGCTCGACTCCCTCGAGCGGCAGGTCGGGCACCAGCCCCCCGGGTGCACCGACGAGAACGGCCGAGAAGCGCGCGCCGTCCCACAGCGGCTCGCCGATGTCCAGGCCCGCACCGGGGGCGACGACCACGCCCTCGACCGACGGGCTCGCGGCGAGCGCCGCCAGCCGCCGCAGCACCGTGTCCACCGGGCCACGCACCGACAGCACCAGCTCGGCGCGGGGGCCGTCCGGCAGCACCACGAGCTCGCCGGGGTCGCCCATCGGCGCCCGGCACATGCCCAGCGTCGCGTACCGCGTGAGCCCGTCAGGGTCCGGCCCGAAGCGCAGCACGTCGATGCGCTCGGCGCCGAGGAAGCTGACGCCGGCGCGCCCGGTGTCGCGCCCCAGCACGCTGACCAGGTGCGCCTCGACCTGCACGAGCAGCAGGTCAGGGTCGGCCGCGGTCATGGCTGGACGGTAGCGAGTCCCGGGCGGTGGGCCGGAACGGCGCGTCAGGTCTGGGCGGTGAACACCAGCGCGCCCAGCGCGAAGCCGGCGACCGTGCCGACGATCGCGACCACGAGCGCGATCGTCGACAGCCGCTCGTTGCGCGTCTTGGCGACGACGGCGCACACGATGGCGGCGATCCCGAAGACGATCGGCAGGACCAGGATCGCGACGACACCCAGGACGATGGCGATGATCGACAGGGTGTTCCCGCCGCCGGCTCGAGCCGGCCCGGGCGCACCAGGATCGGTGGGGGAGCCCGCCGCGCCCGGTGTGGCGCCGGGGTCGACGTTCGGCGTGCTGCCGTCGTTCGGGTGGGGCGTCGTCATGTCGGCCTCCGTCGACGCCAGGACGCTCCTGGCGTGTGGCGCATCCCACCACGGACGGCAAGCGCCCGTCTCCCACCGCCGCACCGGTGTCCGCTCGTCAGCGACCTGGCGGATGCAGCCCGGGTGCGGTCAGCCCTGCAGCTTGTAGTCCTTGAGCAGGCCGCGGCTGATGATGGTCTTCTGGATCTCGCTGGTGCCCTCGCCGATGAGCAGGAACGGCGCCTCGCGCATGAGCCGCTCGATCTCGTACTCCTTGGCGTAGCCGTAGCCGCCGTGGATGCGGAACGACTCCTGGGTCACCTCGGCGCAGTACTCCGACGCGAGCAGCTTGGCCATGCCGGCCTCGACGTCGTTGCGCTTGCCGGCGTCCTTGAGGCGGGCTGCGTTGACCATCAGCGCGTGTGCGGCCTCGACCTTGGTCGCCATCTCGGCCAGCTTGAAGCTGATCGCCTGGTGGGCGTGCAGCGGCTTGCCGAAGGTCTGCCGCTGCTGGGCGTACTGCACGGCGAGCTCGAAGGCGCGGATCGAGATGCCGCACGCGCGCGCGGCGACGTTGACACGGCCGACCTCGACGCCGTCCATCATCTGGTAGAAGCCCTTGCCCCGGCCGGCCTCGCCGCCGAGGATGCCGCTGGCCGGGACGCGGACGCCGTCCATGACCATCTCGGTGGTCTCGACGCCCTTGTAGCCCATCTTGTCGATCTTGCCCGGGATCGAGATGCCGTTGCCGACGTCGCCGAAGCCGGGCTCCTTCTCCACGAGGAACGTCGTCATGTTCTTGTAGACCGAGTCGCTGCCCTCGTCGGTGCGCACGAGGGTGGCGACGACGCCGGAGCGGGCGCCGTTGGTCAGCCACATCTTCTGGCCGTCGAGCACGTACTCGGCGTCGTCCCCGGAACCCTCGCGCACGGCCTTGCTCTTGATCGCGCTGACGTCGGAGCCGCAGTGCGGCTCGCTCATCGAGAAGGCCCCGCGGACCTCGCCGGTCGCCATCTTCGGCAGCAGGCGCTCCTTCTGCTCCTGCGTGCCGTGGTGCATGAGCATGTAGGCCACGATGAAGTGGGTGTTGATGACGCCGCTGATGCTCATCCAGCCGCGGGCGATCTGCTCGACGGTGAGCGCGTAGGTCAGCAGCGACTCGCCGAGGCCCCCGTACTCCTCCGGGATCATGAGGCCGAACAGCCCCATCTCCTTCATGCCGTCGACGATCGCCTCGGGGAACTCGTCCTTGTGCTCGAGGTCCTGCGCGTACGGCAGGATCTCCTTGTCCACGAACCCCTTGACCGTGCCGAGGATCTCCTGCTGGAACTCGGTCAGGCCCTCGGTCTGTGCCAGGCGTGCCATGACGCTCCTGCCCTTCGTTCGTGGACGGCCTCGGCGGCGGGCCGGGCCTCGTCGCGCTGCGCGCGGATGCTGCCCGGCAGTGTCCCACCGCCGTGCGGGTGTCGTGCACCGGCGACGGGTGAGAACGCTCACCCCGCGGGCCGCCTCGCGGTCGGCGCCGGGCAGCACCCTGCCGCGTCGAGGCGTCGTCCACCGGCACCGCGGGTAGGAGCCGCAGGTGCCCGACCTGAGCGCCCTGCCCCGCGCCGCCTCCGGCCGCGTTCCCGCCCCGGCCGCACGGGGCGGCGCCCGGGTGCTGGCCGCGGTCGGCGCCGGCGTCATGCGGGCCGGCTCGCTCGTGCGCGGGGAGCGCGTCGTCCACGCCAAGGGGACGACGCTTCGCGGTCGGCTGCTCGTCCCCGGCGGGGCGGGTCTGGGCGTCCCGCTGCTCGACGACCCGGGCTCGCACGACCTGCTGGTCCGCTTCTCGCGCTCGCTCGGGCTCCCCGACCGGCTGCCGGACGTGCTCGGCGTCGCGGTGCGGGTGCTCGACGCGCACGGCCCGGGCCGGCACCAGGACCTGCTGCTCGACTCGACGGTCTCGCTGCCGGGAGCGCGGCGCCTGCCGCTCCCGCAGTACGACTTCCTCGGCGCGGTGTACAGCTCCCTGACCGACTACGAGCTCGGGGGGCGGCGGCACCTGCTCGGGCTCGTCCCGGACGAGGGGGCACCGCGGACCCCGGCGGTCGACGGCCTGCCCGGCCGCGCCGACGGCGCGCGGCTGCCCCTCGCCGTCGCGACCGGCCTGGCGTCGTGGCGCGAGCTCGCCGTCGTCGAGCTCGGCGCCTCGGTGCCCGGCGGCCGCGAGGTCCGCTTCAGTCCCGACAACTGCGGCGGCGGCATCCGCCCGGTCGGCTGGCTGCAGGACCTGCGCCGCGACGCCTACCGCGCCAGCCACGTCGGGCCGGACGCCTGACGCGGCAAGGCTCGCTGCCGTGACGCTGCAGCCCGGGCACGAGGAGGCCCTGCGGCGCGCCGGCGTGGTCTGGGTGGGGCTCGAGGACCGGCCGCCGAAGGCGGTGTGGCACGTGTGGCACGACCACGCGGTGCTCGTCGTCGTCGGCGGGAGCGAGCAGGACCTGCCCGGCGCCTCGACCGCTGTGCGCGGCGTCGTCGTGGTGCGCCCCCGCGGCGCGCTGAGCGGCCGGCTGGCGAACCTGCCGGCCGCCGTGAGCCGGCTCGTCCCGGGATCGGCTGCCTGGGAGACCGCCGTCCCTGTGCTGGCGGCCGCGCGGCTCAACGCGACCGGCACCGACGGCCTGGCCGAGCGGTGGGCCAGCGAGAGCCTGGTGCTGCGGCTCGACCTGCCGGGAGCCGGGGGGAGGACGGATGGCTAGGGCATCGTCATGCCGCCGTCGACCGGCAGGGTGATGCCGGTGACGTACGAGGCCGCGTCGCTGGCGAGGAACACGCCGACCGCAGCCAGCTCCATCGGGTCGCCGAGGCGGCCGGCCGGAGTGATCATCTTGACCAGCTCCGCCTCGGAGTCGTCCATCTCGTCGGTCATCTCGGTCGGGAAGTAGCCCGGTGCCAGCGCGTTCACCCGGATGCCCTTGCGCCCCGTCCACTGCGCCGCGAGGTCGCGGGTGAGCCCGATGAGACCGGCCTTGGAGGCGGCGTAGGCCGCCTGCGGCAGCGCCCCGGGACGCAGCCCCAGCACGCTCGAGATGTTGAGGATCGAGCCGCCGCCCTTGGCGGCGCGGCCGAAGGCCTGAGCGCACCAGTACGCGCCGTTGAGGTTGACGTCGAGCACCCGCAGGAACTCCGCCGGCGTCTCCCGGCTGGCCGGGCGGGCCCAGCCGAGCCCGGCGTTGTTCACCAGCACGTCGACCCGGCCGAACTCCTCGACCGCCTTCTGCACCAGCCGTGTGCACTGCTCCGGGTCGGTGACGTCGGTCTGCTCGTAGGCGTACCGGCGACCGGCCGCCTCGACCAGCCTGCCGGTCTCGGGCAGCCGGTCGACCCGGCGGGCGCCGAGCACGACGTCGGCGCCCGCCTCGGCGAAGGCCTGCGCGAACGCGACCCCGAGGCCGGAGGACGCGCCGGTGACGACGACGACCCTGTCGTCGAGGCGGAAGCGGTCGAGCACGGGCACAGCAGCTCCTCGAAGGACGGCGACGGGCGTGCGGGAAGTCTCGCCCACGGCGCCCGGCCGGCTCGACGCACCCCGGCCGCGACGCAGCACCTGCGGGACGGCGCCGGTCCGTAGTCTGCCGACGTGAGCACCGGGAACCGCGTCTTCGTCGCGCGCCTGGCCGGCCTCGTCGTGTTCGACCCCGACGGGGAGCAGGTCGGGCGCGTCCGCGACGTCGTCGTCGCGCTGCGCATCGGTCGCGACGCCCCGCGGGTGCTGGGGCTGGCCGTCGAGATCTCCGGCCGACGGCGCATCTTCGTGCCGATCGGCCGGGTGACGACCATCGACCCCGACGCCGTCGTGCTCGGCACCGGCACCGTCAGCCTGCGCCGGTTCGAGCAGCGTCCGGGCGAGACCCTCGTGCTGGCCGAGCTGCTCGACCGCCGGGTGACGCTGCTCGACAGCGGCGAGGAGGTCACCGTCCTCGACGTCGCCATGGAGCAGACCCGCACCGACTGGCTGCTCACCCGGGTCGCGGTCCGCAGGCCCGTCGCCGGCCTGCGGAGCCGCCGCCGCGGTGAGGTGCTGCAGGTCGAGTGGGACCAGGTCAGCGGGTTCTCGCTGCCGGAAGAGGGTCAGGGAGCGGCGAACCTGCTGGCCGTCTTCGAGCGCCTGCGCCCCGCCGACCTGGCGTCCGTGCTGCACGACCTGTCCGGCAAGCGCCGGGCCGAGATCGCCGCGGCCCTCGACGACGAGCGGCTCGCCGACGTGCTCGAGGAGATGCCCGAGGACGAGCAGGTCGAGCTGCTCGGCGGGCTCGAGGACGAGCGCGCCGCCGACGTGCTCGAGGCGATGGCACCGGACGACGCCGCCGACCTGCTCGGCGAGCTGCCCGAGGCCGAGGCGCACCGCCTGCTCGACCTGATGGAGCCGGGGGAGGCCGGGCCGGTCCGCTCCCTGCTGCGGTACGACGACGACACCGCCGGCGGCCTGATGACGCCGGAGCCGGTGATCCTGCCGCCGAACGCCACCGTCGCGGAGGCCCTCGCCCGGGTCCGGCACGCGGAGCTCTCCCCCGCCCTCGCCGCGCAGGTGTACGTCGTGCGCCCGCCGTACGAGACGCCGACCGGCCGCTACCTGGGCACGGCGCACTTCCAGCGGATGCTGCGCGAGCCGCCGTCGTCGCTGATCTCGGCGGTCGTCGACACCGACATCGACCCGCTCGCCCCGGACACGCCGCTGCCGGCGGTCACCCGGCACCTGGCCACCTACAACCTGGTGGCGGTGCCGGTGGTCGACGGCGACGGGCACCTGCTCGGCGCCGTCACCGTCGACGACGTCCTCGACCACCTGCTCCCGCAGGACTGGCGCGACCACCGGGACCCGTCGCGCACTCCGGACGCCGGCCGGGTGCGCCGTGGCTGAGAGCACCGCGCGCCGGGTGCGCCTCGACACCCCGGCCACCGCACGCCGGGCCATCGCACGGCCGCACTACGACCCGGACGCGTTCGGCCGCATCTCCGAGCGCATCGCGCGCTTCCTCGGCACGGCCCGCTTCATCGTCTACATGACGGTGTTCTGCGCCGTCTGGCTGAGCTGGAACACCCTGGCGCCGCAGGACCTGCAGTTCGACCCCCGCGCGCTGAACTACACGCTGCTGACGCTGATGCTGTCGCTGCAGGCGTCCTACGCCGCGCCGCTCATCCTGCTCGCCCAGAACCGGCAGGCCCACCGTGACCGCGTGTCGATGGAGGAGGACCGGGCCACCAGCGAGCGCCTGCAGGCCGACGTCGAGTACCTCGCCCGCGAGCTGGCGTCCCTGCGCCAGGCGCTGGGAGAGGTCGCCACCCGCGACTTCCTGCGCGACCAGCTGCGCGAGGTCGCCGACGACGTCGTCGCGCGGACCACTGCCGGGGAGGCGCCCGACGACGGGGCCGAGCGGCAGGCCCGGCGCGACCGGGACGAGCGCGAGCGGCGGGCCGAGCGCGCGAGGCGGCGCGCGGAGCAGCGCACCGACGGCGACCGGCCCGACGAGCGGCCCGACCTCGGGGAGCCGTTCGTCGGGGAGCCGTCGGAGGCCTGAGCGGCCGTTCGGGCTACACCTGCACATCGCACCGGCCGATGCACCGCGGGTGACCTCCCTGCCCCCGGCCGGCTCCTCGCTCGCGACCGCTGCCCCGTCTCCGCGAGGCGGGTCGCCGCAGACGGCGGCTCACCGCCGCAGGCGCATCGGCGAGGTGCTCCTGGCCCAGGGGCTGCTCGACGACGAGCAGCTGCAGGCAGCGCTGGCGGAGCAGCTCCGCGCACCCGCGGGCCAGCCCCGCCGCCGGCTCGGGCAGGTGGTCACCGAGCTGGGCCTCGCGACCGAGCGCCAGGTCGCGGAGGCCCTCGCCGAGGCGCTCGGCCTGCCGCTGGTCGACCTGGGCCGCACGATGGTCGTGCCCGAGGCCGTCCGCCTGCTGCCGCGCGCGGTCGCCGAGCGCAGCGGCGTGCTCGTCCTCGAGCGCACCGGCAGCCGGATCACGGTCGCCACCGCCGACCCGACCAACGTCGTCGCGCTCGACGACGTCAAGCTCTACACCAGCGCGAGCGAGCTGGTGGTGCTCGTCGCGACCGGCTCCCAGGTCCGCGACCACCTCGCCAGGTCCTGGAGCCTGTCCGAGGACTCCTCGGACGTGCACACCCTCTTCGAGGGCATCGACGAGACGCCGGCCGAGGTCGACGACGCGTCGGCCGGTGCCGTGGAGTCCGCCCCGATCGTCCGCCTGGTCGACGTGGTCCTCGCCGACGCCGTGCGCGCCCGCGCCTCCGACGTGCACGTCGAGCCGCAGGCCGGGGAGCTGCGCATCCGCTACCGCGTCGACGGGCTGCTGCGCGACGTCATGACGGTGCCGCGCAACGCGACGTCGGCCACCGTCAGTCGCATCAAGATCGTCTCTGGCCTCGACATCGCGGAGCGACGCCGGCCGCAGGACGGGCGCGCGAAGCTCACCGTCGACGGCATGACGGTGGAGGCGCGCGTCTCGACCCTGCCGACCCTGCACGGCGAGAAGGTGGTCATCCGGCTGCTCCCCCGTGCCGACGAGGTGCCGATGCTCGGCCGCAGCGGCCTGACCGCCCCGCAGCTCGAGCACCTCACCAACGCTCTCGTGCAGTCGCAGGGCCTGGTGCTCATCACCGGTCCGACCGGCTCCGGCAAGACCAACACCCTCTACGCCGGCATCCGGCAGGTCTCGACGCCCGACCGCAACATCGTCACCCTCGAGGACCCGGTCGAGATCCAGGTGCCCGGCATCACGCAGGTGCAGGTCAGCGAGAAGCAGGGCGTGACCTTCGCCCGCGGCCTGCGCAGCATCCTGCGCCAGGACCCCGACATCGTCCTGGTCGGCGAGGTCCGCGACACCGAGACCGCCGAGCTGGCGCTGAAGGCCTCCCTGACCGGCCACCTGGTACTGACCACGCTGCACACCAACGACGCCGTCGCCGCCGTCACGCGCCTGGTGGACATGGGCGTCGAGCCGTTCCTCGTCGCCTCCTCGCTGACGCTGGTCGTCGCTCAGCGACTCGTGCGCCGGCCGTGCGCATCCTGCGCCACCCCGTACGTCCCCTCACCGCGGACCCTTGCTCTGCTCGGCCTCACCGAGGCCGATCTCGAGGGTGCCCGGCCGGTGCGCGGCAAGGGCTGCGCCGAGTGCGCGGGCACGGGGTACCGCGGCCGGCTCGGCGTGTTCGAGGTGCTGCCGGTGACCGCCGCGCTGCGCAAGGTCCTGCTGACCACGCCGACCGAGGCGGCGATCGGCGCAGCCGCCCGCGCCAACGGAATGATGACGCTGCGCGCCTCCGGTCTCGCCGCCGCGCACCGGGGCGACACCACCTACGAGGAGGTGCTGCGCGCGACCACCGTCGACACGGTCAGCGGGCACCGCTGCCCGTCGTGCTCGCGGGCGCTCGCCGACGACATGATCTGCTGTCCCTGGGACGGCACGCCGGTCACCCGCGGGTGCTGCGAGGGCTGTGACAAGCAGCTCGACAGCGAGTGGCGCACCTGCCCGTTCTGCCGGACACCGGTCGCGCGGCCTCCCGTGCCGCACGAGGACGAGCGGACGCCGCGGCTCCTCGTCGTCGACGACGACCCGAGCGTCTGCTCGTTCGTCACGATCGCGCTGACCGGCACGTTCGAGGTCAGGTCGGCCCGGACCGCCGACGACGCGCTCGCCCTGGTCGGCGCGGAGGACTTCGACGCGGTGCTCATCGACAACGGCCTCCCTGACCTGCCCGGCGTCGAGCTCATCCGGCTGCTGCGCACCGATCCGCGCACGCTCGCCGTGCCACTGGTGCTGTTCACCGGCAGCGACTCCGCGCAGGTCGAGCGGGACGCGCGCCGAGCCGGTGCGGACGACTACCTGGCCAAGCCGGTGGAGCCGCTGCTGCTCGAGGAGCGGGTGCTGGGCCTGGTCCGCGACGGCCGCCGCCGCGCCACCGCCTGACCCTCACCCGCGAGGAGCCCTCCCGACGGTTCCGCGCGGTCTCGGAACCGCCGCAGCCCCTCCACCAC
>DATLGD010000050.1:0-8606 GCA_035540755.1 Mycobacteriales bacterium | reverse complement strand
GTCCGACCGGCCGGCGCCGCGGTTGTCGTAGCGGATGCAGTCGAACTCCGCGGCGTAGTCGTCGATCACCGGCGCGAAGATCTCGCTGCTGATCGCGAAGCCGGTGATCCACAGCAGCGGCTCGCCGGCTCCGGCGCGCTCCACGTGCAGGCGCGTCGCCGTCAGGCCGCGGCCGACCCGGACGAGGGTCACTGCTCGAGCACGTACGTCCCGGGTGCCCGGCCGGCAGGGGGGTACCGGTTGCTGCCGAGCCGCTCCGGCGCCGGCACCTGCTCGCCGGACCGCTCGGCCAGCCAGGCCACGTGGTCGTCCCACCAGGAACCCGGGTGCTGGGCCGCGCCGGCGATCCAGGCGTCAGGGTCCTCCGGGCAGGCGTCGTTGACCCGGAAGCTGGACTTCTTGTTCGACGGCGGGTTGACCAGCGCGGCGATGTGCCCGGCGGTCGACAGCACGAAGCGCGACTGCCCGCCGAGCAGCTGCACGCTGCGGTAGCAGCGCTCCCACGGGCAGATGTGGTCGGTCTGGCCGGCGACGACGTAGCTGTCGACGTCGATCTTCGACAGGTCCACGGGGGTGCCGAGCGCTTTCGCCTTGCCCGGGTGGACGAGCGCGTTGTCGAGCGACATCCGGATGAAGTCCCGGTGCAGCGCGGCGGGCATCCGGGTCGTGTCGGCGTTCCACACCAGCACGTCGAAGGCCGGCGGCTTCTTGCCGAGCAGGTAGTTGTTGACCCAGTAGTTCCAGATGAGGTCGTTCGGGCGCAGCCAGGCGAACACGCCGGCCAATGCCTTGCCGTCGAGGTAGCCCTTGCGCTGCGACTGCGCGACGGCCAGCTGCGCGGTGCCCTCGTCGACCATCGCCCCGACCGTGCCAGCGCGGGCCTGGTCGAGCAGCGTTACGCCGAGGGTCAGCCCGGCGATGCGGTGCTGCTGGCCGGTGGCGGCCAGGTGGGCGACGGCGCAGCTGGCCGTGATGCCGCCCGCGCACAGGCCGAGCACGTGGCTGCGCTCCGAGCCGGTGATGTCCTCGAGCGCGTCCAGCGCCTCGAGCACCGAGCGCGCGTAGGTGTCGAGCCCCCAGCCGCGGTGCTCGGAGGTCGGGTTGCGCCACGAGATGGTGAACGTCTGCTGCCCGCTCTGCACGAAGTGCTCGATCATGCTTCGCCCCGGCGCCAGGTCCGCGACGTAGAACTTGTTGATCATCGGGGGGACGACGAGCAGCGGCACCTGCCGCACCTGCTCGGTGAGCGGCGTGTACTGGATCAGCTCGAACACCGGTGTGCGGAGCACGACCGCGCCCTCGCTGACCGCGAGGTTGCCGCCGACGGTGAAGTCGGTGGCGTCGACCATCGCCGGGATGCGGGGGGCCGAGCGCATGTCCTGCACGAACTGGCGCAGGCCGGTGCTGTAGTTGCGCCCGCCGGTGTCGACGGCCGCCTTCAGGGCCGCGGGGTTCAGGAACGGGGAGTTGCTGGGCGCCATCGCGTCGACGACCATCTGGGTGACGAAGCGCAGCCGCTGCTCGTCGCGCCAGGACAGGTCGACGTCGTCCACCAGCTGCTCGAGGCTCTCGGCCGAGACGAGGTAGGCCTGCACCAGGCGACGGAGCAGCGGGTTGCCCTTCCACGCCGGGTCGGCGAAGCGCCGGTCTCGCGGCGGCGGCTCGACGTCGGAGCGTCCCAGCACCACCTTCGCCAGGTCGCCGGTGAGCCGCAGCCCGCGGCGGGTGCTGTCGAGCGGCCGGGACGCCAGCTGCGCAGCCAGCCGGAGGCCGGCGACGCCGGGCACGAGCCTGCGCACGGGTCCGAGAGCGGCGTCGGCCAGCATCACCTCGAGCGGCGCGCCCTCGGCGGCGGAGCGAGCGGCGTCGTCCGGCTTGGTGCTGGTGTCGGTCCCGGCAGCGCTCATCTGTCCTCCTCGGGGCTCTCGCCCCGGTCTGCCACCGGGTGGCGCCCGTCACACCTCGGTCGCCCGGGAGGTGGACACAACCGGCGAGGAGGCGGAGAATCGGGCGCGGGTGCGCGCCGCCGTCCGCGGAGAGTCCGGGCACGGCGGCCGGTCCGGGAGCCGCCGTATGAGCATCTCCGTCCGGACGACCGACGACCTCCTGACGGCCGCCGTCGCCGAGCCTCACGACCGCGCCGTCGAGGCGCTGGAGGACCGCTGGCCCGATGCGGTCGTCTGGTGCTCCGCGCACCTGTCCGCCGTCGACCGCGTCCTCTACCCGGCGCTGCAGCGCCACGTGCCGGGCGGACGCCGGGAGGTGCGCCGGGTGCGCGCCGTGGACCACCGGCTGCAGCAGGCGGTGTGCCGGCTGGACCGGCGACTGACAGGGGCCACGCACCTCGCCCCGATCCCGCTCCCGGTGCTCGGCGACCAGGTGCGGGCGGCCCTGCTGGACCACGCCGAGGCCGAGCGCGTGCTCCTCCAGGCGCTGCAGGCGATCCTCGACCAGCAGCGGCAGGAGGAGCTGGTGCACCGGCTCGCCGACGCCATGACGACCGCTCCCACCCGCCCGCACCCGCACACGCCGCACACGCCGCTCGCAGCGGTGACCGGCTGGTTGGACGCGGTGGCCGACCGCGCCCGCGACGTCATGGACAACAGGGTGGACCCGACCGGGAGGCCGGGCCGTGCCGTGTCGCCGTGCGGACGCTGGGGCTGCTACCTGATGGGGATCCCGTACCCGCAGGATCGGCCGGCGGCCCGGCGGGCGAGCTGAGCTGGGCGCTCCTTCAGGTCGGAGCGGTCGGGTTCCCCGGAGCCGTGGCGTACCGGGTCGCCAGCAGGCTGCGGCAGTGCTCGCCGTTGACCTCGATACCGGTCCGGGTGAGCCGGGCCCGCCGCAGGTGCAGCGGCACCTGCTCGACCGGCACCGGGCTGCCGTCCTCGACCCGCACGAGCAGCGGAGCGTCGTCGCCGGCCGGCAGGCCCAGCGCCGCCCGCCGCTCACGCAACCGGCGCAGGTCGACCGAGTCCGGGACCTGTCCCAGGCTCATGTCGGCGAGCTGCTGCGGGGTGGCGCCGGCGTCGACGAGCGGCCGGGCCACCCGGTCCTGCCCGGCCAGCGCGGCCTTGGCCAGGAAGCGGGCGCGCAGCTCGTGCAGCTCGTCGGTGGCCTCGCCGGCGAAGGTCGCGACGAAGCCGGCATGCGCCGCCACGCCGCCGTTGATCTCCTGAGCCGCATGGTGGTCGGCCAGCTGCACGTCGACCGCCCCGACCCCGGCCACCGCGTGCACGGCGTCGTAGGCGTCGGCGACCATGAGGAAGGAGAAGTTCGGCGCGCAGAAGAACGTGGGCAGGCGCAGCCGCACGCGCACCGAGCCGTCGTCGTCGACCTCGCAGGACTCGACGAAGTCGAGTGCGGTGATCGGCTCGTCCAGCTCAGGGTCGAGAACGGTGTCGAGCGCGGCCAGCACCGTTGCCGGGTCGACCCGGGCCGGCGCGGGGGTCAGGACGGACGTCACGCCGGCGCCCTGACGGGCTGCTCCACCAGCTTCGCGTCGTCCTGAGCGGCCGGTGTCCCGGCCTCCGGCGGCAGCTGCAGCTCCTCGGGCACCGGGATGTCGTACAGCCGGGCGGCGTTCAGGCCGAGGATCTTCTTCCTCGACGCGACGGTCAGGCGCTGGAAGTCGGAGAACGCCTCGTCGTCGGGCATCTGCCAGCTGGCCAGCCCCTCGACCTGCCACCTGGGCTCCCAGATCATGTAGTCGCTGCCGAAGATCATCTTGTCTTCGCCGACCCAGAACAGCAGCTCGCCCATGACCTTGGCGAAGAACTTCGGCCGCGCGTGCATGAGCCCGCCGACCACGACCGACAGCCCCGCGTACACGTTCGGCTCCTGCGTGGCCATGAAGCAGAAGTCCTCGATGCGGGGCAGCCCGACGTGCTCGACCACGAAGTTCAGGTCGGGGAAGTCGGTGGCCGCACGGTCGATGTCCGCGACGTCGAAGGCGTCCTTGTCCAGCGGCCAGATCGTCGGGCCCTTGTGGACGTGGATGTTCTTGATCCCCAGCTCCTGCGTCCGCTGCAGGAACCGGTAGGCCTCGGGCGTGGTCAGCTTGTAGCCGCGGGAGTCGCCGTTCCACTCGGCGGTGTAGAGCTTCACGCCCTTGAGGTTGTAGGTCGCCGCGTCGCGCTCGAGCTCGGCCATGCCCGCGTCGCCGTCACGCGGGTCGAACCGGCCGTTGACGGTGATCCTGTCCCCGAGCCGATCGAAGAGCTCGGCGTTGCGCTCGGCGGTGTTGAAGCCGTTGGTGTACCAGCTCTTCAGGTAGGTCGACTGGAAGATCGCGTGGTCGACGTGGCCGTCGACGAAGACGTCCCGCTCCCAGTCGTCGGCAGAGATCTTCAGGTACTTCTCGGGGTCCCAGTGCGTCTCGGGCGGTCCGAGCTGGTGGTAGCCGTAGAAGCAGTCGATCCAGCCCTTCGCGAACTGCTCCTGGCCCGGGACCCAGTTCTCCCGGCTGGCGTCCCAGAAGTGGCAGTGACCGTCCACGACGAAGTACTTCTCGGCGTCCACCTCGTACATGGCCGTGCTCCTTGTCCTCGGCTGTGCGGGTCAGGGGATGAGGATCGCCCGGCCGCGGACGCGGCCGGCCTCGAGATCGGACAGCGCGGTGAGCGCCTCGTCGAGCGGGTAGCGCTGGGTGTGCAGGGTGACCCGGCCGGACTGGGCCAGCACCATCAGCTCGACCAGGTCGGTGTAGGTGCCGACGATGTTGCCGACGATGTTCTTCTCGCCGGCGACGAAGTCCAGCGTGGGCATCTGCAGCGTGCCGCCGTAGCCGATGACGAACATCGACCCGGCCGGCCGGGTCATCGCCCACGCGTCCTGCTCGGCGCCCTGCTCGGCGACGAAGTCGAAGACCACCTGTGCCCCGCCGCCGGTCACCTCGAGCACCTGCTCGACGTGCGTGCCGTCGGCGACGACGGTGGCATGAGCCCCCAGCTCCTCGGCCAGCGCCAGCGCGTCGGGGTTCTTGTCGACGACGACGACGCGCGCGGCCGTCAACGCCTCCAGGCACTGGATGCCGATGTGCCCGAGGCCGCCGGCGCCCTGCACGACCGCGGTGGTGCCGGGCGGCAGCAGCGGCACGGCCTTGCGCACCGCGTGGTAGGCGGTCAGGCCGGCGTCGGCGAGCGCGGCGACGTCGGCGGGGTCGGTGCCCGGGTCGAGCTTCACGCAGGCCCGCGCAGTCGTGCGCAGGAAGTCGGCCATGCCGCCGTCGTGGTCGGACAGGCCGGGGAAGAAGGCGTTGTCGCACTGCATGTCGTGCCCGGCTCGGCACGCCAGGCACAGCCCGCAGGACGGCTGCGGATGCAGGATGACCGTGTCGCCCACCGCGACGTTGGTGACGCCCTCGCCGACGGCGTGCACCCAGCCGGCGTTCTCGTGCCCGATCGTGTACGGGAGCGACGGGCCCATCGCCTCGGCCCAGTCGCCGTCGACGATGTGCAGGTCCGTGCGGCAGACGCCGGCGCCCCCGATCTTGACGATCACGTCCAGCGGCCCGGCGAGCGCAGGTTCCTGAACCTGGTCCAGTCGCGGCTTCTGGTGGTACTCGTGCACCCGTACCGCTCGCACCCTTGCCTCCTGATCGTGTGGTGTGGGTCACGTCCTTCTGGCAGGCTGACACGGCAGGCGGCGGGTGTCGCGGCACCGTCTCAAACTGAGACGCGGCCCGGCCGCTGCGAACGGAGGGAACGGCCGTGGCGTCCTCGGCGGGGTCTCGCGTCCTGGCCGACGCGCGCTCGGCCTTCCTCGGTGCGGAGCCTTTCGACCGCGACGCGGTGCGGGAGCCGATCCTCGCCTCGTGGACGCGCTCGCGGGCGCGGTCCGTTCCGCTGGTGGCCGGCGAGGTCCCCTACCTGTCGGACCTCGACGACGACACCCCGCTGACCCGCGCCGCCGCCCGGGTGCTGCCCGGGCTCGACGACGCGCTCGGCGCCGAGCCGGTCAGCCTCGTGCTGTGCGACGGCGCCGGCACGGTGCTGCGACGGCGCACCGGGGACCGCAGGCTCGAGCGGCACCTCGACCGGGTGTTCCTGGCGCGCGGCTTCAGCTACGCCGAGCGGCACGTCGGCACCAACGGCATCGGCACCTCCCTGGAGTGCGGCGCGCCCGTCCGCGTGTTCGGGCACGAGCACTTCGCGGAGAACCTCGAGCACCTGGCCTGCGCCGCCGCGCCCGTCCGCCACCCGGTCGGCGGAAAGGTCGCCGGCGTCGTGAACCTCACCTGCCGGGAGCCCGATGCCGGCGTCCTGCTGCTCACCACGGCCACCTCGATCGCCGCTCAGCTCGGGGCGGCGCTGCGCGACGAGGCCGGACGGCGCGAGCGGGCGCTGCTCGAGCAGTTCCTGGACGTCTGCCGCCGCGGGCCCCACCCGGTGCTGGCCGTCGGGTCCGACGCGGTGATGCTCAACCGGCTGGCCCGCCAGTGCCTCGATCGCGCACAGCAGCAGGTGCTGCTCGACCGGGCGCGCGACGCGCTCGCCGCCGGGCGCACCGACGTCGTCGTCGACCTCCCGGACGGCCGGCTGGCGGAGGTCCGGTGCACCGCGCTGTCCGGCGGGGGGCGGCACGCCGACGCCGTGCTGCAGGTCCGCTTGACTGCGCGCGCACTGCCTGCGTCGCGGATCGCCCGGGCTGTTGCGCCGGCACCGGAGAGCGCGGCGATGGCGGCCTGTCGCCGGGAGGTGCAGCGGCACGCCGGCAGCGGGACCTGGCTGCTGCTGCAGGGCGAGCCGGGCACGGGCAGGACCACACTGGCCGCGAGAGAGGACCCGCACGCGCGCGTGCTCGACGCCGTCGGAGCCGGCCCGCGCTGGGTCGAGGCGGTGGCGGACGCCCTGGCCGTGCCGGGCCGGGCCCTGGTGCTGCGGCACGTCGACCGGCTCGACGCCGGCGGACTGCATGCGCTGACCGCCCTGCTGCACGAGGCCCCGTCGGCAGCTCGTTCCTGGGTGGTGGGCACGGTCGCTCCGCTGCCCGCCGCGCCGTCGCGCGACCTGGCCGAACTGGTCGCCTGCTTCCCGGCGGCGGTCACCGTCCCCGCGCTGCGGCACCGCCTGGAGGACCTGCCGCGTCTCGTCGCGGCGATCGCCGTCGAGGTCGCTCCCGGGCGGACGCTGCGCTGGACCCCGGACGCTCTCGAGGTGCTGGCGAGGCTGCCGTGGGCCGGCAACCTGGCCGAGCTGCGCGTCGTGGTGGAGCGGGCCGGCGCTGTGCATCGCGACGGCCGGGTGGGCGCGCAGGACCTGCCCGCCGAGCTGCTCGCCGCCGCCCGGCGCCGCCTCACCCCGCTCGAGCTCCTCGAGCGCGACGCGCTGCTGAGTGCCCTCGCCCAGGCGCACGGCTCCCGGGAGCAGGCGGCGGAAGCGCTGGGCGCCTCCCGCGCCACCGTGTACCGCAAGGTGCGGCGCTACGGGCTGGCCGGGTCGCTGGGCTGACACGCCGGGCGTTCGGTGGCGAGCACGTCGGCCGACGTGGTGGCATGCACGGCAGCAGCCGGACGATCCGATTGGAGAGTTTCTTGATCTTCATCACCGCCGTCTTCCCGGTGAAGCCCGAGCACGCCGACCGCTGGCCCGAGCTGAGCCGGGCCTTCACCGAGGCGACCCGCAGCGAGCCCGGGTGCCTGTGGTTCGACTGGTCGCGCAGCCTGGAGGACCCGAACGAGTACGTCCTCGTCGAGGCCTTCCGCGACGGCGCGGCCGGTGGCGAGCACGTGCAGTCCGGCCACTTCCGCGCCGCGCAGGACGAGCTGCCGCAGTACCTGGCCGCCACACCGCGCATCGTCAGCGTCGAGGTGCCGCAGGACGGCTGGTCCGAGCTGGGGGAGATGCGCGTCGGCGGCTGAGCGAGCTCAGTACAGCTGCGGCGGCGGCATCTTCGGCATCGCCTTGGCGCGCAGCCGAAGCAGCTCGTGCATGACGCCGATGACGTCCGGCAGGAAGTCCAGCCGCGACAGCGGTGCGTCGCGCTGCGCCACCGAGTCCAGGCTCAGGGTGCCGTAGTCGAACAGCCGGCCGACCGGAGGCACCGAGGCGTCGACGAAGGCGATCGCGGTCAGCGAGATCGACGGGGCGTGCGCGGTGATGACGCCGTAGCGGCGGTAGACCCGCCGGTCGCTGACCACGAGCCGGTCGCACAACCAGTCGGCGACGTCCTCGGCGAGCAGCAGCGCCAGCAGCACGACTGCGAGCAGTGGTGAGACCAGCAGCACCAGGACGATGGCGACGCCGACCACCACTGCCGCCCGGCGCAGGCTGGTCGAGAAGCGCTGCCACGCCCAGGCCGCCGTCGACACGGCGAACAGCAGCAGGAACGCACCAGCACCGGTCAGGGCGAGCAGCCCGGTGAGCGTCCGGACGACGGGCCAGGCCAGCACGAACGGGTGCCGCCGGACGTCGAGCACCACCGTCTCCTCGGCCGACACGAAGGGCGCGGGACGCGGTGCCGGCTCGACGGCGGCCCGTGCTGCCCGCCGCTCCCGGAACTGGAAGAGCCACTCCTCCACCTGCTGCCGCAGGCGCTCGTACGGAAGCGGGCGGGGCGGCGGCCGCAGCGGCCGTTCGGCCTGCTGCTCGTCGTCGTCGTCCGGG
>DATLGD010000049.1:0-58621 GCA_035540755.1 Mycobacteriales bacterium | reverse complement strand
GGTGTTCGACCCGGCGGCGCACCGCCGGCGCTGGGGACCCTGAGCGGGCTGGCAGACTCTCCGCCCGTGACCGAGCTGCTGGACCCGCCCGTCCTGGACGTCCTCGCCGTCGCGCGCGAGCAGGTGCTCGAGCGCGGGGTGGGCCTCACCGAGGCTCAGGCGCTCGCCGCGCTGCGGCTGCCCGAGGACCGCCTGCCCGAGCTCCTGCAGCTCGCTCACGAGGTGCGGATGCGCTGGTGCGGGCCGGAGGTCGAGGTCGAGGGCATCGTCAGCCTCAAGACCGGCGGCTGCCCGGAGGACTGCCACTTCTGCTCGCAGAGCGGCCGCTTCCCCACGCCCGTCCGCGCTGCCTGGCTCGACGTCCCGTCGCTGGTGGCGGCCGCCGTCGAGACCCGGGCCACCGGCGCGACGGAGTTCTGCATCGTCGCGGCCGTCCGCGGCCCCGACGAGCGGCTCATGGCGCAGGTGCGCGACGGGGTGCGGGCGATCCGCGATGCCGTCGACATCCAGGTCGCCTGCTCGCTCGGGATGCTCACGCAGGAGCAGGTCGACGCCCTCGCCGCGATGGGCGTGCACCGCTACAACCACAACCTCGAGACGGCGCGCTCGCACTTCCCGAACGTGGTGACCACCCACACGTGGGAGGAGCGCTGGTCGACGCTCGAGATGGTGCGCGACGCCGGCATGGAGGTCTGCTGCGGCGGCATCCTCGGCATGGGCGAGACGCTCGAGCAGCGAGCCGAGTTCGCCGCGCAGCTGGCCGCGCTGGAGCCCGACGAGGTGCCGCTGAACTTCCTCAACCCCCGGCCCGGGACGCCGTTCGGCGACCTGCCGGTGATGGACGCCCGCGACGCCCTGCGCGCCGTGGCGGCGTTCCGCCTGGCGCTCCCCCGCACGATCCTGCGCTTCGCCGGCGGGCGGGAGATCACCCTCGGCGACCTCGCCGTCGACGGGATGCTCGGCGGCATCAACGCCGTCATCGTCGGCAACTACCTCACGACGCTGGGGCGGCCGGCCACCGCGGACCTCGACATGCTCGAGGAGCTGCAGATGCCGGTGAAGGCGCTCGGCTCCACCTTCTGACCGTGCCGCGCTGCTTCGGGGACGGCGACCCGCTCTACGAGCGGTACCACGACGACGAGTGGGGCCGTCCGCGCACCGACGAGCGGTCGCTCTACGAGAAGGTCTGCCTGGAGGGCTTCCAGGCCGGCCTGGCGTGGATCACCGTGCTCCGCAAGCGCGAGGCGCTGCGCGAGGCCCTCGCCGGCTTCGACCCCGAGGCGGTGGCCGACCTCGACGTCGTCCCGCTGCTGTCCGACGCCCGGCTCATCCGGTCGGAGCGCAAGCTGCGGGCGTGCGTCACCAACGCACGGGCCACCCTCGCCCTGCGCGACGACGGCGGGCTGCCCGCCCTGCTGTGGGCGGCGGCGTCCGACGGGCCGGCGCCGACGGCGTGGGGCGACGTGCCGGCGTCGACGCCGGCGAGCGCCGCGGTGGCCAAGGACCTCAAGCGCCGGGGCTTCGTCTTCGTCGGCCCGACCACGGTCTACTCGCTCATGCAGGCCTGCGGGCTCGTCGACGACCACCTCGCCGGCTGCCCCGTGCGGGACGAGGTCGAGGCCGAGCGCGCGGCGGTCCGGCGCCCCTAGAGCACGCCGAGGAGCAGGAGCAGCACGCCGGTCACGACGAGGGACAGCAGGATGCTCGGCAGGCAGCCGAGCCGGTTGCTGAAGAAGAAGAACACCGGTCCGTCGTGCCCGCGGGGCCGTCGTCCTACGCCCACCGGGCCGACAGCCGGACCGTCACGAGGTGCCCCACCACCACCATGAGGTGGAGGGCGAAGAGGAAGAACGCGCTTCCCGCCACGGCCGCGAGATCGTCCGAGCCGCCGTACACCCCGCCGAGCGGCACCTCGAGCGAGACGAAGAGCGCCCGCACCAGGCCCTCGCCGTAGAGGCTGGCCGGCAGCAGGGCGGCGGCCGCCGCCGGCAGCGGCAGGGCCGCGCCGCCCTCGGCGACCCAGGCCGCGGCGTCGTCGGCGCCCACGGCGCCGGGCAGCAGGGAGGCCAGGCCGCTGCCGAGCGCCTCCGCCGTGCCCTCCCCGACGACGAGCCCGGTGAGGCGCACCGACAGCAGCAGCGCGGGCACGAGCGCCACGACGGCGTAGAAGGTCACGCCCGCGGCGCACAGCAGCAGGTCGTGACCGCGGCAGGCGTGCACCACCTCCCGGACGAGGTCGCGGACGAGGCCGGTCGTGCGCCGGGACAGGGGCGCTGAGGTAGACACGCGCCGTGCGTACCCCCGCAGCAGCCCGACCCGCGGTCCGGCCCGCGCGCCCGGAGGAGCTCGACGACGTCGGCGAGCTCACCGTGGCGGTGTACCGGGCGCACGGGCTGAGCTACCCGGAGTACGAGCCGTCCCTGCGCGACGCCGCCGGCCGGGCGCGGAGCGCCACCGTGCTGGTCGCCGAGCGCGACGGCCGGCTCGTCGGCGCCGGCACGGTCGCCACCCGGGGCGGCCCGTGGGCCGAGCAGGCGGTGGCGGGCGAGGCGGTCGTGCGGATGCTCGTCACGGCGCCGGAGGCCCGCGGCACCGGGGTGGGGGCCGCGCTGCTGGCGGCCTGCGTCGAGCAGGCCCGCGCGGACGGCTGCGCGCTCGTGCGGCTGTCGTCGCACGACGGCAGCCCGGCGCACCGGCTCTACGAGGGCGCCGGCTTCGTGCGCGACCCGGCCCTGGACTGGTCGCCGCAGGAGGGCGTCGTCCTGCGGGCGTTCGCGCTGCCGCTCGTGCCCTGGTGCGGCTGGTGCGGCGAGGCGCTCACCCCCGACGCGCACCCGCGCTGCCGGGCCACCGCCGACCTCGAGCCGCCGCGGTACTGCGGGCAGTGCCGGCGGCGCATGGTGGTGCAGGTGGTGCCGTCCGGCTGGAGCGCGCGCTGCAGCGAGCACGGCACCCGGACGTCCTGAGCGCCGCCCGCCTCCCTCTCCCACGACCTCCCCGACCGCGCGCGACGCCGGAGGCCCCCTGCGCGTCGTGCCGCGCAGCGGAAGTGGCCAGGTGCCCGAGGGGCTAGGCGACCAGGCCGAGGCGGCGCAGCTCGACGACGAGGTCGTGCGGGCTCGTCGAGGCGGCCATGGCGGCGTCCATGGTGATGACGCCGTCGCGGATGAACGAGACGAGGTGCTGGTCGAAGGTCTGCATCCCGTAGTAGCCGCCCTCGGCGATGAGCTGCGGGATGGTGCTCGTCTTGTCCGGGTCGGCGATCGCGTCGGCGATGCGGCCGGTGCCCACCGCGATCTCCATGACGACGCAGCGGCCCTCGCCGTCGGCACGGGGCACGAGGCGCTGGCAGATGATGCCGCGCAGCGCGCCGGCCAGCGCGAGGCGCACCTGCTTCTGCTCGTGCGGCGGGAAGAAGTCGATGACGCGGTTGATGGTCTCCGCGGCGTCGGTGGTGTGCAGCGTCGACATGACGAAGTGGCCGGTCTCGGCGGCCGCGAGGCCCGCCTTCACCGTCTCGTGGTCGCGCATCTCGCCGACGAGGATGACGTCGGGGTCCTGGCGCATGGCGGCGCGCATCGCCGTCGGGAAGTCCTCGGTGTCGACCCGGACCTCGCGCTGGTTGACCATCGCCAGCTTGTCGAAGTGCAGCACCTCGATCGGGTCCTCGATCGTGACGATGTGCACCTCCTTGTTGCTGTTGATGTGGTCGATCATCCCGGCCAGGGTGGTGGTCTTGCCGGAGCCGGTGGGGCCCGTGACGAGCACCAGGCCGCGCGGCTCCATGGCGAGCGACGCGAGCACCGGCGGCAGGCCGAGGTCCGTCAGCGGGATGGCGCCGACGGACACGCGGCGGAACACCAGGCCGCACGAGCCGCGGGAGCGGAACGCGTTGACGCGGAACCGCCCGACGCCCGACAGCGAGTAGGCGAAGTCGGCCTCGTTCGTCTTCTCGAACTCCTCGCGCAGGTCGTCGCGCAGGACCTCCCGCACCATGGTGTCGGTGTCGGCGGCGGTGAGGTCGCGGGTCTGCAGCTTGCGCAGCTTGCCGTCGATCCGCACCCGCGGCGGGGAACCGACCTTGCAGTGCAGGTCGGAGCCGCCGGTCTCCACGAGGGCCCGGAGGAAGGGCTCGATCGAGGTCGTCACGCGACCGTTGTCGGCAGCCGACCCGCAGGACTGAAACTCCGCCGTCCGGCGGACCGGCGGTGGTCCGGGCGGGTCAGCCGCGCAGCGAGGCCATCCATGCCTCCACGCCGTCGGGGTCGCGCGGGAGCGCCGCCGACAGGTTGCGGTGCCCGTCCTCGGTGATCAAGACGTCGTCCTCGATGCGCACGCCGATGCCGCGCAGGTCCTCGGGCACCGTGAGGTCGTCGGGCTGGAAGTACAGGCCCGGCTCGACGGTCAGCACGTAGCCGGGCCGCAGCGTGCCGTTGCGGTACTGCTCGTCGCGGGCGTGCGCGCAGTCGTGCACGTCGATGCCGAGCATGTGGCTGACGCCGTGCAGCGTGTAGCGCCGGTAGCGCTGGTCGTCCTCGGCGAGGGCCGCCTCGGCGTCGTCGAGCACGCCGAGCCGCTCGAGGCCGTGGGCGAGCACGCGCATGGCGGCCCGGTGCGGGTCGAGGAAGTCCGCGCCGGGCCGGCAGGCCGCCAGCGCCGCCTCCTGCGCCTCGAAGACGAGCGCGTAGACCTCGCGCTGGCGCGGGGTGAAGGTGCCGCTCACCGGCAGGGTGCGGGTGACGTCGGCGGTGTAGAGCTCGTGGCCCTCGACGCCCATGTCGAGCAGGACGAGGTCGCCGTCGCGCACGGGGCCGTCGTTGTCGGTCCAGTGCAGGGTGCACGCGTGCGCGCCGGCGGCGCAGATGGAGCCGTAGCCGACGTCGTTGCCCTCGACGCGAGCGCGCAGGCCGAACACGCCCTCGATCCAGCGCTCGCTCGTCGCCTTGGCGGCGTCGAGCTGCCGGACGACGTCCTCGAAGCCGGTGATGGTGGCGTCGACGGCGGCCTGCAGCTGCGCGACCTCGTGCTCGTCCTTGACCAGCCGCAGCTCCGAGAGGTGCTCGGTGAGCTCGCGGTCGCGCTCCTCGTCGGTGACGAGCAGCTCCTCGACGCGGGGGTCGTAGCCCCGCACGACGCGGGCCTCGGTGCCCTTGAGCTGCTCGAGGTCCTCGAGCGGGCGGGTCTCGATGCCGAGCAGCGCGCTCGTGGCGGCGAGCGACGGGCGCGGGCCGACCCACAGCTCGCCGTACATCCGGTCGGTGAAGAAGGCCGGCGTGGAGCGGTCCATGGTGGGCGCCTGGTACAGCACGGCCTCGCCGTCGCGCACCACGAGGACGGCGTCGGGCTCGTGCGAGCCGACCAGGTGGGCGAACTCGGTGCCCGGCCGGAAGCGGTACTCGGTGTCGTTGGCGCGGGTCTTGTAGCCGCCGGTGGGCACCACCAGCGTCTCGCCCGGGAAGCGCTGCGTGACAGCCGCTCTGCGGCGCGCCCGGTACGGGGCCGCCGGGTGCTCGGCCGGCAGCGGGTCGGCGCGCTCGGCCCAGCCGGTGCTCATGAACTCCAGCAGCCGGCTCGGCCGGGCCGGGTCGTGCGACGCCGTGCCGGGCGTCGCCTGCTCGGGGTCGACGGGAGCCGTCTCCGGCAGCTGCTCGCTCATGCCGCCGAGGGTACGGGTGCCGCTAGTCGCCCGGGAACAGGTCGTCGAGGGCCTTCGCCTCACCCTCGCGCCAGCGCTGCACGTCCTCGCGGGCCGCGGCGATCTGCTCCTCGTCGAGGTGGTGCGCGCCGTCCGCGGTGATCCAGGCGACGTCGATCTCCAGGCCGACGCTGGGGTTGGTCGTGCGGAGCGCATCGAGCACGCGGACGATGCCGACCACGCCGTGCTTGACCGACCGCTGATCCATGTCCACGTGCGACAGGAGCGCTCCGGCCTGCTGCGCCATCGGCGCACCGCTGCCGATGGCGTGGAAGCCGACGTTCTCGTAGTGCGTCGCGAGGCCGTTCGGGGTGACCTCGACGAGCCAGGGCCCGTCGCCCGCCCAGCCGGCTGCGGGCACGTAGGCCGACGGCCCGCCCTCCATGGACTCGCCCGGCACGTCGGCGATGTAGTGGTCGTAGTGGTGCTCGAGCACCGGGAGGGTCCGCTCCTGCAGGGCGCGCGCGATGCCCGGCGACGCGCAGATGGCCTCCGCCTCGGCCGCGAACACCTGCTCCAGCTCCCCCAGCACCGACCGGGCGCCGCTACCGGCCCAGGCGGCGTGCGTGCCCATCGGGTGCAGCTTCTGCCCGGGGTAGCTCATCCCCCGGTCGGAGTCGGTGACCTGGGTGTCCGCCCCGATCACCACCCCGTCCTTGCACACGACGGCGACGACGACGGTCATGCCGGTGCCCTGCCCCGGTCGGTCCGCGACAACCCGCCGAGCCCGGGCCTACCGGCCCTTCCACTGCGGCGTGCGCTTGGCCAGGAAGGCCCCGACGCCCTCGGCGGCGTCCTCGGTCGTGTTGAGCAGCGACAGCTGCGCCTGCATGGCCTCGAGCGCCGGGGCGAGCGTCGACTCCATCGCGCCCTGGAACGCCGCCTTGCCGAGCCGGACGGCGACCGGCGGCTTGGCCGCCAGCGCCGCGACCAGCTCCTCGGTCTCCCCAGCCAGCGTGGCCGCCGGCACCACGCGCGACACCAGGCCCATCTCGAGCGCCTCGACGGCGGGCACGCGGCGCGCCGACAGCATCATCTCCATCGCGCGCTTGGGGCTGACGTGGCGGCCGAGCAGGGCGCTGACCATGAAGGGCCACAGCCCGAGGTCGACCTCGGGCAGGCCGAAGGCGGCGGTGTCGGAGGCGACCACCACGTCGCAGCCGAGCACCAGGCCCACGCCGCCGGCCAGGCACAGCCCCTGCACCGACGCGACGACGGGCAGCGGGCAGGCGCGCATCGCGAGCACGACCTCGCGCAGCAGCCCGCGGCCCTCGTGCACCTCGAGCCCGGTGGCGTCGGGCGCCATCTGCACGAGGTCCGCGCCGGCGCAGAAGACGCGCTCCCCCGCGCTGGTCACCAGCACCGCCCGGGCGTCGTCCGGGTCCCGGAGGGCCTGCAGCATCCCCCGCAGCACCTCGCCGTTGAGGGCGTTGCGCTTGGGCTCGCGGTCGATGTGCAGGCGCAGCACACCGCCGTGGCGCGAGACGGCCAGGTCGCTCATGAGCGGGGGATCCTCTCCAGCAGGGCGTCGTCGGGCTTCCCCGCGACGAAGGACGGGTCGGCCAGGACGGCTCGCAGGAGGTCCAGGTTGGTGGGGACGCCGCGGATGTCGACCTCGTCGAGCGCCGAGCGCGCGGCCTCGAGCAGCTCGGGCCGGTCGGCGCCACGCACCGTCAGCACGGCCAGCAGCCGGTCGCTGTGCGCGCTGAGCCGGCCCCGCTCGCCCAGGTCGGAGTCCGCCCGCACGGCGCCGCCCGCCGGCAGGCGGAACCGGCGGAGCCTGCCGGCGTAGAACACCGGCGCCCGCACCTGCAGGGACAGCACGCAGCCCCGGCCGGCCGGCAACGGGCCGACCGGCTCCCCCGCCGCCAGGCGCAGCTCCAGCTCGACGAGGTCGACGCCGAGGGCCACCTCCGTGGCGGCCGAGGCGGGCGTCACCAGCGGGCCCGGCACGAGCGTGCCGGGCGCGTCCCCGACGGTCTCGACCGCGACCAGCCCGCCCGTGCCCGCCGCCGGCCAGGCGCGGCGCGCGGCCGCCAGGACCTCGCCAGGCACCTGCTCGGGCCGGAGCTGCTCCTCGACCGCGGTGCCGAGACGGCGCCGGCAGCCGAGGACCTCGGCGTCGTCCCCGACCGCCCGGAGGACCACGGTGAGGCCGTGGCCTCCGGCGCCCGCCGGGCGCGACTCGAGCGCCGACGGGGCCGGCCCGAGCCACACCAGTCCGGCCTCCTCGACCGCGCGGGCCAAGCCTGCGTCGAGCGCCAGCGGCCCGGCGCCCGGGTGCAGGGCCTGCGCGCCGCTGCGTCGCGCGGCCTCGACCAGCTTGCGGGCGTCGCCGTAGGTCTCGTGCGTGGTGCGCCCGCCCAGCGGGACGGCCTCGTCGGCCTCGCGCACGTGCCGGGCGCGCGCGTCGTCCTGGCCGTGCACGGCGATCGCCTGCACCCCGAGCCGCTGGCAGGTGCGCACCACGCGCAGCGCGGTCGTGCCGCGGTCGGCGACGAGCACGGTGTCGAACACGCGGTCCGCTCCGCTCTTCCGGGACGGGGGCAGGGCAGGCCGCGACACTAGCCGCGTGTCCCTCGTCGCCGTCGCGCTGCTCGTGGCGCTGCTCGCCGGGTGGCTGGCCGGAGGCAGCCTCGAGCGGCTGGGACGGCTCCCGCTGCGGCGTCGACGGCTGGCCGTGCTCGCGTTGCTCGCGCAGCTGCTCGGCACCCTGCTCGGCGGCCCCTTCCACGCGGTCGGCCTCCTCGTGTCAGCGGCGCTGGTCGTGGCCTTCCTGCTGGCCAACCGCGGCGTCCGCGGCACCGGGCTCGTGGCACTGGGGCTGGCGGCGAACGCGCTCGTCGTCGGGGTCAACGGCGCGATGCCGGTGTCGCCGGAGGCCGCGGCGCGGGCCGGCGTCGGGACGCAGGACCTGCTGACCGGGCGCGATCCGCGGCACGAGCCGGCCGACGACGCGACCCGGCTGGCGTGGCTCGGTGATGTCGTGCCGCTCCCGCTGCCGGTGCGGCCGGAGGTCGTCAGCCCCGGCGACGTGCTGGTGGCGGCGGGGCTCGCCCAGCTGGTGGTCGTGGGCATGCTGCGGCCGCTGCGCCCGGTGCCCGCGCTCCCCGCCGCCCCGGGAGCGACCCGGCCGCGCGGCGGAGCCCGCCGGTCGCTGCCGCCGCCGTCGCGCCGGCGCCGGGCCCTCCCGCGGCTGCCAGGGAGCAGGTGACGCCCTGTGCCATCCTGGAGGGTCACGACCGTCCCCTCCCGGAGGAGCTCCCCCATGGCCAAGAGGGCCCGCAAGCGCCGCGCACGCAAGAAGAACGGCGCGAACCACGGCAAGCGCCCGAACGCCTGACGGGCGACGCCGTGCGCCTGGTCGTCACCGGCGGTGCCGGCTACATCGGCAGCGTCGTCACCCAGCACCTGCTCGAGGCCGGGCACGAGGTCCTCGTCGTCGACGACCTGTCGACCGGCCACAAGGACGCCGTGCCAACCGGGGCCGAGCTCGTCGTCTCCGACATCCGCGTGCTGCGCGACACCCTCGATGGTCGCGGCTCCTACGACGGCGTCCTGCACTTCGCGGCGAAGTCACTGGTCGGGGAGTCCGGCAGCGACCCGGCGGTCTACTGGGACAACAACGTCGGCGGGTCGCTGGCGGTGCTCGTCGCCATGCGCGACCTCGGCATCCCGCGGCTGGTCTTCTCCTCGACGGCGGCCACCTACGGCCAGCCGGAGGAGAGCCCGATCCGGGAGGACGTCCCGACCGCGCCCACCAACGCCTACGGCGCCACCAAGCTCGCCGTCGACCACATGATCACCAGCTTCGCCTCCGCGCACGGCCTGGGGGCCGTCAGCCTGCGCTACTTCAACGTGGCCGGCGCCTACCGCGGCCTCGGCGAGCGGCACACCACCGAGACCCACCTCATCCCGCTGGCCCTGCAGGTCGCCTCCGGCACCCGGCCCCAGCTGGCGATCTACGGCGACGACTACCCGACCCGGGACGGCACCTGCATCCGCGACTACATCCACGTCGCCGACCTCGCCGACGCCCACCTGCTGGCGCTCGACCACGCCGCCGAGGGCCGGCACGACATCCTCAACCTCGGCAACGGCACCGGGTTCTCGGTGCAGCAGGTCATCGACACCGTCCGAGAGGTCACCGGCTCCCCGGTGCCCGCGCAGGTCGAGGGCCGGCGGCCCGGGGATCCGGCATCGCTGGTCGCCTCGAGCGAGCTGGCGCAGAAGACGCTGGGCTGGACGCCGCGGCGGCCCGACGTCGCCGAGATGGTGCGCGACGCCTGGGAGCTCGTCCGCCCCTCCTGACGCTCCTCACTGCGTCCGATGGCGCCCGCGGGAGCGGTGTGCCAGGACGCGGACGCAAGGGGGCTGGTGGGGGCTACTCGGCGCGGTACTCCACGTGCTCGATCTCGACGCGCACCTGCTGGATGCGGGTCAGCACGCGCGACTTCAGGTCGTCGGGGGCGTGGTCGCCGCCGCAGCAGCGGGCCACCAGCGTCTTGACCGCCTGCTCCAGGCCGTACTGCCGCAGGCACGGCGAGCACTCGTCGAGGTGGAGGCGGACCTTGTCGTGGTGCGCGCTGTCCTGCTCGCCGTCGAGGTAGAGGTAGACGGCCTCGAGCACCTCGCTGCACGGGGTCTCGTGCGGGTCGCCGCAGCTCATGCCGTGCCCTCCGCGCCGTCGACCGCAGCCCCGGCCCGGACCAGGCCGCGCTCCACCGCGTAGTCGCTGAGCCGGGCCCGCAGCCCGCGCCGGCCGCGGTGGAGCCGGCTCATCACCGTGCCGATCGGGGTGCCCATGATCTCGGCGATCTCCTTGTAGGAGAAGCCCTCGACGTCGGCCAGGTACACCGCCATCCGGAAGTCCTCCGGCAGGTCCTGCAGGGCCTGCTTGACGTCGGAGTCGGGCAGGTGGTCGAGCGCCTCCATCTCGGCACTGCGCAGGCCCGTGGAGGTGTGCGCCTCGGCCGCGGCGATCTGCCAGTCGGTGATCTCGTCGGTGGGCGACTGCAGCGGCTGCCGCTGCTTCTTGCGGTAGTTGTTGATGAAGGTGTTGGTGAGGATCCGGTACAGCCACGCCTTGAGGTTGGTGCCCTCCTGGAACTGGTGGAAGGCGGCGAAGGCCTTGACGAAGGTCTCCTGCACCAGGTCCTCGGCATCGGCCGGGTTGCGCGTCATCCGCATGGCCGCGGCGTAGAGCTGGTCGAGGAAGGGCAGCGCGTCGCGCTCGAAGCGCGCGCGACGCTGCTCGCTCGTCTCACGCACGTCCTCGCCGGACGAGTCGGCAGCGACCGGGCTCACCTCTCCCTCAGGGGCCCGGCGCGTCCGACCCTGGTTGTCGGTCGTCACCGGGCGCACGACCACCACCAGCGGTCCTGCGAGCCCCGAGGATACGCCGGGACGAAGGTCCGGCACGCGCACGGGAGCCCGCCACGGCGCCCACCGGGCACCCTGCGCTGTCGGAGAGACCACCGGCCCCGCCTGTCTCGCCCCGCCTCGTCCGTGTCCAACCCGGGCGGCTGCGGTCTGGAACGCGGTCACCCCGCGACCGATTCCCCGGCCCGTCCGGCTCGTCCGTCGGCGCCCGGCGCGCCGTAGCATCGCGCCATGGACGGCCACCACCCCGCAGTGGAGCAGTACCTCGAGACCGTGCTCGAGCTGGAGGAGGCCGGCATCACGCCGCTCCGGGCCAGGATCGTCGAGCGGCTCGGCGTGTCCGCACCGGCCGTCAGCGAGACGGTCAAGCGCCTGGAGCGCGAGGGGTACCTCACCCTGGACGAGGAGCGGGTGCTGCACCTGACCGACACCGGCCGGGCCTACGCCACCTCGATGCTGCGCAAGCACCGCCTCGCGGAGGTGCTCCTCGTCGAGGTGCTCAAGGTGCCCTGGCCGCAGGTGCACGACGAGGCGTGCCGGCTCGAGCACGCCATCAGCGACAACCTCGAGAGCCACCTGGTCGACCTGCTCGGCGACCCGGGCACCTGCCCTCACGGCAGCCCCATCCCGGGCTCGGTCAACGCCCCGACCGAGAAGCTCGCGCTCTCGACGCTGGCGTCCGTGCCGGCCGGCGCGGCGTGCGTGGTCCGGCGCATCGACGAGCACCTGCAGACGCTGGTGCCCAGGATGCAGGAGCTCGAGGCGGCCGGCCTGCTGCCCGGCGCCCCCGTCGTCGTGCAGGACAGCTCCGACGGGCGGCTCGTGCTGCGCGTGGGCGAGGCCGACGTCGAGCTCGACCGGGCCGTCGCCAACGAGGTCTACGTCAGCCGGTGAGCCCGGCGCCGGGCCAGGTCTGCCCGGTCAGCCGCCCACGGCCGCCAGCCAGCCGGCGACCACGTGCCGCAGCTCGGCGGCGACGTCGTCGGCCGTGCGCCCGTCCCGGCGCCGGACCCCGAACGCGTGGTCGGCGCCGGCGACGACGTGCACACGCACGCCGTCCGACGGCGACGGCACGCCGAACGGGTCGCGCTCGCCCTGCACCACCAGGCGCGGCAGGTCCGGCGACCGCAGCTCCGCCTCCCGGCTCCGGCCGCGGGGGGAGGTCAGCGGGAAGGCGAGTGCGAGGACCGCGTCGGCGCCGAGCGCCGCGGCGGTGCGGCAGGCCACCCGCGCGCCGGCGCTGCGCCCGCCCAGCACGAGCGGCCGGGGCGGGTGCGGGCCGAGTTCCGCGACGACGGCGGCCCAGGCGGCGTCCAGGCGGGGCGGAGCCTCGGCCACGCGCCGACCGGCCACCCGCCAGGGCTGCTCCACGAGGTCGACGGCCCAGCCGAGGGACACAGCGGCGTCCGTGGCCGCGCGCAGGTCCGGGGCGGCGCTGCCTTGCCCGCCGCCCGCGCCGTGCCCGAGCACGAGCAGCCCGCGGCCGCCCGCCGCGGACCCGTGGCGGACGACGTGCGCCGGCCCGGACGGCGTCATGACCTCGGCGGACACGGGCGTATCGCTCATCGGGGAAGGGTAGGCACGGCTCCATGCGACCCCGGACCCGTGCTCGATGCGGGGCGGGACGCGGCGCCTCGTGACCGCGGCGGTGACCGGCGAGCCGGCAGGCGCCAGCCCGGTGCCCCGTCCGGACGCTGCGTACTGGCAGTTCTACGAGCGGGTGGCGGCCGCCCAGGTGGCGGCGTGGCTCCCGGACGAGCCGACCCGCGTGCTCGACCTGTCGGGCGGCGACGACCGGTTCGCCGACCAGCTGCACATGGCCGGCCACACCGTCGTGCACGTCGTCGGACCTGACGGCCGCCCGGCCCGGCCCTGGCCGCCTGACGCCGACCTGCCCGGTGCAGACGGAGCCGGCGTGGACCTGGCCCCTCGCGGCGCGGCGCTGCCGGTGGTCGCCGACCCGCGACGGCTGTCGTGGCTGCGCGACGCCAGTGTGGACGCGGTGCTCGCCGAGTCCAGGGTGCTGTCGATGTGCCTGGCGGCCGAGGTCACCGTGCTGGACCTCGCCAGGGTGCTGCGGCCCGGCGGCCGTCTGCTGCTCGTCGTCGAGTCGCTGTCGACCGGCCTCGCGCGGCTGGCCGACCAGGGGCGCTGGGCCGAGCTGGCCGACGTGCCGAGCGCCGACGTCGTCCTCGTGCCGGCCGAGGACGGCAGCATCACCCGCTGCTTCTGGTCCGAGGAGCTCGCCGGGCTGCTCGCCGACGCCGGTCTCGACGTCGAGTGGGTGCGTCCGCGGTCGGTGCTGTCACCCGCCGTGGTCGAGCGGGCGATCGCCGAGGGCGGGGAGGAGGCGCTCCGGCTGCTGGTGCGCACCGAGTGCGCGCTCGCCGTGGAGCGCGAGGGCGAGTCCACCGGGCTGCACCTGCTGGCCAGCGCCCGCCGGCCGAGCTGAGCGGCCCGCTCAGCCGTTGGCGGCCTCGAACGCCGCCTGGTCCTCGACGCACCGGGCCGCCTCCGGGCGGACCTCGAGCCGGGCCGGCGGGATCTGCTTGCCGCAGTCGACGCACCGTCCGTAGGAGCCGTCGTCCAGCCGCTGCAGCGCCGCGAGCACCTGGACCCGCTGGTCGCCGGCCGCCTCGATGATCGCGTTCTCCCGGTCGGCGTCGGACAGCTCGGTCGCGGTGTCGGCGGGGTGCTGGTCGAAGTGGCTCAGCTCCTGGCTCTCGCCGGCGTTCTCGGCCTCGAGCGTCGTGGTGGCGCTGTCGAGCTCACGCAGCATCTGCTCGAGCTGGGCACGGACGTCCTGCTGGTCCACGGGTCAGAGGCTCCTGTTCGAGGTGGCGGTGTGCGGCGCGACCGCGCCGTCCCGTCCCCCTACCCACGGCCGGGCGGGGATCACTCCAGCAGGGTAGGTGCCGCCTCGACGGGGGCCACCAGCTCGGGCCCGTCGTTGCGGACGTTGCCGACGGCGGGGCCGACCGGCCACGCGTCCAGCACCCCTGGCGTCCCGGGCACCAGCAGGTCCTCCCCCGGGTGCTCCACCTCCGGGTCCAGCCAGCGCCGCCAGTGCTCGCGCGGCACGAGCAGCGGGGTGCGGTCGTGGATCTCGCCCAGCTCGTCGGGAGCCGAGGTGGTGAGCACGGTGCACGACCACTGCAGCGGCGCCGCCGGCTCCTCGCTCTCCTTGCGCACCTCGTACAGGCCCGCCATCGCCAGCGGGCCGCCGTCGCGCGCGCTGAGGAACCACGGCTGCTTGTGCGCGCCCTGCTGCTGCCACTCGTAGTAGCCGTCGGCCGGGACGAGGCAGCGCCGCCGCGCGAACGCCGACCGGAACGCCGGGGCGGTCGCCGCCGTCTCGCGGCGGGCGTTGATGAGCGGCCCCCGCCCCCTGCCGACCGTCCGTCCCGGCTGCGCCCAGGACGGCACCAGGCCCCAGCGCGCGACGGCGAGCCGGCGGGTGCCCGACCGGACGGCCACCACCCAGGTCGGGTCGGTCGGGGCCACGTTCCACGACGGCGGGAGCGTCTCCTCCGGCGGCTCGTCGACCTCGAAGTGGTCGACGAGGTGCTCGGCTCCCCGGCTCGAGGCGTAGCGCCCGCACATGCCGCCACTGTGCCAGTCCGGGGTGGGACGCTGTACCCCATGACCGAGGACCCGTGGCCCGCTCCCGCCGCGCCCGGACCGCTGGCCGCCGTCGTCGAGCTCCCCGGGTCCAAGAGCGTCACCAACCGCGAGCTGGTGCTCGCCGCGCTGGCCGACGGGCGCTCCACGGTCCGGCGTCCGCTGCGCAGCCGCGACACCGAGCTCATGGCCGCCGGGCTGCGGGCCCTCGGCGTCGACGTCGAGGACGGCCCGGACGGCTCCTGGCTGGTGCACGGCCGGCCCGGCCCGCTTCTGCCGGTGGCCGACCGCGTCGACGTGGGCAACGCGGGCACGGTGGCCCGGTTCCTGCCGGCGGTGGCCGCGCTGGCCGACGGTGCGGTGCGCTTCGACGGCGACCCCCGGGTGCGCGAGCGGCCGCTCGGCGCGCTGCTGGAGGCGCTCGCGGTGCTGGGTGCCGACCTCGACCGGGTCGACCGCCTCCCGGTGGTGGTCCGGGGTCACGGGAGCCTGCGGGGTGGGGACGTCGTGCTCGACGCCTCGCAGAGCTCGCAGCTGGTCAGCGGCCTGCTGCTGTCGGCTCCGCGCTTCGACCGGGGCGTGCACGTGCGGCACGAGGGCCCGCCGCTGCCGAGCGCGCCGCACCTGGCCATGACCGTCGCGTCCCTGCGGGCCCGCGGAGCCGAGGTCGACGACGCCCTGCCGGGTGCCTGGCGGGTCCTGCCCGGACCGCTGCGCCCGCGCGACGCCGTCGTCGAGCCCGACCTGTCGACCGCCGCGGCCTACCTGGCCGCCCCGCTCGTGACGGGGGGCTGGGTGCGGGTCGACGGGTGGCCGGCCAGCACCACACAGCCCGGGTCGGTGCTCCCCGACGTCCTCGAGGCGATGGGCGCCAGGGTCGAGCGGGCTCCCGGTTCGGTCACGGTGTCGGCCGGCGACCGGCTGACCGGCGCCGACGTCGACCTGCGCGACGCCGGCGAGCTCACGCCCGTGCTCACCGCTCTCGCCGCGCTGGCCGAGACGCCGAGCCGCTTCCGCGGCGTCGCGCACCTCCGGCTCCAGGAGACCGACCGGCTGGCCGCGCTCGCCGTCGAGATCGGCCGGCTCGGCGGCTCCGTCACCGAGACCGACGACGGCCTCGCCGTCGTCCCGCGTCCGCTGACCGGCGGCACTCTCGCCTCCTACGACGACCACCGCATCGCCATGGCCTGGGCCGTGCTCGGGCTCGGCGTCGAGGGCGTGCACGTGCAGGACGTCGCGACCACCCGCAAGACCGTGCCCGACTTCCCCGGCTCCTGGCAGGCGATGCTCTCCCAGCGCGCGGCCGCGCGGGCCTGACGTGCCGCGCGAGCTCGACGAGGACGACGTCCGGGTCCGCCCGGCCCGCCGCTCGCGACCGCGCACCCGCACCCGCCCGGCGCACGACGACGCCGCACCGGCCGACGTCGTCACCGTCGACCGCGGCCGCTACCGGCTGCGGACCGACCAGGGCCGGCTGGTGTCGGCGGTGCGGGCCCGTGAGCTGGGCCGGCGCGCGGTGGTCGTCGGTGACCGGGTGGACGTGGTCGGCGACCTGTCGGGCGAGCCGGACGCCCTCGCCCGCATCGTGCGCGTGCAGGAGCGCAGCTCCCTGCTGCGGCGCACGCCGGACGACACCGACCCGCTGGAGCGGCCGGTGGTCGCCAACGCGGAGATCCTGGTGATCGTCACCGCCCTCGCCGACCCGCCGCCGCGGGCGCGCCTGGTCGACCGCTGCCTCGTCGCGGCCTACGACGGGGGGCTCGAGCCCCTGCTCTGCCTCACCAAGAGCGACCTCGCCGCCGCCGACGAGCTGCTCGCCCTCTACGAGCCGCTCGGCGTCGAGGCGGTCGTCACCGGGCGCGCCCCCGGCCTTGACGGCGTGCAGCGGCTGCGCGAGCGCCTGACCGGGCGCACCAGCGTGCTGTTCGGGCAGTCGGGCGTGGGCAAGTCGACGCTGGTCAACGCCCTGGTGCCCGACGCCTTCCGGGCGGTCGGCGTCGTCACCGGTGCGGGCAAGGGCCGGCACACGTCGTCGTCGGCCGTCGCCCTGGCGCTGCCCGGTGGCGGCACCGTGATCGACACCCCGGGCGTCCGCTCGTTCGGTCTCGGAGCCGTGACCCCCGAGCGCGTGCTGGCCGCCTTCCCCGACCTCGCCGAGGCCGCAGCGGCGTGCCTGCCCGGGTGCAGCCACCTCGAGGAGGAGCCGGACTGCGGCCTGGACGCGCAGGTGGGTCGCGGCGCGGCCTCGGCCGAGCGGCTGGACTCCCTGCGCCGCCTGCTGCTCGCCCTCGGCGGCGACGAGCCGGGCTGACCGACCGGCGCCTCCGTGTCAGGCGGAGCGGCGCCGGGCGAGGACCAGCCCGCCGGCCAGCAGCAGCGCGACGGGCAGGGCGAGGAGCAGCGCCCGGTCGGGCCCGCCGCCGGCGGCCGGGCGGGCCGCGGGCAGCACGGCCTGTGCGACGTCCTCGCCGGCCTCCTCGTCCTCGGGGACGGCGAAGGCCAGCACGTCCGGCACGTCCGACGGCGCGGGGGCCGGCGCCGCCGCGAGCGAGCCGGTGCCCGCCGCTGTGCCGGCCGGCGGCGCCGTGGCGACGGATGCGGGGGCAGCCGCCGGCGCGGTGGTGCCGGTCCGGAACGGGGCGGCGGGCACCGGCGGGCCGGGCGGCGTCACGACGGGGCCACCGCCGCTGCTGCCGGGGATGCTGCCCGGGCCGGTGCCGGGGCCCGTGCCGGGGTCGGTGCCAGGATCGGAATCGGGGGCGGGCTCGCCGGGAGGCGTGGCGGCCGGCGCGATCTCGGCCAGCACCACGTCACCCTCGACGACCACGGTGCCTGCAGGGGTGCCGACCGGCGGGGCGGGGACCAGCTCCAGCACGCGGCCGCCGCTGGCGCCGGCCGGGACCGAGAGGTCGACCAGCAGCCGCACCGCCGGACCTCCGGCGGGGACGACCGCGTGACGCACGCAGTGGAGCGCCGAGCCGCCGCCCGACCCCGTCTCGGCGGCGGGCGGCTCGCAGGTCCATCCGGTGGCGTCGCCGACCAGTGTGATGCTCACGTCGGCCGGCGCCGTCAGGCGCAGCGTGGTGCCGGACGGGGCGTCACCGTCGCCGGCGTTGCCGAGCAGGAGGGTCCAGGTGGTCGAGCCGCCGGCGACCAGGTTCGGCTGCGGGGTCTGGAACTGCGCGACCAGGTGCGGCGGGGCCGCCTGCTCCTGCTCCTGCGGCTCGCCGAGGCCCGTGCCCGGGTCCTCCGGCTCCTCGCCGACGGACGTGCCGCCGTCCGCGCCGTCACGGTCGGTGTCGTCAGGGGCGGTGTCGTCAGGGGCGGTGTCGTCAGGGGTGGTGTCGTCGGGGCTCGGATCGCCGCCGGCGGTATCGCCGGAGGTGTCGTCGGCGGGGCTCTCGCCGTCGGAGGCCTGGCCGTCCTGGGTGGCCGTGACGACGGCCTCGACGACGACCGGCTCGGCCGTGCTGTCGAGCGCGGTGTCGGCCGCGGTGTCGTCCGCGTTGGCGGTGCCGGCGAGCACGGCGCCGGCGCACAGCAGCCCGGCGGCCACGGTGGCGAGGGGGCGGAGCAGGCGCACGTCGGGATCCGTCCGGTCGGGCGCACGGGGCGCTCGGGGGCCGGGCAGGTCGGTCTCGCCACTGGCTCCCCGGACGGTCTGGGCGACCGTGCTTCCTCCGTGCGCCCACCTCCCTGCGGAGGCGGCCGTCGGTGAGGACCGTCCGGATCGACGCTCCCCGCCCGCACGAGCGGATCAGGTCCGATCGTGAGGGGCAGAGTGCGCCGCTCGCCCGGTGGGCGGTGACGCATTGCTGAGGATGCCCGATCCGTCCCGGCCTGGACATGACCCGAACGGACTATCTTTGGACGCTGCGTTGCCGGTGACTCACGTGGCGTGAACGCCGGGCAGCTCGGCCACCGGCGTCGCCTCGCCGGACGCCGAGATCGTCTCGGCCACCTGGCGCTGGCGGACGAGCAGCTCGCGCTTGTCCCGGTCGAGCGCCTCGGCGACGTCCTCGTCCTGCTTCATCAGCGCTGCGAGGTCCACACCGGCCATGTCGAGCACGCCCATGTCGGCGTACGCGGATCTCACCTTGTCGCCCCACAGCCCGATGTCCTTGACGCACGGCACGATCCGGCTGAACAGCAGCGACTGGTAGAGCGTGAAGTACGGCGAGTGCTGGACCGCCTCCAGGCAGGCGGCGACGTCGAGGCCCATGTTCTCCCAGACCTCCTGCATGCGGAACCGGTCGCGCATGAGCCAGCAGCCCTCGACCACGAACTCCTCGCGCTCGGCGCGCTCCTTGCTGGTCAGCTCGGCGTAGTAGTCCTTGAGCGCCATCCGCCCGAAGGCGACGTGCCGGGCCTCGTCCTGCATGACGTAGGCGAGGATCTGCTTGGGCAGGGGCTTGGCCGTCATGTCGCGCAGCAGGCCGAACGCGGCCAGCGCCAGCCCCTCGATGAGCACCTGCATGCCCAGGTAGGGCATGTCCCAGCGGCTGTCGGTGAGCGTGTCGTCGAGCAGCGCCTTCAGGTGCGGGTTGATCGGGTAGAGCAGGCCGACCTTCTCCTGCAGGAACCGCGCGTAGGTCTCGGCGTGCCGGGCCTCGTCCATCGTCTGGGTGGCCGCGTAGAACTTGCTGTCGAGGTCGGGCACCGACTCGACGATGCGGGCCGAGCAGATCATCGCGCCCTGCTCGCCGTGCAGGAACTGGCTGAACTGCCACGAGGCCAGGTGCCGGCCCAGCTCGTCGATCGCCTTCTGGTCGCCCTCGAAGCGCTTCCACTGGTCCGTGCCGTAGATCGCGATCGTCTCGACCGGCATCCCCAGCACGTCGTGGGGGTCGACCTCGATGTCCCAGTCGATCCGGGAGACCGAGTCCCACTGCCTGTCCTTGCCCTTCTGGTACAGCGCGAGCAGCCGGTCGCGACCGTCGTCGTACTCCCAGGTGAAGCGGGACGCGCCCTGCATCTCGACGTCCCACGTCGCGTGCTCGGCCGGAACCGTGTAGAGCTCGTGCGTGCTCAAGGCGCTCCTCCCGGAGTGGGGCGGGCTGGCGGCGCGGCCGGCAGGAGCCGGTCGACCAGGCGGGCGACGTCGTCGGCGACCTGCTCGGGCCGGCCGCCGGGCAGGACCAGGTGCGAGACCGTGAGGCGGGTGACGACGTCGGCGGCCAGCGCGACGTCGGCCGGCGGCAGGTGCGGCCAGCTGCTGAGCAGCCGGTCCGCGCAGCGCTCGGCGGCAGCGGCGTGCAGGGCCTCGGCGCGGGTCGTCAGGTACGGCAGCAGCTCGCCGGCCCCCCCGTCGCGGCTGTCGGTGAGGACGGCCTTCAGCAGCGGGTTGTCCGCGGCCTCCCGCAGCGTGTACTCGACGACGCCGCGGACCGTCTCGGCCGGGCTGGACGCGGTGCCGTCGGTGGCGGCCTCCGCGCCGTCGGCGTACCGGTCCGCTTCGCGCAGCGCGAGCGCCTCGGCCAGCCGGTCCTTGCTGCCGAACTCGTAGTAGAGCGTCTGCCGGCTGACCCCCGCGGCCGCCGCGACGTCGCTCATCCGGGTGCGGGCCCAGCCCCCGGAGACGACGGCGTCCGCGGCGGCGTCGAGCAGGCGCTGACGCGTCGGTGTGCGCCGGGTCACCTCGCCACCTTGACAGGGCCGGGCGGGATGTCAAGACATCTCGCCGCGCGTGACGGGTTCCGCTGCCCGCCGCGCCGCTTCCGGCCGCACGACGGCCCTCGGCCCCGCCTCCTGAGAGGATCCTCACGTGGCCCTCATCGACCTGTCAGGCAGGCCCACCATCATCCGCCGGGTGACCACCTCCTCCGGCCTGCGCCGCCGGACGCCCGAGCGAGGCCTCGTCGTCGGCCTCGGCGCGGCCGTCCTGCTCATGGCCGCCGCGCATGCCGTCGTCCCGAACCAGCCGTGGGCGCCCGCGTGGGCCGAGCACGACAACGAGGTGCGCCGGTTCTTCGAGGTGGCCGGGGAGCAGAACGGCTGGACCTGGCTGAACGTCGTCATCCTGGCCACCGCCGCGCTGCTGCACGCCGGCGTGGGCTGGCTGTCCGCCCTCGACGGACGCCGTTGGTGGCCCTGGGGCCTCACGGCGCTGCTGCTCGCCGGCCTGAGCCTCGACGACCTCACCGCGCTGCACGAGCGCCTGCACGACGTCGGGGTCGCGCTGGGCGGCGGGAGCGGACCCCTGCGGGCCGCGTGGGTCGTGCCCGGCGCTGCGGTGGCGGTCGGCGTCGCCACCGGCTTCCTGCTGCTCGCCCGCGAGCTCCCCCGCCGGCCGCGGACGCTCCTGCTGGCCGGACTGGCCCTCCTGCTCGGCAGCGCGCTGGGGATGGAGGCGCTGAGCCAGTCGGTGCTCGACAGCACCGGGCCCAGCTCTGCGTACGGCGTCCTCGTCCTGCTCGAGGAGGTCGCCGAGGCGGCCGGAGCCGTGCTCCTGGCCGCCTCACCGGTCGCCGCCGTGGCCGTGCGCACCGCCCCGGGCCGGCTGGACGTGCGGCTCGAGAAGTCCCCGGGCGAGAGCGGGTCGCCCGCTGCATGAGACGTCGATGAGCCCGGGATGAGAACTCGGTGAGAGTCCGCACGAGGGCGTCGGGTGAGCTGGCGACGGGGGTAGGCGGTCGGCATGACTCGCCATCGCCGACTGCTTCCCGCCCTCGCCCTGACCGCCGTCGTCGCCCTCGCCGGGTGCGGCGGCGACGACGCGACGGACGCCGCCGCACCCGCACCGGCGCCCGAGCCCACCACCGAGCCCAGCGCTGCTCCCGGGACCGCGGCTCCGCAGGCGCCCGCACCGGCCGACGGTGAGACGGACCCGCAGGCGTGCGACGGCCGGCTCGGCGCCGTCACCGTGGCGCGGGTCGACGTGCCGGCCGGCGGGTCGTGCACCCTCGACGGGACGACCGTGCAGGGGAACGTCACTGTCGGGAACGGCGCCCGGCTCGAGGCCCTGGGCGTCGTCGTCGACGGCGACGTGCAGGCCGAGGCCGCCGCGCAGGTCGACGTCGTCGACTCCCGGATCGACGGGAACATCCAGGTGGAGCAGGGCGGCGGCTCGACCGTGACCGGCACCCGCATCGACGGCGACCTGCAGTGGGAGCAGCAGACCGGTCCGCTGGTCGCGGACCGGAACACCGTGGACGGCAACCTGCAGGCCGAGCAGAACCGGGGCGGCCTGACCGTCAGCGGCAACACCGTCGACGGCAACCTCGAGTGCGAGGCCAACGAGCCTGCACCCACCGGCGGCGGCAACCGGGTGAGCGGAGACCGCGAAGGGCAGTGCGCCGGCCTCTGACCCCGGTCCCCACCTCGTCCGGCGTCGTCCGTCAGCGGCATCGGAGACGTACCCTCTTGCCAGCCCGCCAGCACGCGACGACGGTGCCCCTGCCCGGAGGCCTCGATGTGCGACGCGACCGCCCGCGCCGAGCAGCTCCTGCCGATGGAGCTCACGGCTGCGGCGGCGGCCCGGCGGTTCGCCCAGCAGAGCGGCTGCACCGCGCACGCGCTCGAGCTGCTCGACGACGCGCTGCTGCTCATCAGCGAGCTGGTCACCAACTCGGTGCGGCACGGCGGCCCGCCGATCGTCCTCGCCATCGAGTGCGACGGCGAGGGGCTCCACGTCCGGGTCCGGGACGGGGCACCGAACCCTCCGGTGCCACGCACGAGCGGCCCGGACGCCGAGGGCGGGCGCGGCCTGACCCTCGTCGAGCTGCTGAGCGACACCTGGGGCGTCGAGCCCGTGGCCGACGAGCACGGTCCCGGCAAGGAGGTCTGGTTCGAGCTCCGCCGCCGGCCGGCGTCCGCCGAGCCGGCACCGACGGGCTGAGGGCCGCGGCCCGACCGGTCAGCTCCGGGAGACGGTCGCCCCCGGCTCCCCCTGGTCGAGCGCCGGGCGGACCACCACCACCCGGTCGGCCTTGCGCAGCTTGATCGAGGTCGCGGCGTCGAACATCAGCGTCTGGTCGTCCCGGACGACCGCGACGACGAGGTCGGGCGTCTCGCGTGGCGACAGCCCCACCTCCGAGCGCTCGACGTCGCGCTCGGTCAGCTCGAGGCCCTGCCCGGGCACGAGCAGGTCCTCGAAGATGGCGCCGGTCGAGGGGCTGGCGGCCGCCACCCCCAGCAGCCGGCCCGCCGCCTCGGACGACACGACCACGCCGTCGGCCCCGCCGTCGCGCAGCAGGCCGGCGTTCTCGCTCTCGCGCACCGCCGCCACGATGTAGGCCTTCTCGTTGTGCCGGCGCACGGTGAGCGTCACGAGCACCGCGGCGTCGTCGCGCGGCACCGCGACGATGACCCGCGCGGCGGTCTCGACCTCGGCCCGGCGCAGCACGTCGCTGCGCGTGCCGTCGCCGGCGATGGCGGCGACCCCGTCGTCGCCGGCGTCGGCGATGTGGTCGGGGTCGTTGTCGACGACGACGATCTGCGCCCGGTCGGCGCCGTCCTCGACCAGCGCGCGGACGGCGCTGCGCCCCTTGGTGCCGTAGCCGACGACGACGGTGTGGTCTCTCAAGGACTTCCTCCAGCGGTTCTGCCGGAACTGCTCCCGGGTGCGCTCGGTGAGGACCTCGAGGGTGGTCCCGACCAGCACGATGAGGAACAGCACGCGCAGCGGCGTGATGACGACGATGTTGACGAGCCGGGCCTCGAACGTCACGGGGGTGATGTCCCCGTAGCCGGTCGTCGACAGGCTCACCGTCGTGTAGTACACCGCGTCCAGGAAGGTGAGCGTCCCGTCGACGTCGTCGGCGTAGCCGGCGCGGTCGAACCAGACGATCGTGGCCACGGCGAGCAGCACGACGACGGCGAGGACGATGCGGCGCACCACCGCCGCGACGGGGCCCTTGGAGGACTCCGGCAGCAGCAGCCGGGCGCCCATGCGGCCCGCCGAGCGCCCGCCCGGCCCGCTCCCCGCTCGGCGGTGCGGACGGCGGGAAGGCATCACGCTGCGGAGCGTAGGCGGCGCACCGGCCGCCCCGTGCGCGACACTCGCGCTGTGCCGGACGCCCCTGATGCCGTTGTCGAGAAGCTCCCCGGGCCCGTCCGCGGACCCGTGTCCGCGAGCGAGCACGACCTCGACGACCGCGCCGGCGACCCCGTGGTGGTCGAGACGTGGCTGGGCGCCCCCGCCCGGTCCTACGCCCGTCGCCCGCGCAGCGTCTCGGCGGTCCTCGATCGAGCGGTGCGGCGCTGGCCGGACCGCACCGCGTTCGTCGACGTCGACGGCACCGCCGTCACCTATGCGGCGTTCGCTGCCGCGGTCGAGACGGCGGCGCGCTCGCTCCGCGCCCGTGGCCTGGTTCCCGGGGACGGCGTCGCCGTCGCCTCCGGGAACACGCTGGACCTCGCGACGGCGGTGTTCGCCTGCGCCCGCGCGGAGCTGGTGATGGTGGGCCTCAACACCCGCCTCGCCCCGCCGCAGTGGACGTACATGCTCGAGCACATGGGCACCCGGCTCGCCCTCGGCGCGCCCGCCTTCCTCGACGGGCTGCGAGAGGCGGGGGTCGAGGCGCCGCTGCCGCTCGGCCAGGTGCTGCGCGAGGGCGGCCCCGAGCTGCCTGCCGCCCGCCCGCCGGAGGACGCCACCTACGCGGTCGTCTTCACCTCCGGGACGACCGGGCGGCCCAAGGCCTCGCAGGTCGTGCACCGGTGCTCGGTGCACAGCGGCATGAGCTACCAGCGGCTGCTGCAGCTCGGCCCGGACGACGTCACGGCCGTGCTGTTCCCGATGTACTACATCTCCGCGATGCACGCGCACGTGCTGCCGGCCATGCTCGGCGGCGCCTCCTGCGTGCTCGTCGACACGACCTCCCCCCGCGAGTACGTCTCGCTGCTGGCCGAGCACCGGGTCAGCTGGGCCTACACCGTCCCGTCGTGGTGGCGGCTGTGCCTGCGGGTGCCGGAACTGCGGGCCGAGGGGCTGCCGGCGCTCCGCCGCCTCGCGGCCGGCGGCGCCCCGTTCCCCGCCGACCTGCAGGCCGCCTTGCGCGAGCGGCTGCCCGGGGTCCGGCTGCTCGACGTCTACGGGCTCTCGGAGACGCACTCCCCCGGCTGCATCGCCGACGACGAGGACCTGCGGGCCCGTGCCGGGACGGTGGGGCGGCCGCTGGACTGCATGGAGGCAGAGGTCCGCGACGACGACGGGCGGCCGCTGCCGGCCGGGAGACCCGGACAGCTGTGGCTGCGCGGCTCATTGGTGACTACCGGCTACGCGAACGACCCCGCGGCCACCGCCGAGGCGATCGTCGACGGCTGGTTCGACACCGGCGACGTGGCGCGCATCGACGCCGACGGCCGGGTGGCGGTGCTGGACCGCACCAAGGACATGATCAACCGCGGCGGGACGAAGATCTTCTCGGCCGAGGTCGAGGAGCTGCTCCGGCAGCACCCCTCGGTCGAGGACGCCGCGGTCGTCGGCGTGCACGACGCCCTCGCCGGTGAGGCGGTCGCCGCCTTCGTGGTGGCGTCGGGCCCGGTGAGCACTGCCGAGCTGCGGGCCTGGGTGCGGGAGCGGATGGCCGACTACGCCGCGCCCAAGCGGGTCGAGCTCGTCGACGCCCTCCCCCGCAACGCCGTCGGCAAGACCGACAAGACGGCGCTGCGGTCGCGGCTGGGCGCCGGGCCGCCGCCCGAGCTCCCGCTCGAGCTCGCCGAACCGGCCCCGGACAGCGGCGACGTCGAGAGCACCGCGGTGCTGCACGCCCTCGCCGAGCCGCACCGCGCCGCGCTCGTGCGCCTGCTCGTCGACCGCCAGCTGCCCGTGCGCGACCTGGTGGCGGTGACCGGCATGGCCCAGCCGCTGGTGTCGCACCACCTGAAGGTGCTGCGGCAGGCGGGGCTCGTCGACGCGACCGTGCGCGCGGGCCTGTCGGTCTACCGGGTGCGCCCGGACACCCTCGCCGAGCTCGCCGGGCGCCTGCGCCGACTCGCCGAGCGGGCGGCCGGCACCGCCCGCACGACCCCGTGGTGACGCGGGCCCGGCCTAGCATCGGGTGCGTGCAGCGCTCCGAGGTCCTCGCCGTGGTCCGGTCCGTCGCCGAGCGACTGCTCGACGTCGCCCCCGAGGCGGTGCAGGAGCAGACCAGCTTCGTCGACGACCTCGCTGTCGACTCCCTCGCTCTGGTCGAGTACGCCATGGCGCTCGAGGACGAGCTGCAGGTGCGGCTGTCGGAGGACGAGCTCGCCGAGACCCGGACCGTCGGCCAGCTGCTCGACCTGCTGACCGCGCGCGTGCGCGCCTGACGTGCCGGGGCTGCTCGCGGGGCGGCGCGTGCTGGTCACCGGCGTGCTCACCGAGGCGTCGCTGGCCAGCGCCGTCGTCCGGCTGGCCCTCGCCGAGGGCGCCGACGTGCGACTGACCTCGCCGGTGTGCCGGGCCCACCGGGTCACGAGCCGGGTCGCACCCCGCCTGGGGGTCGACGCCCCGGTGCTCGAGCTCGACGTCGAGCTCGAGGCCGACCTCGAGGCGCTGCCGCAGGCCGTGCGCGACGGCGGGTGGGACGGCGTGGACGGCGTGCTGCACGCCATCGCCTACCTGCCCGAGGCCGACCGGTCCGGCGGCTTCGCGGCCGCCCCGTGGAAGGTCGTCGCGCCGACGCTGCAGACCGCCGCCTGGTCGCTCGCCGCCGTCACGAACGCGGCCCGGCCGATGCTGACCCGCGGGGCGTCGGTCGTCGGGCTCACCCTCGACCCCACGCGCGCCCGGGCCGGCTCGGACTGGCTGCCGGTCGCCCGGGCCGGGCTCGCCGCCGTCACCCGCCAGCTCGCCCGCGAGCTCGGGCCGGACGGCGTCCGGGTCAACCTCGTGGCGGCGGGGCCGGCCCGCACTCTGCTGTCGCGTGCGGTGCCCGAGACCGACGCCCTCGTCCAGCAGTGGCGCGAGCGGGCCCCGCTCGGCTGGGACGCCGACGACACCAGCGGCGTCGCCCGCACCGTCGTCGCGCTGCTGTCGGACTGGCTGCCGGCCACCACCGGCGAGGTCGTGCACGCCGACGGCGGCCGCCACGCCGTCGAGTGACCCCCGACCCCCCTTGCGTCCGCGTCCTGACACACCCCGCCGGCGGCCACGAGCGGACGCAGCAGGCAGGCGGGGTGGGGCGCCGCCCACTAGCGTCCTCATCCATGCCGATGCATGTCGCGACCGACTCCACCCTCGACGTCCCCGACGACCTGCCGGCCGGCGTCGCCGTGCTCGTGGACGAGCTGGCCGCCGAGGCGCACCGGCTCGAGGCCGAGGGCGTGACGGCCGACGACGTGCGACGCATGTCCGCTGCGGGGCTGCTCGCCACCTACGGCCCCCCGGAGCTCGGCGGCGTCAGCGGACCCGCGCAGCGGCGGGTCGCCGAGCTGCTCGCCGGCGCCAGCCCGGATGCCTGGTTCGTCTGGTACCAGCACGGCCCGGTGGTCCGCTTCCTCGCCGCGAGCGAGAACGAGCCGCTGAAGGCGCGCTGGCTGCCGGAGCTGTGCAGCGGCCGCGCGCTCGGCGGGGTGGCCTGGAGCAACCTGCGCACCGCGCGCCCGACGGTGTTCGCCGAGCGGGTCGACGGCGGCTGGGAGCTGTCCGGCCCGCAGCCGTGGTGCACCGGCTGGGGGATGCACGACGCCCTGTTCGTCGGCGGCAAGGACGAGGCCGCCGGCGAGGTGGTGTTCGGCGTCGTCCCGGCCGACCGCCCCGGCCTCGTCGGCCTCGGTGAGCTGCAGCTGGCGTCGATGGCCGGCACCTCCACGCACGCCGTCCGCTACGAGCGGCTGCTGCTGCGCGACGACGAGGTGGTGCTGCGCAAGGACTTCGGCACCTGGGCGGCGGCGGACGCCGTCATGAACCGCAACGTCCAGCCCTCCACCTTCGGCATCGCCCTGGCCGCGCTCGACCTGCTCGAGCCGGCGTCGCCGTCCACCGCCGCGGCGCTGCGCGAGCGCGTGCTCGACGTCCGCACCCGCGCCTACCGGCTGATGGACGAGGTCGACGTCGCAGAGGCGGGCGACGAGCGGCTCGCCCTGCGCGCCTCGGCGCTGCTGCTCGGCATCGAGTGCTGCACAGCCCTGCTCGCCTCCCGCGGCGGCCGCGGCATGGGCCTGGCCGACCCGGCGCAGCGGCTGCTGCGGGCGGCGGCCTTCCAGCTCGTGCACGCCCAGGCCGCGCACATCCGCGAAGCCACGCTGTCGGCCCTCTCGGCGTGAGCTCGCCCTCGCGCCAGTCCGGACCGGACGCCCTGGTCGAGGAGCTCGTCGGCGGCGTGCTGGTGCGCTGCTACGCGCAGCGGCCGACGTCGCTGGTCGACCTCCTCGAGCGCGCCCTGGTCCGATCGGCCGGCGACGTGCTGCTCGTGGATCCTGCGCTCGGCCGCACCGTCACCTACGAGGAGTTCGCCGCGCTCGTGGAAGGCGCGGCCGCCAGCCTGCGCGAGCGGGGGCTGCGGGACGGCGACCGGGTGGCCGTGCTGGTCCGCAACGGGCTCGAGGCCGCCGTCGCGATCTGGGCCTGCGCCCGGGCAGGACTGGTCCACGTCGGACTGCCGGCCGATGCACCACCGGCCCGCCTCGCCGACCTGGTGGCGCTGACGTCGCCGTCGCTCGTGCTCGCGCAGCCGGACCTCGCCGAGGCCGGGCAGCTCGACGCCGAGGACGCCGTCGTCCTGCTGAGCCGCTCGACGTCGTGGCAGGCGGGTCGTCCGCTGCCGGACGAGGACGCCACCTACGCGCTGATCGCCACCAGCGGCACCACCGGCCGGCCCAAGGCGGTGCGCGTCACCGGGCGCATGGCCGGTCACGCCGCCGTCGCCTACACCCGGCTGATGGGGCTGACGCCGGCCGACCGCACGGCGATCCACCTGTCGTTCGCCTGGGTGTCGGGCCACATCACCCAGCTCGGCCCGGCCATGCACTCCGGCGGCTCGGCGGTGACCATGGCCCGCTTCAGCGCCTCCGGCCTGGTCGACGTCGCGCGCGAGCACGACGTCACCTGGCTCGACGTCGTGCCGAGCATCTGGGAGCTGCTGCTGCGCCAGCCCGGCTTCACCGCCGCCGAGCTCCCGGGTGTGCGCGTCGCGGTCTTCGGCGGGGCGCCCGCGCCGCCCGGGACGCTGGACCGGGTCCGGGCCCGGCTGCCGCAGCTGCGGCTGCTCGACGTGTACGCGCAGTCCGAGACCTGCGCGCCAGTGACCGTGCTCGGCGACCTCGACGCCCGGCGCCGTCCCGGGTCGGTGGGCACGCCGATGCCGTACTGCGACGTCCGCGTGGTCGGGCCGGACGGCGTCGAGGTGCCGCGCGGCGAGCCCGGCGAGCTGCACGTGCGCTCACCCGCGGTGACGCCCGGCTACTGGGCGCCCGACACGGCGCCGGTGGTCGACGGGTGGCTGCGCACCGGCGACCTCGCCCGGATGGACGACGAGGGGTTCGTGGCGATCGCCGGCCGCGCCGTCGACCTCATCATCCGGGGCGGGGTGAACGTCTTCCCGGCCGAGGTCGAGCGGGCGCTGCTCGGCACCGGCCTGCTGGCCGACGCCGCGGTGCTCGGCGTGCCGTCACCGGTCACCGGCGAGAACGTCGCGGCCTGCGTCGTGGCTGCGTCGGGGGCCGACGTCGACGTGGGCCGGCTGCAGCGCGCGGTGCGCGACGCGCTCGGCGCGCACGCCGTGCCGCGCCCGCTGCGCGTGCTCGACGAGCTGCCGCGCAACCGGCACGGCAAGGTCGACCGCCTCGCCCTGCGCGCGCTGCTCGCCGGCTGACCGGGCGTGCGAGCCGAGGGGAGCTGCCTGCTCGAGGTCAGCGCGAGGACGAGGCCGTCAGCCTCCGGAAGCCGAGGACCGCAGCGGCCACGACGAGCGCGGCGACGATCAGGAAGCCCCAGAGGAGGCCTTCCAGCACGCTGCCCACGCCGAAGATCAGAGCCAGGAGGAGCAGGACGATGACGATTCCCATGCCGCACGGCCTGCCCGCGCCGTGCCACGGTCGTGCGACACCGCGGTGACAGGTCGACAGCGATGCCCGGACGGTCAGGCCGCCAGCACCCGCTCGAGCACCTCGCTCTTCAGCTTCACGAAGTCCGGGTCGGCGAGCACCTGCCGGCCCCGGTCGGCGCCGAACGGCACGGCCAGCTCCTCGACCACGCGCGCGGGCCGGTTCGACAGCAGCGCCAGCCGGTCACCGAGCAGCAGCGCCTCCTCGACGTCGTGCGTGACGAGCAGCGTCGTCGTCGGGCGCTCGGCGAGCAGGGCGCGCAGCCACTCGTGCATGCGCAGCCGGGTCTGCGCGTCCAGGGCGCCGAACGGCTCGTCGAGCAGGAGCACCGGCGGGCGGTTGGCCAGCACCTGGGCGATGGCGGCGCGCTGACGCATGCCGCCGGAGAGCTGCTTGGGCAGCGCGTCGGCGAAGCCCTCGAGCCCGGTGGCCTTCAGCAGGTCGTCGACGACCGCGCGCACCTGCGTCTCCCCCCGCCCGTGCGCGCGGGGGCCGAACGCGAGGTTGTCGCGCAGCGTGAGCCAGGGGAACAGTCCGCCGGCCTGGGCGACCATGCCGCGCTCGGAGGAGGGCCCGGTCAGCGCGGTGCCGTCCAGGCTCACGGTTCCGGCGGTGGCGGTCTCGAAGCCGGCCAGCACGCGCAGCAGGGTCGACTTGCCGCAGCCGCTCGGGCCCAGCACGGCCAGCACCTCGCCCGGCCGCGCCTGCAGGTCGACGCCGTCGAGCACCCGCAGGTCGCCGAAGGCCTTGACCAGGCCGGCTGCGGTGAGCGAGCCGGCGCTCATGCGCCCGCCCAGCGCACCCAGGGGCGGGTGACGGCGCGCAGCACGAGGTCGGCGAGCAGGCCGACCACGGCGAACACCAGGATGCCGACGACGATCTGGTCGGTGCGGCCGCTCTCGCGCGCGGAGTTCATCATCGCGCCGACGCCGAGCGTGGTGCCGGACAGCTCGCCGACGATGACGCACGTCCAGGCGAGGGTGAGCGACAGCCGCAGGCCGGTGACCACCTCGGGCAGCGCGCTCGGCAGGTAGACCCGCCGCCAGAGCCAGCGCCGCGGCGTCCCGAGCATCCGGGCGGTCTCGACGTGCACCCGCGGCACGCGCGCGGTCGAGTCGCCGACCGCGACCAGCACCGGCCACAGCGCCCCGACGAAGATGATCGCCCGCGCCGAGCCCTCCCCGATGCCGAACCACACCAGCGCGAGCGGCAGCCACGCGAACAGCGGCACGGCCCGCAGCGCGTTGAGCACCGGGTCGAGCAGGTCGCGCGCGATCGACGAGAGCCCGAGCGCCAGGCCCACGACCGTGCCGACGCAGACCGCCAGCACCCAGGAGACGCCGCACCGGCGCAGGCTGGCCAGCAGGTGCTCCTGGCCCGCGCCGGTGAAGGGCACCACGCCTTGGAGGGTGAGGGTGCCGGTGCGGCCGAAGAAGAAGCTCCACAGCTGCTCGCCGACGGTGGACGGCGCGGGCAGCAGCCGCGGCGGGAACAGGCCGGTCGACGCGGCGACCTGCCAGAGGCCGAGCATGACCAGCGGCACGGCGAAGCCGAGCAGGCGCCGGTAGCGGGTGCCCCCGCGCCGCCGTCGGACCGCGGTGGCCCCGGGGACCTCCTCGAGCAGCGCCGCCGCCAAGGCCGGTCAGACCTCCCAGTACTCGCGGGCGTACAGCACCTCGAGGTCGGGCTGGCTGGGGATGCCGCCCTGCTCCACGAGCATCCGCGCGGCGCCCTCGACCTGCGCGACGCGCTCCTCGTCGAACCGCCAGCGGGCGCCGACGTTGGAGAGGACCTCCTCGTACACGGCCTCGGAGAACCCGAACTGGTCGACCAGGAGCTCCTGCCAGCGCTCCTGATCGTTCTCGCCACCCGGGCTGAGGAACTCGGCCGCGTCGCGCTGCATCCGGCAGACGGCGCGCACGACGTCGGGGCGCTCCTCGAGCACCCGCGCCGACGCCCAGTTGGCGGTGTTGAAGTCGCCGACCGCGGTCTGGCCGGCCTCGGGCAGCCGCACGCCGTCAGCCTCGACGATGGCCTGGGTGACCGGCGGCTCGGAGCCCATGAACGCGTCGACGTCACCGCGGGCGAAGGCGGTGACGTGGTCGGCGAAGCCGAGCGGCACCGCCTCGACGTCGCGCCCGAGCTCGAGCCCGGCCTCGCGCAGGACGTCGTTCAGGATGAGCACCTGCAAGGTGGGCGGCGGGACGGCGATCCGCTTGCCGCGCAGGTCCTCGACGCTCTCGACGAGGCCCTTCTTGCCGCACAGGCCGAGGCCGCCGCGGGAGATCATCCCGACGATGCGACTGGTGATCGCGCCCGGGTCCTGCGACAGCGCGATGAGAGGGGTGTAGGGGGCGAGCAGGCCGAAGTCGAGCTGACCGCCCTCGAGCGCGTTCTGGATCTCGGTCGCGCTGGCGACCGGCGTGACCTCGACGGTGATGCCCTCGGGGGCGAACTGCTGCCAGTACAGCGCCGACGACGCGTGGTTCTTGGCGTAGACGCAGGTGCGCACGGTGTAGGGCTCGAGCGCCTCCTGCGCGGCGGCGCCGGTCGGAGCTCCGGTCGGGGAGGCGGTGGCGCCGCCGCCGTCGGACCCGCAGGCCGACAGCAGGGCGGCCGCGCCGACGCCGGCGCCGAGGCCGAGGAAGCCGCGGCGGGACAGGCCGGCGGCCGGCTGGCGGTACAGGGCAGGGCGGGACATCTCGGGCTCCGGGGGACGTCGCAGGGTCAGGAGGCGTCGCCGAGGCGCGCGCGTCATCAAAGCACGTTCATATCGGATTGCCGGCCGGCCGGCCAGCCGAACGTGTTGGATGCACTGTCGTGGACCCCTCGACGCTCGCTGCGGACCGGCCCGGCTGGATGGACCTGCTCGGGCTGGCCGAGGACGAGGTGCCGCGGCTGCTGGCGCTCGAGAGCACCTGGTGGCGGCAGGACGCCCTGGAGCGGCGGCTGCCCGCCCTCGCCGACGTGCGCGAGCTCGGCCTGCCCGACCTCTGGCACGGCTGGGCCGGCGACGTGCCGGTCGTGTACGGCGTCGTGCACGGCGCCTCGCACGCGGCGGAGCGGGTGCACGTCCTCGGCGCCTGCGGCACGCCGGTCGTCGTGCACCTGGCGTCCTGCGGCGCGCTGTCGCCGTCGCTGCAGATCGGCGACATCGTCCTGCCCGAGCGGGCCACCGTCGGCGAGGGGGCCTCGCAGTACTACGGGCAGAGCCGGGCCGCGACCGCAAACCTCGGCAAGGTGGCGCGGGCCGCGGCGCTGCTCGCCGCCCGCGGCGTCTACGCCCACCGCGGTTCGACCGTGACCGCGTCGAGCCGGCTGGCTCTCGGCAGCACGCTCCTGCGGCAGTGGCAGAAGGCCGGCCACCTCGCGGTCGACCAGGAGGCCTCCGCGGTCTTCTCCGCCGCTGCAGCGTTCGGCATGCGCGCGGTCTCGCTGCTCTACGTGTGGGATGCCCTCCCCCGCCGGCCGCTGACCGAGGACTTCAGCGCGGCCGAGAGCGAGGCGCAGGAGCAGGCGTCGGCCGAGATCTGGGAGATCGCCCTGCAGCTCGCCTGAGCCCTCCCGGCACGGTTCAGGAGCTGCTGTACTGTTCAGCGTGTGCTGACCAGTGCCACGCGCCTCGACGCGATCACCCGGCTCGGCCGGGCCCTCGCCGACCCGACCCGCTGCCGGATCCTGCTGGCACTGCTGGACGCGCCGCAGTACCCGGCCCAGCTGGCCGCCGGGCTGGGGCTCACCCGCAGCAACACCAGCAACCACCTGACCTGCCTGCGCGGGTGCGGCCTGGTCGTCGGGGTGCCGGAGGGCCGGCAGACCCGCTACGAGCTGGCCGACCCGGGCCTGCGGCACGCCTTGACCGACCTGCTCGGCGTCGTGCTCGCCGTCGACCCCGAGCACGAGGACGGCCGGGTGTGACGACCGCCCGTCCCATCGCCGGTCCCGGCGCCGCCCGCGCCGCGGTCCTGCACCGGCGCGTGCGGCTCGTGGTGGCCGCGACCATCAGCTACAACGCCGTCGAGGCCGTCGTCGCGCTGTGGGCCGGCGCCGCGGCGTCGTCGGCGGCGCTGATCGGGTTCGGGCTCGACAGCGTCGTCGAGGTGCTGTCGGCCGCGGCGATCGCCTGGCAGTTCGCCGGCGGGCGCGACCACGCCGACCGCGAGCACACGGCGCTGCGCGTCGTCGGCTGCTCGTTCTTCGCCCTCGCCGCGTTCGTCACCGTCGACGCCTTCCGGGCGCTGCTCGGCGCCGCCGAGCCACAGCCCAGCACGGTCGGGATCGCGCTGGCCGCGGTCAGCCTGGCCGTCATGCCGGGCCTGTCGTGGTTCGAGCGCCGGACCGGCCGTGAGCTCGGCTCGGCCAGCGTCGTCGCCGACAGCAAGCAGACGCTGATCTGCGCGGCCCTGTCCGGCGTGCTGCTCGTCGGCCTGCTGCTCAACAGCCTGCTCGGGCTGACCTGGGCCGACCCCGTCGCCGCGCTCGTCATCGCCGCCGTCGCGGTCCGCGAGGGGATCAAGGCGCTGCAGGGCGACACCTGCTGCACACCGGTCGCCGTGCTGCTCACCGCACCGGACGCCGTGGTCGGCAGCAGCTGCGGGTGCGGGCCGGGCTGCGACGACGGGTGCTGCCGCCCGGCTACGGCTTGAAGATCACCTTCACGTAGCCGTCCTCCTTCTTCTGGAACTTCTCGTAGGCCGACGGCGCCTCGGACAGCGGCAGCGCGTGGGTGTGGAAGGTGTCGACGCCGAGCGGGTCGTCGTCGGTGAGCAGCGGCATCAGGTCGTCGACCCACTTCTTGACGTTGGCCTGGCCCATCCGGAACTGGATCTGCTTGTCGAACATCTGCAGCAGCGGCATCGGGCTGGCCGCTCCGCCGTACACGCCCGACAGCGAGACGGTGCCGCCGCGGCGGACCATGTCGATCGAGGAGTAGAGGGCGGCCAGCCGGTCGACACCGGCCTTCTCCATCATCGGGCCGGCGAGGAAGTCCGGCATGAGCGAGGCCATCGTCTGGATGGTCTTGTTGACCGGGGAGCCGTGCGCCTCCATGCCGACGGCGTCGACGACGGAGTCCGGCCCGCGGCCATCGGTGAGCTCGCGGACGACGTCGCCGAGCCCGTCGCCGTGCTCGGTCAGGTCGAGCACCTCGACGCCGCGCTCGCGCGCCCGCTGCAGGCGCTCGGGCACGAGGTCGATGCCGATCACGCGGAAGCCCTTGTGCAGGCCGATGCGGGCGGCCATGTCGCCGATCGGCCCGAGACCGATCACCGCGAGGGTGCCGCCGTCCGGGACGGCGGCGTACTCGACGGCCTGCCACGCGGTGGGCAGCACGTCGGACAGGTACACGAAGCGCTCGTCCGGCGGGCCCTCCGGCACCCGGATGTGGGTGAACTGCGCCTGCGGCACGCGCAGGTACTCCGCCTGGCCGCCGGGCACCTGGCCGTAGAGCTTGGAGTAGCCGAACAGCGCCGCTCCGGTGCCGTGCGTGCGCACCTGCGTCGTCTCGCACTGGGTGTAGAGCTGGAGGTCGCAGCTGAAGCACGAGCCGCACGACATCTGGAACGGGATGACGACGCGGTCGCCCTTCTTCAGGTTCGTGACGGCGCTGCCGACCTCCTCGACGATGCCCATCGGCTCGTGCCCGAGGACGTCACCGGCGTCCATGAAGGCGCCCAGCACCTCGTAGAGGTGGAGGTCGGAGCCGCACAGGTTCGTCGTCGTCATCCGGACGATGGCGTCGGTCGGCTCCTGGATCACCGGGTCCGGGACGTCCTCGACGCGGATGTCGCGCTTGCCGTGCCAGGTGACTGCCTTCATGGTGGAGCGCCTCTCGACGGGTCGTGGTCCTCCCCGTCGCACCTCCCCGGGCGGCAGCCGCCGAAACGGCGCGGCGCCGGGCCCTAGACCCCGATGGCGCTGAAGCCTCCGTCGACGTACACCGTGGTGCCGGTGGTCTTGGGGAACCAGTCCGACAGCAGGGCGACGCACGCGCGGGCGACCGGCTCGGCGTCGGTGACGTCCCAGCCCAGCGGGGCGCGCTCGTCCCAGACGGCCTCGAACTGCGCGAAGCCCGGCACCGACCGGGCGGCCATCGTCCTGAGCGGACCCGCGGCGACGAGGTTGACGCGCACCCCGCGCGGGCCCAGGTCGCGGGCGAGGTAGCGGCAGGCCGACTCGAGCCCGGCCTTGGCCACACCCATCCAGTCGTAGGACGGCCAGGCGACCCGGGCGTCGAAGTCGAGCCCCACGTAGGAGGCGTCGTCGGACAGCAGCGGCAGGCAGGCCCGGGCGAGCGCGGCGAAGGACCAGGTGGAGACCTGCAGCGCGGTGCCGACGTCCTCCCAGGAGGTGTCGAGCAGGCCCGAGCCCAGGGCGGACGGCGGCGCGAAGCCGATCGCGTGCAGCACGCCGTCGAGGCCGTCGACGTGCTCGCGCAGGCGGTCGGGCAGCGCCGCGAGGTCGGTCTCGCTGGTCACGTCGAGCTCGACGACGGGCGGCTCGCCGGGCAGCCGGCGGGCGACCCGCCTGGTCAGCGACATCGGGCGGCCGAAGCTGCTGAGCACCACGGTGGCGCCCTGCTCGGCCGCCAGCCGGGCCACGCCGTAGGCGATCGAGCGGTCGGTGAGGACGCCGGTCACGAGCAGCCGCTTGCCGGCGAGGATCACGCGGCCGCGTTGGCCTTCGCGAGGATCACGTCGACGAAGGCGCCGATCGTCTTGACGTCGGCCAGCTCCTCCTCGGGAAGCTCGATGCCGAGCGAGTCCTCGAGGTCCATGGTCAGCTCGACCAGCGACAGCGAGTCGACCTGCAGGTCGTCGACGAAGGACTTGTCCTCCTGCACCTGCTCGGCCTCGACCTCGAGCATCTCGACCGCCTTGTCCCGCAGGACCTGCATCACCTCGGCGCGCTCCATGGCGCGAAGGCTAGCCCCGCACGCGGCGAGCGGCACGCCGCACGCGGGCCTCCTGCTCCCGGCGGGGGCGGACGCCTTCAACCGACCGCCGCGGCATCGACATGTCCTCGTCGTGTCCGTCGTAGCGGGGCGGGCACGGCTCGTACGAGGCCAACTCGGGAGGACACCATGAGCACACCTGTCGCCGTCGTCACCGGCGCGTCGAGCGGCATCGGCCGCGCGACCGCGCTCGCCTTCGCCACCGGAGGCGCGAAGGTGGCGCTGGCCGCCCGACGGGAGGGCGAGCTCGAGCGGCTCGCCGAGCTGTGCCGGCAGCGCGGCGGTGAGGCGGTGGTGGTGCCCACCGACGTGACCGACGCCGACGCCGTCAGCCGACTGGCGGCACGCGCGGTCGAGCAGTGGGGGCGGATCGACGTGTGGGTGAACAACGCCGCCGTCAACGCCTTCTCGCGCTTCGGCGAGGAGCCGGCCGAGGTGGCGCGACGCGTCCTCGAGGTCAACGCCCTCGGCCAGCTGCACGGAGCGCGGGCGGTGCTGCCCCAGATGCGCGACCAGGGCGAAGGGGTGCTGATCGACGTCGGCTCGGTGCTCAGCGTCCTGCCGAGCCCGTACCAGACGGCGTACGTCATGAGCAAGCACGCGGTCCGGGCCCTGTCGGCGTGCCTGCGCCAGGAGCTGCGCGACGCCCCGGGCGTCCGCGTGTGCACGGTGCTGGTCGGCGCCGTCGACACCCCGCTGTTCGACTCGGCGGCGAACCACACCGGCTGGGCGCTGAAGCCGTTGCGTCCGACCTACACCCCCGAGCGGGTCGCCGCGGTGATCGTGCGGACGGCGCGGCGGCCGCGCGACGAGGTGCATGTCGGCGCGGCCACCCGGCTCATGACGGTGCAGCACGCCGTGGCTCGCCGGCTGTCGGAGCGCGTCACCGCGGCGGTGGTGCGGCGCGACCACTTCACCGACGCCGCCGCCGAGCCCACCGACGGGAACCTGTTCACGACGCTGCCGCGCGGGGCGACCACCCGGGGCGGCTGGAAGGACGGCGGTGCCGCGCCGACCGCGCGCCGGGTGGCGCTCGCCGGCGCCGGCCTGGCGCTGCCGGCCCTGTTCCTGCGGCGGCTGCGGTGAGCGTGCAGACTGCCACGCGCATCCCGGGTCGGAGCGCCGCCCGGCTGCCGGACCGCGAGGTCACGGTCGACGGCTCGCGCATGCTCACCCGGGAGTGGCGCGGGGACGGCGTCGACGCGCCGACCGTCGTGCTGGTGCACGGCCTGGTCGTCGCCGGCGACTTCGTGGTCCCGACCGCCGCGCGGCTGGGCGACCGCTACCGGGTCCTCGCGCCCGACCTCCCCGGGTACGGGCGCAGCACCGCGGCCGGCGACGAGGTGAGCGTCGTCGGCCTCGGTGCGGCCCTGGGGAGCTGGGCGGACGCCGTCGGCCTGACGTCCGCGGTGTTCGTCGGCAACTCCTTCGGCACCCAGGTGGTCACCGAGCTGGCGCTGCGGCGCCCACGGCTGGCCGAGCGGCTGGTGCTGGCCGCACCGACGATGGACCCCACCGCACGCTCACTGCCCGAGACGCTCCGACGCTGGCAGCGGGAGTCGCAGACGCAGTCACGGGCGCTGAAGCGGCTGCTCGTCCGCCAGTACGCGCGCGCCGGGATCCGCCGGTCGGCGCGCACCGTGGCGGCGGCGCTGCGCGACCGTCCCGAGGACCGGCTCCCGCACCTCGCGGCGCCGAGCCTGGTGCTGCGCGGCACCGCCGACCCGATCGTGACGGCGGGCTGGGCACAGGAGGTCGCCCGCCTGCTGCCGCACGGGCGGCTCCAGGTGCTGCCCGACGTCCCGCACGCCATGGCCTTCGACGCGCCCGATGCGCTTCCCGAGGCCGTCCGACGCTTCCTCGAGGAGGACCGGTGAAGAACACACCCCCCCAGTTCGTGGCCAACTTCGACTCCGCGACCGCGATGGTCCGCGCGCTGGGCGCGTCGCTGCGGGGGGAGCCGTTCTCCGCGATGGGCGAGTCGCCGCTGCTGAAGCTGCCCGTGCGGCACGCCGACGTCCTGCCCTGGAAGCTGCGGCGCGCCCTCTACATCTTCAGCGGCTGGCAGGAGTCGCGACCGGAGAAGCAGGTCCCCGACATGGACATCGGGAAGATCGACCGCTGGACGGTCGAGGAGTACCCGCAGCGGCAGTACCCGGCCGTGGCGATCGGCTCGTCGAACGGTGCCGCCAACCACCTGTGGTCGCTGCTGGGCATCCCGTGGCTGCCGCAGACCTCGCTGGTCCCGATCCGGCAGTCGGTGCACCCCGACGAGCCGAAGGAGGCGATGCGGCTCGGCCTCGAGCCGGGTCGCGAGCTGCTCGAGCGGAACCCGGACGTGCAGCTGCACCACATGCACGACGCCAACCAGGACCGACTCATGATCCGCACCATGACCTACTTCCGGGTCAAGCGCCGGCGCCTGTCCGCGGCCTACGAGCAGTGGCTGGCCGAGCACCTGCCGCCGGGCGGCACGCTCTACGTCGTCGACTGCGAGCAGGACTGGGGCGTGCACCGGGTCAACGACCGGCACGTGTTCCAACACGGGGCGGTCGGCGGCGCCACGGAGCAGGAGTTCCACGAGGGCAGCGAGCGCATCGCCGAGTACCTGGAGCGGCACGACTCGCCGCACCGCCGCTGGGACGGGCCCGAGGTGACCGAGCGCATGCCCGAGGCCGAGTGGGGCTTCGAGAAGAGCCTGATGCACGACCTGCGCCGGATCGCCGCCGAGCGGCGCTACCGCATCGTCCGCCTGCGCTTCCCCGAGCCGCAGTCCCTCAGCCCGCTGGTGGCGGACTTCTGGCGCGAGCAGTACCGCAAGCGCGGCATCCCCGGCAACCGGCTGGCCGCCTCGTCGTTCGCGCTGATGGAGCCGCACTGGACGCTCCGGACCGGCTCCGTGCCGTTCTGGATGGAGTTCAACATGCAGCCGTCGCTGGACGCGGTCCTGGCCTACCTGGACGACCGCGAGCCGTTCGACGACATCGGGCTGATGCTCTTCCAGCACGGCGTCGAGGCCCCCGGCCTGCCGTCGGCGGACGCGTGGGAGGAGGTCCTGCGACGGGCCCGCCGACACGGGCGCTGGCTCGGCACGACGCCCGAGGAGTTCCCCAAGGACTTCGCGCAGTTCGCGAAGTACGACGACGCGCTGAAGGCCTGGCCGGCCCGGCACCCGGTGCCCGGCCCGCTCCCGCCGCGCGTCTTCGAGGAGTTCGTCGACGCCGCCGACGGCCGCTACGACCTGCGCGTCGAGCGCGAGCAGCCGGCCGCCGCCGCGGCGTGACGGCGCCCGCCGCCCGTCGACCACGGCCGTGAACCCGGGCTCGGCGGGCGTCCGGCTCGACCCGCGGCCGCTCGCGGCGGTGTCCGCCGCCGTCGTCCTGCTCGCCGTCGCAGGCGTCGTCCCGACCTGGCCCGGCCTGGTCCACGTCGTCGCACTGCCGCCGCTCGACCTCGTCTCCGACCTGGGCGCGCTCCTCACGCTCGCGCCGAGCCTGCCGGTCTTTGTCCTCGGGACGGCGGCTGCGCTGCTCGGCCGGGCGGCGGTGCTCGCGCTGCTGCTGGGCGGCCTGACGCGCGCCCGGTTCCTGTGGGCCCTGCGCTTCTACCTGGTGGTGAGCCCGCTGGCCGCGATCGCCGCCGTCCTGCTGTACGGCGCCGGCGCCGTCATGTTCTACCTGCTCTTCTGGGCCGGCGTGGTGGTCACGCTGCTGCTCGTCGGGGCGACGGCGGCGGCGGCCTGGGTGGCTCCCGGCCGGGTGCGGTCGGGGTTCGGCACCAGCGCCCGCGCCGGCTTCCGGCTGGGCACCGTGGGCTGCTACGTCGCCCTGCTGCTCGTGCTCGGCGCGCTGGCCGAGCTCGGCGGGACGGTCGTGCAGGTGCTGCTCGTGCCGGTGTCGGCGGCGCTGACGTTCGCGGCGGCACGGGTCCTGGTCCACGACCCCGCGCTCTCGCGCCGGCCCCGGCGGGCGGTCGCGGCGCTGCCGGCTGCGGGGGCGGTCGCCCTTCTCGCCGCCGTGCTGCACGGCCCGGCCGGGCCGGCGCAGGCCGGCGACCCGGAGAACCCCCGGCCCGGATCGCTGCTGCTCATGTCCGGCGTCGACTCCAGCTCGGGAAGCGGTGCGATGCTCGAGATCGACCCGCGCAGCCTCGGCTGGACCTGCGAGCGGACGCGGTACTTCTCCTACGCGGGCCCGGGTGACGGGCAGCCGCAGAACGAGGCGGAGTGCCCGATCGACCACGGCGCCCCGTACGAGGCGGCGGACAGCCTGCGCGGCAGCGACGACGTCGTGCCGTTCCTCGAGCAGCAGGTCGCGCCCGCGCCGGACCCGGTGGTCGTCGCGACGCACTCCCAGGGCGCATGGCTGGTCTGGGAGGCGGCGGTCACCGGGCGGCTGCCCGGGGTCGAGACCCTGGTGCTCGTGGGTCCGTTCCCGGACTCGGGCGTCCCCTTTGCGACCGACGAGGAGCCGCGGGCGCCGGTCGGCCGGCTCGTCGTGGACCTGGTGGCCGACCTGCCCCGTCCGGGCGGCACCACCGCGTTCGAGCCGGGCAGCCCGCTCGGCGTCGAGTGGCTGGCCCGGCCGGAGCGGGTCCGGGAGGTGCTGTCGCAGCCGCTGCCCGAGGGCATGCGCGCCATCAGCGTGACCAGCGCGTTCGACGTCCCGCTGATGCGCGGCACGCACCGCCTCGAGCACGCCGTGGACGCCTGCCCGGTCCCGGTGCCGCACCCGAACCTGCCCTACTCCGCGGAGCTGCACGACGCCGTCCAGCGCTTCCTCGACGACGAGCCGCTGCCGCCGTGCGCCTGGTGGCGGTCGTCGCTCGGTCCGCTGCTGCGGCACTTCGCGGTGCCGCCGCCGTCGTGAGGGTCAGTGCCCCATGCCGAGGCCGCCGTCGACCGGCAGCACGGCACCGGTGACGTAGGACGACGCGTCGCTCGCCAGGAAGGCGATGACCCCGGCGACCTCCTCGGGAGACGCCGTCCGGCCGAGCGGGACCTGCCCGAGCAGCTCGCGAGTGCGCGCCTCGCCGAGCGCCGCCGTCATGTCCGTGTCGACGTAGCCCGGCGCCACCACGTTGCTGGTGATGCCGCGCGAGCCGAGCTCCCGGGCGATCGACCGGGACAGCCCGACCAGGCCCGCCTTGGAGGCGGCGTAGTTCGCCTGCCCTGCCGCCCCGGACAGGCCGACCACGCTGCTCACGAACACCAGGCGCCCCCACCGCGCCTTGAGCATCGCCCGGCTGGCCCGCTTCGCCACCCGGTAGGCGGCCGTGAGGTTCGTGTCGACGACGCGGGTGAACTGCTCCTCGCCCATGCGCAGCAGCAGGCCGTCGTCGGTGATGCCGGCGTTGCTCACGAGCACCTCGACCGGGCCCTGGTGCTCCTCGACCTCGGCGAAGGCACGGTCGACCTCGTCGGCGCTGGTGACGTCGCAGCGCACCGCGAGCAGGCCGTCGGGGGCGTCGCCGCGGACGGTGACGGCGACCCGGTGACCGGTGTCGGCCAGCGCCCGGGCGGTGGCCAGGCCGATCCCGCGGTTGCCGCCGGTGACGAGCACCGAGCGGCTCACCGGGCTGCTCACAGCACCACCTTCGCTCGCTGCGCAAGCGGCCGGCACGCCCGCTCCTGCGTCACGGGGCACCGCCCGCATGCTGCGCTCACAGGCCCGCCAGGTCGTCGGGGGACGCGACGGACACCGCGCGCAGGTCCGGCCGGATCCGCTTGACCAGGCCGGTGAGCACTCCGCCCGGCCCGACCTCGACGACGGTGTCGACGCCGTCGAGCGCCTCGACGGTCTGCCGCCAGCGCACCGGTGCGGTGAGCTGGCGGGACAGCAGGTCCGGCCAGTCCCGCTCGTACGGGGCGGCCGTCACCGCCGACAGCACCTCGGTGATCGGGTCGCACCAGGCGACCGTGCGCAGGGCCTTGTCGAGCCGCGCGCGGGCCGGCTCCATGAGCGGGGTGTGGAAGGCACCGCCGACCGGCAGGGGCAGCACCCGGCGGGCGCCGGCCGCCTTGAGCGCCTCCCCCGCCCTCGCCACGCCGTCCGGCGTGCCGGAGACGACGACGTGCGCGGGCGCGTTGTGGTTGGCCGGCCAGGCGCCGTCGGCGCCGGCGAGCACGCGGTCGACGTCGCCGTCCTCGAGGCCGAGCACGGCGGCCATCGTGCCGGGCCGCTCGTCGGCGGCGGCCTGCATCGCCTCGCCGCGCTCGACGACCAGGTGCAGGCCGTCGGGGGGGCTCAGCACGCCGGCGACGACCAGCGCGGTCACCTCGCCGAGGGAGTGGCCGGCCACCACCCGCACCTCCAGGTCCGGCCGGGCGGCACGGAGCTCCTCGTGCGCGACCAGCGAGGTGAGGAAGGTGGCGACCTGGGCGGCCCGGGTGGCCTTCAGCTCGTCGGCGTCGGCGTGCAGCAGCAGGTGCTCCAGGTCGCGGTCGGCGGCGGCGGACGCCCGCTCGACCAGCGCCCAGCCAGGCGTCCCGCGCCACGGAGCGCCCATGCCGGGTCGCTGCGACCCCTGACCGGGAAAGACGAGAGCGACAGCCACGAGGCGGCATCCTGCCAGTCGGTCGGCTCCGGTGGCGCGGACGGCGGCGGCTCGTACCCTCGACCTCGTGACCAGCGCCCCTGACCGCCCCGCCGCGAGCTGCGCGTGAGGGCCCGCCCGGAGCCGCGGCGCGTCGTCGTCACCGGCCTCGGCGTCGTCTCGCCGGCCGGCACCGGCCTCGACGCGTTCTGGAAGGGCCTGCAGACCAGGCCCGCCGACCGCCGCGAGCGGCGGGTCGACGACTTCGACCCCTCGCCGTGGCTGTCGCCCAAGGAGGCCCGGCACACCGACCGGTTCGGCCAGCTGGCGATCGCCGCCGCCGAGATGGCGGTCGACGACGCCGGCGGCCTGCCCGAGGGGCTGGACCTCACCAGGGCCGGGGTGCACCTCGGCACCGGCATCGGCGGCGTCGGGACGCTCGAGACGCAGGTCGGCGTGCTGGCCGAACGCGGCCCCCGGCGGGTCTCCCCGTTCACCATCCCGATGGTCATGCCGAACGCCGGCGCCGCAGCGCTGTCGCTGCGGTGGGGCCTGACCGGTCCGAGCGAGACGCTGACGACGGCGTGCGCCGCCGGCACCCACTCGGTGGCGGCCGGCGCGCGGCTGGTCGCCGACGGGCGCTGCGACTACGTGCTGGCCGGCGGCGCCGAGTCCTCGATGACCCCGACCACGCTCGCCGCCTTCGGGATCATGACGGCGCTGTCGCCGTCGGGAGTGTCCCGCCCCTTCGACGCCGGCCGCGACGGCTTCTGCATCTCCGAGGGCGCCGCCGTGCTGGTGCTCGAGGAGCGCGAGGCAGCCCTGACCCGCGGCGCCCGGGTCTACGGCGAGGTGCTCGGCAGCGGCAGCACCTGCGACGCCCACCACATCACCGCGCCGGCGCCCGGCGGCACCGGCGCGGTGCACTGCATGCGGCTGGCCCTCGAGGACGCCGAGCTGCGCCCGCAGGACGTGCGTGCCGTCAACGCGCACGGCACCTCGACGCCGCTCAACGACGCCGCCGAGGCGGCTGCCGTGACGGCCGTGTTCGGCGCCGGCGCGGTGCCGGTGAGCAGCATCAAGGGGGTCACCGGGCACAGCCTCGGTGCCGCCGGTGCGGTCGAGGCGGCATCGGTGCTGCTGTCGTTCGTGCACCGCGAGCTGCCGCCGACCCTGGGCACCTCCGACGTCGACCCGGCGGTCGAGGCCGACGTCGTGCTCGAGCCGCGGCCCTGGGAGCCCGGGCCGACGGTGAGCAACTCGTTCGGCTTCGGCGGGCACAACGGCAGCCTCGTGCTCGGCCCGGCGTGACCCGCACTTCCGGCGGGAACCGCGACCGGCTCGCCGCCGACCTGGCGCTGGCCCACGAGCTGGCCGACGCCGCCGACGCGATCACGCTCGACCGCTTCCGCGCCGTCGACCTGCGGGTCGAGAGCAAGCCGGACCTCACCCCGGTCAGCGACGCCGACCTCGCCGTCGAGGACGCCGTGCGGCGGCTGCTCACCGCGCGCCGCCGGTCCGACTCGGTGCTCGGCGAGGAGCACGGCGTCACCGGCGACGGTCCGCGGCAGTGGGTGGTCGACCCGGTCGACGGCACGAAGAACTTCGTGCGCGGCGTCCCGGTGTGGGCCACTCTGGTCGCACTGCAGGTCGAGGGGTCGGTCGACGTCGGGGTCGTCAGCGCGCCGGCCCTCGGCCGGCGCTGGTGGGCGGCGCGCGGCCTCGGCGCGCACGCCGGGCCGTCACGGTCCGACGCCCGCCCGCTGCGGGTCAGCGCCGTCGGCACGCTGGCCGACGCCTCGCTGTCGTACTCGTCCCTGTCGGGCTGGGAGGAGCAGGGGCGCCTCGACGGCCTGCTCGACCTCACCCGCCGGGTCTGGCGCACCCGCGCCTACGGCGACTTCTGGTCGCACGTGCTGGTGGCCGAGGGCGCCGTCGACGTCTCGTGCGAGCCGGAGGTGTCGCTGTGGGACCTCGCCGCCCTGCAGGTGGTGGTCGAGGAGGCCGGCGGCCGGTTCACCGACCTGTCCGGTGCGGCGCGACCGGACGGCGGCAGCGTGGTGTGCAGCAACGGGCTGCTGCACGAGGAGGCGCTGCGCACCCTGTCGGTGTGAGCTTCAGGAGCCGGTGGCGCGCAGGTCGATGACCTTCGCGTCGGCCGGCGCGTCGACGAGGCCGTGGGAGATGCCCGCGGCGGCCGGGAGCCGACCCTCGGCCCAGGCCCAGAGCAGCTCCTCGCGCAGCCGCGCGACCTCGGTGCGCAGCGTCGCTGTGACCTGCGCCGCCTGCGCCGCCTGCTCCTCCGCAGCCAGGGCACGGGCCTCGGCGCGCGCCGCGGATTCGGCGTGCGCGTCGGCGAGCTCGCGCAGGTGCCGCAGCTCCGCGGCCACCAGGCGCAGCAGCGCGGCCTGCCGGTCCGCGGCCTCGCGGCGCGCGGTGCGGCCGGGGAACAGCCGAGCCAGCAGTCCGGACCGCTTGGCGTGACGGGGTCGGGCCATGGGCCGAGGCTAGGGACGCCGGGGTCTCAGGGCCGGGAGCCACGCCGCACGGCCGGGGCGGGCGACCCCCGCGGTGCTGCCCGGACCCGTCGCGGCGACTGCGCAGCTGCCCCGCCGTCCCGGGGCAGTTGCCTGAGGCCGGATCCCGGCGGCGAGCCGATCCGCGTGCGCCGGTCAGGCGGCCCGGTCCGGGGCCTCCAGCGGCCGGCGGCTGTGCGCCTCGGCCTCGGCAGGGTCGCGGCCACCCGGATCGGTGCTGCCGCCCCGACGCCGGACGAGCCACGCCGTGATCGCCGGCGCGGCGGTGAGGGCGGCGGCGTCGAACCAGGCGTAGCCGCCGGCGATCCCGCTCGGCGGGTTGCCGATCGTGATGACGCCGAGCACCGGGTCGACCGTCCCCCAGGTCCAGGCGCCGAGCGAGGTACCGACGATCTCGAGGTAGCTGACGACGAGGAAGGCCCCGACGTACACCAGCGGGCTGCGCCCCCTCCAGGCGAACAGCACCAGGCAGCCGTACCAGAACAGCCCGAGCGCGTCGTGCTGCGGCGACAGCGTCACGCCCCACAGCGCCCAGGCCCCGCCGACGACGAGCACGGCGGCGAGCAGCGGTCGGGCGTGCCGGCGGGCGAAGCCGGTGCGCCCGAACGACAGCGCGGCCAGGTACACCAGCCCGTGGCCGGGCGGGACGAACATCGGCACGGTCTCGAGCCGGTACTCGTAGACCCCGAGCCACCAGGAGAAGACGTACTCCACGACAGTGGCGAACACGACCACGACCGCGACCTGCATCCGGACCGTCGTGGTCTCGCGCCGCAGGACGGCCAGCAGCAGCAGCCAGGTGCCGGCGCCGAGCAGGTGCTGCTGACCGAGCGTGGCACCGGTGTCGAGCAGCAGCACGACGGCGACCCACAGCACGACGCCGCCGAACAGGACGGCGTCGCGGGTCACGGGCACGCGCTCCAGCCTGCCAGGCTTCGCGCGGCTACTCGGCGGGGAGCTCGACCTTCGCCGCCTGGCCGTGCGCCTCGAGGTCGTAGCCGACCTGGCAGAAGCCGTGGTTGCAGTAGCCGCGCGGGTTCTTGTGCAGGTACTGCTGGTGGTAGTCCTCGGCGTAGTAGAACGGGCCGGCCTCGTCGAACGGGCGGATCTCGGTGGTGATCTGCCCGTAGCCGGCAGCGCTCAGCGCCGCCTGGTACCGCTCGGCGGAGCGCTTCGCGACCTCGGCCTGGCGATCCGTGGTCGGGTAGATCGCGGTGCGGTACTGGGTGCCGACGTCATTGCCCTGGCCGTTGCGCTGGGTCGGGTCGTGGTTCTCCCAGAAGGCCTTGAGCAGGACCTCGACCGACACCACAGACGGGTCGTAGACGACCTGCACGGCCTCGGTGTGCCCGGTGCGCCCGGTGCAGGTCTCCTCGTAGGTCGGGTGCGGCGTGTAGCCGCCGGCGTAGCCCGCGGCCGTCGAGTGCACACCCTCGAGCTGCCAGAAGATGCGCTCGGCGCCCCAGAAGCAGCCCATGCCGACGTAGAGGACCTCGTGCCCCTCGGGCCACGGCCCGGTCAGCGGCGTGCCGAGGACGGCGTGCCGCTCGGCGACCGGCATCGGCGTCGAGCGGCCCCGCAGGGCGGCGTCGGGGGTGACCATCTCGGCGGTGCGGCGGAAGAACACGGGGCGGCTCCAGGGTCGAGGGGCGCTGCTGTGCAGGTCCAACCGCGCGGCCGCCGCCGTCGTTCCCGGCTGGCTAGTGGCCGCCGGGCTGCACCTGCAGCTGCAGGTACTCCTGCAGCCCGAGCGACTCGACCAGCGAGATCTGCGTCTCGAGGTAGTCGACGTGCTCCTCCTCGGAGCGCAGGATCTCCTCGAGGAGGATGCGGGTGACGGTGTCGGCCTTCTCGGCGCACAGCACGATGCCCCGGCGCAGTGCCTCCATGGCGTGCACCTCGACGGCGAGGTCGGCGTTCAGCTGCTCGGGAACGCTCTCGCCGATGCGCACCGGGTCCAGCCGCTGCACGTTCGGGTGGCCCTCGAGGAACAGGATCCGCTCGATCAGCACGTCGGCGTGCTTCATCTCGTCGATGGACTCGGAGTAGGTGTAGTCGCCGAGCTTGGTGAAGCCCCAGTTCTTCTGCATCCGCGCGTGCAGGAAGTACTGGTTGACGGCGGTGAGCTCGTTGGTGAGGACCTCGTTGAGGATCTCGATGACCTGCGGGTCGCCCTGCATGCGTACCTCCGTGTCGTGGTGCCCGCGAGGCTAGCGTCAGCCGGCGAGGGCGCCGACGGCCGTGCGGTCGGGCGCGAGCGCCTCCTCGATGCGCGCCCGCAGCGACTGCACGCAGCCGCCGCAGCCGGTGCCGGCCGAGGTGGCCCGGACGACCGAGCGGGTGTCGAGGGCGCCCGCGGAGACCGCGGCCTCGATGTGCCGGTCGCTGACGACGCGGCAGTGGCAGACGAGCACGGACAGGCTCCCGGAACGGAGGCGGTGAGGTAAGGGGAACCTTAGGGGATGGAGCACCGATCCGTCGAGAGTGGTCCCGCTCACACCGGACGGGTCAGGCCTCGCCCAGCCACCGCGCGAGCTTGCCGCCCTTGGCGACGGCCCGCAGCCGGTCCTCCGCCTCGGCGCGCAGCTCGCTCGGCACCACGATGAGGGCGGAGTCGCCGGTGAGCAGGTGCGAGTGCGGCCCGGGGACGAAGCTCTTGCCCTCGCGCACGATGAGCGTCACCTGAGCTCCCGCGGGCAGGCGCAGCTCGTCGACGTAGACGCCGTGCAGCCGCGAGCCGGGCCCGACGGTGACCCGGACGAGGTCGGCCCTCAGGTCCTCGAGCGGCGCCGCCTCCACCTCGAGGTCGCGCACCTGCGCGGGCTCGACCACCCGGAGCAGGCGGCCGGCCAGCGGCAACGTGGGTGCCTGCGCGATCGTGTACACCACGACCAGCACGAACACGACGTCGAGCACCCGCTCGGCCTCGGGCACCCGCTGGGTGATCGGGATCGTCGTCAGGACGATGGGGACGGCGCCGCGCAGCCCGGCCCAGGAGACGAAGCCCACCTCGCGCCACGGCACGCGCAGCGGCACCAGCGAGACGAGGACCGCCAGCGGCCGGGCGACGAGGACCAGCACGAGGCCGATCACGAGCGCCAGCGGCACGGCGTCCGGGAGCCGCGCAGGGGAGGCCAGCAGCCCGAGCAGCACGTACAGGCCCACCTCGGCCATCAGGGCCAACGACCCCACGAAGCCGAAGACGGACCGCTGGTGGGGCAGCCGGCTGTTGCCGAGCACGAGGCCGGACAGGTAGGCGGCCATGAAGCCGCTCGCGCCCAGCGCTGTGGTGCCCGAGTAGGCGAGCAGCACGATCGCGAGCGTCGCCAACGGGTAGAGCCCGGCCGACGGCAGAGCCACCCGCATCAGCAGCTCCCGGCCGAGCCGGCCGAAGACGAGCCCGAGCAGCGCCCCGGCGAGGAGCTGGAACGCCACGCCGCCCAGCCCGGCCCACAGCGACGTGCTGGCCCAGGCATCGGAGGAGGCCAGCACCACCAGCACCGCAACGGGCGCGTCGTTCAGGCCGGACTCGCCCTCCAGGGTCGCCGCCACCCGGGAGCGCAGCGGCAGCCGCCGCAGCACGGAGAAGACCGCCGAGGCGTCGGTCGAGCCGATCACGGCCCCCAGGATCACCGCGGTCCGCAGGTCGAGGCCGAGCAGCAGGTGCCCGGCCGCAGCCACGACGCCGACCGTGACGCCCACGCCGAGCGTGGCCAGCACGAGTGCGTGCGGCAGGACCGGTCGGATGGTGGACCAGCGCGTGGTGAGACCGCCCTCAGCCAGGATGATGGCCAGAGCGATCAGCCCCAGGTCGGCGGTGAGCTGGTAGTCGGTGAACTCGAAGCCCAGGCCGGCCTCACCCACCACCAGCCCCACGGCCAGGTAGACGAGCAGGACCGGAAGGCCCGTGCGGCTCGAGAGCCGCACCGCGACGACGCTGACGAGCAGGACGATGCAGGCCAGCAGCAGGACGAGGTTCACACCCTCGTCCACGGTGGCCCCCTCCGGTGGTCGTCGGCTGTCGAGGTCGGGTTAGCGGACCGCGCCCCCGCCCCGGGTCTGGAAGATCGGCTGCGGTCCGCGCTTGCGGGCGCCCGCCGACGAGTAGCTCGACCCGGTGCGCTTGGGCATCGGCGGCGGCTGCTTGCTGCGCTTCTCGAACATGAGCAGCAGCGGCGAAGCGGTGAAGGCCGAGGAGTAGCTGCCCACGATCAGGCCGATGAGCAGCGCCAGGGAGAAGTCCTGCAGCGAGTCGCCGCCGAGGACGGTCAGGGCCGCCAGGATGAACATGGCGCCGAGACCGGTGTTGATGGTGCGTGGTGCGGTCTGCAGGATCGCGCTGTTGACCAGACCGGGCAGCGGCTTGGTGCGGTGGGCGCCCCACAGCTCGCGCACACGGTCGAGGGTCACGATCGAGTCGTTGACCGACACACCGATGATCGTCAGCGCGGCGGCGAGGAAGACGGCGTCGATCGGCTTGCCGAGCCAGGCGAACAGCCCCAGCACGATGACCACGTCGTGGAGCATCGCGATCACCGCGGCGGTGGAGAAGCTCCACCGGAAGCGGAACGCCAGATAGGCCAGCTGCGCCAGCAGCGCGATGCCGAGGGCGAGGATCGCCCGGGTGCGCTGCTCGGAGCCGAAGCTGGCCCCGATCGTGTCGTCGCGGAACAGGCTGGCGTCGGGCACCACCGTCGTGACGGCCTCGGTGATGGCCCGCTCGTCCTCGGCGCTCACAGCGCCGGTGCGGACCGCGATGTTCGGGTCGCCCGGGTCACCGGCCTCCTGCACGACGGCGGTCGGGAAGCCGGCGTCGCTGACCGCCCGCCGGACCTCGTTGACCGAGAAGTCCTGGGCGGTGGCGTACTCGACGACCCGGCCGCCGGTGAACTCGACGCCGAAGTCGAAGCCGCGCACGAGCGGCCCGGCGACGGCCAGCAGCACGGCGACCGCGGAGATGGTCAGCCAGAGCCGGCGCTTGCCCATCAGGTCGGGGTTGCGGCGGACGATCCACTCGCGGAAGCGGCCCAGGTGCGACAGCCCGGTCAGCCGCGGCCGCCGGAAGACGATGCCGCGCTTGACGGCGAACTCGGCCAGCACGCGGGTGACGAGGAGTGCCGACACCAGCGAGGCGAGCACACCGATGGTGAGGGTGACACCGAAGCCGCGCACCGGGCCGGCCGCGAGGAAGAACAGCAGCGCGGCGGCGAGCAGGGTCGTGATGTTGGAGTCCGCGATCGCCGACAGCGCCTTGTTGAAGCCGTTGTCGAGCGCGGAGATCAGGCGGGGCGAGCGCTGGCCGGCGTACTCCTCCCGGGCGCGCTCGTACACGAGCACGTTCGCGTCGATCGCGAGGCCCGCGGACAGCAGCAGACCACCCAGGCCGGGGAGGGTGATGGTGGCGCCGAGCGCCACCAGCGCGCCGTAGGAGATGACGCCGTAGGAGGCCAGCGCCAGGGTGGCGAGGAACCCGGCCAGCCGGTAGACGACGATGAGGAACAGGCCGGTGAGCGCGAGGCCGATGATGCCGGCCTGAATGCTCGCGTCGATCGCCTCCTCACCGAGCGTGGGGCCGACGAAGGAGCGGCTGATCGTCTCCACCGGCACCGGCAGCGCGCCGCCCTTGATGAGGACCGAGAGCTCCTGTGCCTCCTGGAGCGTGAAGTTGCCGGTGATCTGGGTCGAGCCGCCCTGGATGCCGACGCCGCAGCGCACGTCCGGGTTGACCTGCGGGGAGGAGATGACCTGGCCGTCGAGGACGATCGCGATCCGGCGGCGGGGGTCGCCGATCGGCTCGCACGCGGCGTCGGCGGTCAGCTGCTCCCAGGCGCGGCCGCCGTCGCCGCGGAAGTCGATCGAGACCGACCGGTTGACGCCGGTGGTCTGGTCGGTGACGACCGCGGCGTCCCCGACCCCCTCACCGGTCAGCCCTGCCGGGCCGACGGCGATGACGTCGCCCTGGTCGGACAGCAGGCTCTGGCTCTCGAGCGTCGGGTTGAACTGCAGCGGCTCCCCGAGGCCCCCGCCCTCGGCGGGAGGCGGTGAGGGCGCGGGGCTCGTGGGCGTCGCGGTGGGTGTGGGGCCGGTGCCCTCCTGGGCCAGCGGCTGCTCGTAGCCGACCGGCTCGAGGTCCGGGGCGTCGGTGACGCCGCTGGCGGCCGGGGATTCGCCCGGGGCCGGCAGCTCTGCCGGGTCGGTGGCGTCCTCCGGCGGGACCGGGTCGGTCGGCACCGTCGGCACGGGCTCCGGCTCCCCGCCAGCGTCCGGTGCCTCGGAGATCGCGTCCTGCTGCTCGGGGGGCAGCTGCGACGGGTCACCCGGGCCGAGCACGGGGTGGAAGGTGAGCTGCGCGGTGCGGCCGACGGCGGCCTCGGCGGCCGCCGGGTCGTCGATGCCCGGGAGCTCGATGATGATCCGGTTCGTGCCCGAGGGCACGACGGTCGCCTCGGCGACGCCGAGCGCGTTGACGCGGCGCTCGAGCACCGAGACCGCCCGGCCGGTCGACTCGGCGTTCGCCTCCGTCGTCGGCGAGTCCTGCGTCTCCAGCACGATCTGGGTGCCGCCCCGCAGGTCGAGACCGAGTCGCGGGTCCTGCGTGAAGGCGAAGAAGCCCGTGACGCTGACGACGAGCAGGGCGAGCAGAGCACGCCACAGGGGTGCGCGGTTCATACGGCGGTGCTCCTCGGGGTGACCGGTCCTGCGCCGGACGGACCGGACGCTCCGTGCCGAACCCTACCGGCGCAGCGGCTCGCGCCCGGGCCCCTCAACGGGAACGCGTGTCGACCTCGCCGTCCGGCTTGCCCGGGACGGCGAGGGCCGTCCAGGCGCCCGGAGACGACACCGACGCGTCGCTGTCCTCGTCCTTCTCTCCGCCGTGCACACCGGTCGCGGGGCTCGGCCCCTGCGCTGCCTGCACGCCCGGCAGCGCCACCCCGGGAGCGTCGCCGGGCGACGGGACGGTCGGCACGGCCGGCCCCGGCTCGGTGCCCGGCACGGCGCGGGACGAGTCGCCGCCCGCCTCGGGGCCGCTGCCGGTGACGACACGCTCGTCGACGGCGTCCTCCGGCACCTGCCCGGCGGAGGTGGCGCCGCTGGGGGCGCCGCCCGAGGGCACCCCGGCCGCGGCGCCGCCGGTGCCCCCGGTCGCCGGCGTCTGCGCCGCTTCGTCCTGCAGGCCGCTGTCCTCGGTGCTGCTGCTGCCGGTACCGCTGCTGCCGGTGCCGCTCTGCTCGCCGTCGCTGTGCTCGCTCACGCCCGCTCCCTCGTCCGCGCCGACGACCCCGGTCGAGCGCCGCCGTGCCTGCAGCCTGCCCGACGCGCCGGTGCTGATGCGCAGGAGGGCCGACCCGCCGCGCGGGCCGTTCAGACCTGCGGTTCCTCGCCCAGCACGACCTCGTCGAGCTCGAGGTCGTTGCGGGCGGCCATCGAGCGGAGGTCGGCGAGGTCGGACTCCGCGATGGAGGCCTGCAGCTCCTCGCCGAGCAGCTCGGCGGCCTGGACGGTGGCGCTCGCCTCGGCGGCACGCACCTGCAGCTCCTCGGAGAAGGAGTCGGGTGCGGCAGCTAGGCGGATCATCTCGGCTCCTTGCGACGGTCAGACGGCTACGTCGAGCCGGGGGGCTCGCGCGGTGCCTGCCCAGCCTGCGTCACGCCACGCCGGAGCGGAAGCCCGGTGCCGCAGATGTCACAGGTCCGACCGGATCCCGACCGGCGAACGCCGGACGCCCTCTACAGGACGGGCGTGCGCGGCGCTCCGAAGCGGAAGGGCTTGGGCGGGGGACGCAGGGTCGCTCGAGGGCAGGTCGCGAGGCGCAGCCCGCCGTAGCTCAGCGGCTCGTCGCAGAGCGACTCGACCGTCCACCCGGCGGCGGTGCCGATGCTGGTGAGGGTCGCCCGGTAGACGGTGATCTCGTACCGGGTCGGCGTGCCGTACGCGACCTCCATCCGCCCGATCAGCGGCGCGGTCGGGTTGCCGTGCTCGTCGACCCCGGGCGCCTGGTAGCGGTTCCAGATGCGCGTGGTCGCCGTCCACAGCCCGCCCGTCGAGGGCGAGCGCGCCTCCAGCTCGCGCACGATGACGCGCGCAGCGGACTCGGGGATGATCGCGGCCGGCCGGATGATCTCGGTGACGACGCCCTCGTCGTCCAGCTCGGTGCGCAGGAGCTCCAGCGGGGACAGCTCGAGCGGTTCGGCGGGGTGGTTCATCGATCTCCTCCAGCGGCGTGGAGCGCCTGCGCGGGCGCTCCACTGTGTCGTCGGCCGGCCGGGGGCGGGTCTGAACCGCTTTGGCGCCTTTCCCGTGGCGATCGGACGGTCCGGCGGAGCGCCTACAGCATCGTGACCGCGTAGCCGGCGGCGGCGACGGACAGCCCGACCGCGATGCTGCCGGCGATGTTGACCAGCGCGGGCCGCCACGCGCTGTCCTCGACGAGCACGAGCGTCTCCCAGGACCAGGTGGACAGGGTCGTGTACCCCCCGGAGAACCCCACCGCCAGCACCACCGCCAGGTCCGGCGACAGGCCTTGCCGGGCGAGCAGCCCGGCGACCAGGCCGAGGAACAGCGAGCCGCTGACGTTGACGACGAAGGTGCCCAGCGGGAACCGGCCCCTGCTGCGGCGGGTGACCGCGGCGTCGACGAGGTAGCGGCTCACCGCCCCCACCCCGCAGGCGAGCACGACCGCGATCTCGACCATCACGCCGGCCGGGACCCGGCCGGGAGGGCTCGCCCGGTGGCCAGCCCTGCCCGTGCCGCCAGGAGCCCGCCGGCGAACGTCGCCACCAGGTAGCCGGTCGCCGTCGTCCACCGGCCGTGCGCCATCAGCTGCACGGCCGCCACGACGACGAACGAGAAGGTCGTCAGCGCGCCGCAGACACCGGTGCCGAGCAGCGGCCGCACCCAGGGCGCCGGCCGCGCGGTCGTCCGCAGCACCGCGACGAGCACGGCCAGCAGGAAGCAGCCGACGAGGTTGACGGTGAGGACCGGTGCCGGGAAGCCGTCCGGCGGCGTCGGCCAGGTGGCCTGCACCGCGTACCGCAGCCCGCCGCCGAGGCAGCCGCCGGCGAACACGGCGAGGACCAGCACGGGCCGCGCGACGTCGGTCAGGGCTCGAGCACCTGCTCCTGCGCGAGCGCCTGCACGGTGCGCGACGGGCTGGGACGCCCCAGCTGCGCCGCCATCCAGCCGCTGGTGGCGGCCAGCGCCTCCAGGTCGACACCGGTCTCGATGCCCAGCCCCTGCAGCTGCCAGACGAGGTCCTCGGTCGGCAGGTTGCCGGTCGCGCTCTTGGCGTAGGGGCAGCCGCCGAGCCCGCCGGCGCTGGCGTCGACCGTCGTGACGCCGGCACGCAGGGCGGCCAGGGTGTTGGCCAGGGCCTGCCCGTAGGTGTCGTGGAAGTGCACCGCGGTCCGCTCGACCGGGACGCCCGCCTCGGCGAGCGCCGCCAGCAGCGCGGCGACGTGACCCGGCGTCCCGCTGCCGATGGTGTCGCCGAGGCTCAGCTCGGTGCAGCCGAGCTCGTGCAGCTCGGCGACGACGTCCACCACCTGCCGCAGCGCGACCGCGCCCTCCCACGGGTCGCCGAAGCACATGGACACGTAGCCGCGGACGGGCAGCCCGGCGTCCCTGGCACCCCGCACCACCGGGGCGAACATCTCCATCTGCGTCGCGAGCGTGCGGTTGAGGTTGCGCTGCGCGAACGTCTCGGTGGCGCTGGCGAACACCGCGACCTCGCGCACGCCCTTGTCGAGGGCGCGGGCCAGGCCCTTCTCGTTCGGCACCAGCACCGGCGCCCGCACGTCGTCGAGCTCGTCGCCGACCAGGTCGAGCAGCTGCTCGGCGTCGGCCAGCTGGGGCACCCAGCGCGGGTGCACGAAGCTCGTCGTCTCGACCGTGCGCAGCCCGGCGGCCAGCAGCCTCCGCACGAACTGGGCCTTGATCTCGACCGGCACGACGGTGGCCTCGTTCTGCAGGCCGTCGCGCGGGCCGACCTCGTAGATCTCGACCCGGGACGGCAGGCCGTCCAGCGGGAACCGCTGCGGCGCTCTCACTGCGGACCCTCCTCGCTCTGGTCGGGCACGACCTCGAACAGCTGCTGACCGAGCGCGACCCGGTCGCCGGCAGCCGCGCCGACGCCCTGGACCACACCGGCGTGCGGCGCCGTCATCGCGAGCTCCATCTTCATCGCCTCGAGCACGCCCAGCACGTCGCCCTCGGCGACCCGGTCGCCCACCGCGACGTTCACCGCCAGCACCACGCCCGGCATCGGCGCGGCGATCGAGCCGTCCGACGTCACGGCGGCACCACCCGGACCGAAGGCGTCCGGCACCGCGAAGCGGTAGGCCTCGCCGTGGTGCGCGACGGTGACGCCGTGCGGCCCGGCGTCGACCTCGCTCTCGACGAGGACGCCGTCGACCTCCAGCCGGAGCTGACCGGGCGGGGCGGCGAGCGGGTGCACCTCGAAGGACCGCGGGTCGTCGCCGTCCCTCGTCACCGAGCCGGCGACGTCGACGCGCAGGACCAGCCGCTCGCCGCCCGGCGCGTCGAGCTCGACCACGACCGGGGCGGGCGGTCCGGCCACCCGGAAGCCGTCCAGCGCACCGTACGGGTGCCGCTCGTCGCGCCCGGTCGGGCGGCTGGCCACGGCCCAGGCGGCCAGCACGAGCACGACGTCGGGCTGCTCCGCGGGCAGCACCGGCCCGGCCGCGGCGGCGCGGTCGAGCCAGGCGGTGTCGACGTCCGCACCGCGGAAGGCGTCGGAGGCGACCAGCCGGCGCAGGAACCCCAGGTTGGTGGTGAGGCCGAGCACGGCGGTGTCGTCGAGGGCGGCGAGCAGCGACCTCCGGGCGGCCTCGCGGGTGGGTCCCGAGGCGATCACCTTGCCGAGCATCGGGTCGTAGTGCGTCTCGACCCGCTGCCCGGTCTCGAGCGCGTGGTCGACCCGGGCCCGCGGCGACCAGCGCACGGACGAGGCCACGCCGGCCTGCGGCAGGAAGCCCTGGGCCGGGTCCTCGGCGTAGACCCGCGCCTCGATGGCGTGGCCGGTGGCGGTGACGTCGTCCTGGGTGAACGGCAGCGGCCGGCCCTGGGCGACGTCGAGCTGGAGACGCACGAGGTCGAGCCCGGTCACGAGCTCGGTCACCGGGTGCTCGACCTGCAGCCGGGTGTTCATCTCGAGGAAGAAGGCCTCCTCGCCGGTCGGGGTCTGGGAGACGAGGAACTCGACCGTGCCGGCGTTGACGTACCCGACCTCGCGGCACAACCGCACCGACGCGCTCGTCAGCAGCTCCCGCAGGGCCGGGCTGATGGTGGGGGCGGGCGCCTCCTCCAGCACCTTCTGGTGCCGGCGCTGCGCCGAGCAGTCGCGCTCGAACAGGTGCACGACGTTCCCGTGCGCGTCGGCCAGGACCTGCACCTCGACGTGCCGCCCGCGCTCCACGTAGCGCTCGACGAGCATCGTGTCGTCGCCGAACGCGCTCCGAGCCTCGCGGCGGGCGGCGGCGAGGGCACCCGGCAGGTCGTCAGCCGTGCGCACGATGCGCATGCCCTTGCCGCCGCCGCCCGCGGCGGCCTTGACCAGCAGCGGGAAGCCGACCTCGGCGGCGGCGCGCTCGGCCAGTGCGGCGTCGTTGCGCGGGCCCTCCCCCTCCTCGATCGCCGGGACGACCGGGACGTCGGCCACCACGGCCACGTGCCGCGCGACGTCCTTGCGGCCCATCCGGTCGATGACGTCCGCGGGGGGACCGACGAAGACCAGTCCCGCCTCCGCGCAGGCACGGGCGAACGCCGCGCGCTCGGACAGGAAGCCGTAGCCCGGGTGCACCGCCTCGGCCCCCGAGCGGCGGGCTGCCTCGAGCAGCGCCGGGATCGACAGGTAGGACTCGGCCGCCGGCGCCGGGCCGAGCCGCACGGCGATGTCGGCCTCGCGGACGTGCGGGGCCTCGCGGTCGGCGTCGGAGTACACGGCCACGGTCTGGAGGCCGGCGGCGCGGGCGGACCGCAGGACCCGGACGGCGATCTCGCCGCGGTTGGCGACGAGCAGGCTGCCGAACGTCATGCCAGCTCCTGCACTCGCTGCGCAGGCGCGCGGCGCGCCTGCTCCTCCGTCACGGGGCGCCGCCCGCGTGCTCCGCTCACGGTCACATCCTGAAGACGCCGTAGCGCGGCGCCGGGATCGGGGCGTTCGCCGCGGCGGCCAGGCCGAGGCCGAGCACGCGCCGGGTGTCGGCCGGGTCGATGATGCCGTCGTCCCACAGGCGGGCCGTGCCGTAGTAGGGCGAGCCCTGGGTCTCGTACTGGTCGCGGATCGGCGCCTTGAAGGCCTCCTCCTGCTCGGCCGGCCACGTGCCGCCCTTGGCCTCGATGCCGTCGCGCCGCACCGTCGCGAGCACGGACGCCGCTTGCTCCCCGCCCATGACGGAGGTGCGGCTGTTCGGCCAGGTCCACAGGAACCGCGGGTCGTACGCCCGGCCGCACATGCCGTAGTTGCCGGCGCCGAAGGAGCCGCCGATCAGCACCGTGATCTTCGGGACCTGCGCGGTGGCCACGGCCGTGACCATCTTCGCGCCGTCCTTGGCGATGCCGCCGTTCTCGTACTTGCGCCCGACCATGAAGCCGGTGATGTTCTGCAGGAAGACGAGCGGGATGCCCCTCTGGGCGCACAGCTCGATGAAGTGCGCGCCCTTCAAGGCGGACTCGGAGAACAGGATGCCGTTGTTGGCGACGATACCCACCGGCATGCCTTCGATGTGGGCGAAGCCGCAGACCAGGGTCGGGCCGAAGCGGGCCTTGAATTCGTGGAAGTCGGAGTCGTCGACGATGCGGGCGATGATCTCGCGCACCTCGAAGGGCTTGCGGGTGTCGGCGGGCACCACGCCCCACAGCCCGGCCGGGTCGTGGCGGGGCGGCCGCGGCTCGCGCAGGGCCTGCTGCTGT